>JANLYZ010000037.1:0-2812 GCA_031365905.1 Chloracidobacterium sp. | reverse complement strand
TCTGCGCCGAGTGTGTAATTGAAAAACTCTGTCCTTCATCTTCGCTAAAGACCGGCGTGATGCCGGGAAGCTGATACTGGGACCGCGGGCCTCCCGCCCGCAATGAGCGCGCTGCGCGAAAACCTTCGCACCTGACGGTGCGTTGCGGGCGTGACGCCCGCGGTCCCAGTAAGCCCGTTGGTCTACGGAAACACGCTCGCTAGCGCATAGCCGCGAACGCCGCTACAATGACCCCGCTCCGCTTATCCTGATGCACGAATCGTCAAGCCGCAGGCGCTCATGCCCGTCGCAATTTGCCGTAATTTCGGCCAAATTTCCTGTTTTTTTCAACTAACGCCAGCAGCCAGCGGTGTCGAGACTAACTCCGCAAAGGGAGTCGCCGCGTGAGCTACCGCTTCCCCTGGCATCGGCTCAGCGACGAGCACCTGCTCGATCTGCGCATCTGCGATCTCACGGTCAAGATCAAGGGCTCATTTCTCGAGCCGCACATCAAGCGCCTCTACAGCGAACTAAACGATCGCGGCATTCGCTTCAAGCCGCACGTCTGGCTGTCTGAAGAATGGTTCTCGCCTGACGGCGTGCCCGGCATTGCAATTCCTTTTTATCTCGCGCATCCCCGGCTGATGAAACTCGAGCGCAAACAGATGCTCGAAGTGGAAGGCGGCACCGATCCTGAGTGTCTGCGCATCCTGCGTCACGAAGCCGGCCACGCGCTCGACACTGCGTTTCGGCTGCACTTCAAACGTCCCTGGCGCGAACTCTTCGGCTCATTTGCCGAGCGCTATCCGGAGTTTTATAAACCCAAACCGAAGAGCCGTAAGTTTGTGTTGCATCTGCCCGCGTGGTACGCGCAGGCGCACCCCGCCGAAGACTTTGCGGAGACGTTTGCCGTTTGGTTGACGCCACGCTCGCGCTGGCGGCGGCGTTACAAAGGTTGGCCGGCGCTGCAGAAGTTGGAATACATTGACGACCTGATGCAGGAGTTGGCAGGAACGAAACCGCGCAACCGCACGCGCACCAAAGTCGAACCAATCTCGGAAGTAAAGACGACGCTGCGCCAACACTACCGGCGCAAACGCGCGAAGTATAACTTCGACTGGCCCGCAAATTACGATCGCGATCTACTGCGCATCTTCTCCGACGATCCGCGCCATCGTGCCAAACCAAGCGCGGCGAGTTTTCTCCGCTCGGTGCGCCGCGACCTGCGACAGATCGTCGCTGAGGGCACCGGTGTCCACCAGTACACTATCGACCACGTGCTCGAAAATATGATCGGCCGCTGCAAGGATTTGAAGTTGCGCGTCGCGATTCCCGCGCGCGAGGCGCGGCGGCGCGTGATGATTGTTTTGACAGTTCAGGTGATGAACGTGCTGCATTCAGGTTATCATCGCATCGCTCTATAGTTCGTTATGAAACGTCCCAAGATTTTCGAGCCGAAAAAAAAGTTGCGCATCATCGTCCTCGTGCATCAGGACCTCGTGCCTCCTGACACGCTGGACGGACTAAGCGACAAGGAGAAGCTTGAGATCAAGACTGAGTACGACGTCATCTCCACTCTTAAGAAGATGGGTCACGAAGTCTATCCCGTCGGTCTTTACAATCAGTTGAATGTAATTGGCGACGCGTTGATGGAACACAAGCCACACATCGCCTTCAACCTGCTCGAGGAGTTTCACGGTTACCCGCTTTACGATCAGCACGTGGTTAGTTATCTCGAGCTGATGCGGCAAGCGTACACGGGCTGTAATCCGCGCGGGATGACCTTGGCTCACGACAAAGCGCTAACGAAAATGATTCTCGCCTACCACCGCTTGCAAGTTCCCGGCTTTGCGGTCTTTCCCATGAACCGAAAAGTGAAGCGCCCGAAGCGTTTGAAGTTTCCTTTGCTCGTGAAGTCAATCAGCGAAGAGGGTTCGGTAGGCATTTCCCAGGCTTCGGTAGTTCACGATGATGAAAAACTCACGCAGCGCGTGGAGTTTATCCACCGGCAAAACAAGACTACGGCGATTGCGGAGCGGTACATAAAGGGACGCGAGATTTACGTTGGCGTGATTGGCAACACGAACATTCAAACCTACGCGCCGTGGGAGTTGGTAATGGAAAAGTTGCCCGAAGGCTCAGAGAATATTGCCACTCTCAAGGTGAAGTGGGACCCGGCGTATCAGGAAAAAGTCGGCGTGAAGACGCGCGCGGCAGAACTCACCCCCGAACAACACAAAACTGTCGAGCGACTCTCCAAACGAATCTATCGCTATCTTTTTCTCAGCGGCTACGCGCGATTGGACTACCGCCTAACGGAAGAAGGACAGTTTTATCTGCTCGAAGCGAACCCCAACCCACAGATCGCGGCAGGCGAAGACTTCGCCGACTCGGCTGCCCACAGCGGCCTTCCTTACGATCAACTGCTACAGAAAATCATGACGGTTGGACTGAATTATCACGCTGCCTCGCACGGCGGGTGAAAAATTTCTTACGCCTGAACCAACGCAAGTCAAGACCGGAATCGGGTAGCGACTGGAAGCCAAATGCGTTTTGTCCTTAATCCTCATTTCACCTGAGCCAAGTCTGATGGAACCAGTCAACCAGCCTGCGAAGCTGGCGGCCAGAGTGATAGCCCCTGGCGAGGCTTTGCGAGCCTGGGGTTAACACGCGGAAAGATCTAACGGAGCCTGCGAAGCTGGCGGCCAGAGTGATAGCCCCTGGCGAGGCTTTGCGAGCCTGGGGAAAGCTGACCAGTTCAGACCATGAGCCTGCGTAGCTGGCGACAGGTGAATTGGTGGTCAGACTTCTGTCGCCAGCTTCGCAGGCTCGG
>JANLYZ010000496.1:0-10098 GCA_031365905.1 Chloracidobacterium sp. | reverse complement strand
CCAGGCGGTCAATGCTACAACGAGCTGTTGAATGGTCCAGCCAACCGCCAGCGCGTAGAGGCCCCAGCCGGACAACACCAATGTGAACGTGGCCACGGCGCCGGCTGCATAGGAGGCGAGACCGATCCGGCCCTGAAACGCGAAGTCTTGCAAGCCGGTCAACACAGCGTTGAAGATGCGCAGCGGAAACATTACAACGAAGACTACGAGGACAACCGCGATCGGATTGCGCAGGCCCTGCCACGCCGCGGGCAACAACAACCAGGCGACTAGGGTCCCACCCGCAACTAGCGGCATCTGCCACATGATCAGGCGCAGCGTCTGCCCAATGATGACTGGCAGGTCTTCAGCCTGCTCGATGCTTCCGGCTCGCCCCGTGGCGTAAGCCGTTTCACGCGGCAGCAGCGCGACGATGCCAAGATCCAAGAGCGCCAGATAAAACATCAACTGCGTGCCGACGAGCCACAAGCCGTAATCGTGCTGCCCGATGCGATGCAGCAGGAATGGTGTCAGCCAAAAGGCGACGAGCGTGGTTAGCACCTGATTGGCGTATCCCAAGCCCACGCCGCGAACAAAGCGTTTAGTTCGACTCATCTCTCGATGTGCCGCAGACTGTCTAGTCTGCGGTTCAGTCTCAGCAAGCGCGGACTAGACAGTCCGCTCCACGATTCAGTTCAGGTTGCGAGTTTCGATCTCATTGACGTGCGCGGAGCGTTGGCTTTCTCTTCAGCAAGTGCGGGAACTCCTTGTCGCGCCGCAGCCCACCCGGTGTTGATGAAAAGCAGGCAAGTCGCCGGCACGGATACGAACAAGCCGATACCAACCACACCGCTGGCGAACGATATCACGCAGCCCCACCATGCCAATCGTCGCCCCTGGTTCCAGGGATCGTCAGGGTCCCCCTTGCCGCGCGTAAACAACCAGATAATGAAGGCAGTCCATAAAAGCAATCCGATAATTCCCTGCTCCAGCATGATGCGGGCATATTCATTTTCCAGGACCACCGGATTCTGAAGTTGGTTTTGCAGAAAGTAAGGAATACTCGAGCCGCCGCCACCGAGGCCGTTGCCAAAAGGATATTTGGCGGCCAACTCGAAGAAATTCATATTGACGCTCCAGCCAACGCGTTCAGTTACTAGATCCGCGTTCCTAAGATCAGTAAACCGCTGGAGGCGCGCTTCGCTGGAAGCAAACAAACCGATCGCTCCGATGATCACGAGCCAACCGAGGGCGTAGCTTATTTTCGATCGAATCGAGAACGTCAAAACCACGACGATGAGAGCGAGAGCTACAAAGTGAAGCCGCGCGGCGGAAAGGAGCACCCCGAGTATCGCCGCCGCCAGGCCGAGGATAAGGAGAGTGGCGTGAGCGCGCCGCTTGTCTGTTCGCAGGAGCGCGCCGGCCACGAGGGGAATCGTCGCCACCATCGCGCCGGCGAATGCGTGTGCGTTCGCGAATGACGAAGGAATGCGATACGCGGTGTTTCCCACTACGTCCTTGCTCAAATAAATAATCGTAGTAGCTTTGTTGACTGGGAAAAAATGCGGAACGCCGATGATAAACTCAGCGCCGGCGAAACCGAGCGCCAAAAGATTCAAGGCGGCCAGACCCAGCGCTAACTTAAAGCGCTCTTCCGGCAGCAGTCTCGCGCCAATCAGCAGAAACGGGAGAAAGAAGATGGCGGTCCGCAAGCCGACTAGACGGATCATCAGATCCTGAGCGGGAATGAAAAAACATACCAGGGCCCAGAAGATCAGAAACTCCATCCAAGCCCGCAACCCTTCGACTCGCAACTTCATGGCTTGAGTCATCGGGCGAAACAAGCGCGCGGCGAAAAACCCGAGCACTGCGGAGTCAAACAAAAAATACGAACCCGTCTCAGGCAGGTTGGCTTTAGTGATGCCAAAGAGATAGCCGACCGCTATTGTCGCGATCAAGCCAGCGACGAGCGAACGGCGAGCGACGACGTAGCAAAGCGTAAACGCGAGCAGACAGAGATAGATCGACGACGACATCAGTTAAAAGATTGGGACGGCGCTAACCAAAGTTGATGCGGCCACGCGTCTAAGGATCCGGACGGGTCAACTGGCCGCAGCAGATCTTCGACTAGCAGCGATTTCTGATAGGCAATGCGACGGGTAGTAATCGGCGAGTGATCAATTGTCCAGCCTACATACCCGGCCGCTTGCAAACTGTTGACGATTTCTGCCACGGAGCTTCCATGTTCAGCGATTTGGGCGGGGTGAAGCTCCAGCAGTAAGCGCTTGACGCGGTGACTCACGAGCGACTTTGCCAGACCCTTTATCGCGAATGCTTCTCCGCCTTCGATGTCCATCTTCATCAGATCGACTGAGGCAACGCTATGCTCTTCGAGTAACTGGTCTAACGAATTGGCGGCAACCCGAAACAGTTGCTTCTGGTCATTTGAATCGGCAACGATGCGCGAGACGCCAAAGTTGCCACCGTGCTCGTCGTAACCAGCCAAGCTCAACGTGCCGGCTTCATCTGCGGCCGCGATCTGTAGCGCCGTCACCTGGTTTAATTCACTTCGCGCCACGTTGGCCGACAAACTCTTGAAGTGTCTGGGATCGGGTTCAAGACTAAGCACTCGCCCATTTCTGCCAACCAGATTCGCAGCCAGCAATGTGAAGTAACCCCAGTTTGCGCCAACATCGACAAACGTCATTCCGGGTCGCAGAGTCGATTGCACCAGCGCCGTTTCCTGGGGTTCATATTGTCCGGTGAAGCAAACTTCGCGGGAGATGGTGTCGCGCAGGTCGCACTTGAAATCGTAGCCACCCATTTCCGCGGGCATACTAATCAGAAACTCCGGCGGCGGGTTTCGGCAGATGCCATGCATTACGCGATAGCGTCCTATTGGCAGGCAGCGGATAAACTTTGCCGCGAGCGGAACCCACCTCGGAGCGCGTCGAACTTCCGCGTCGTTAATCTCTATCGACCTCAATTCGCCAGTCCTTTTTGATCAAACCAAACCGGTCCCTGCCGCGGTTGTTTACATCCGGCGCATAGCGGAATCTTCGCCGCCTTGCCTGCGAGATGCACCTTGCGCAGTCCGTCCCTTTTCCTGCTGGTCCAAATCTCCTTGATGCTTTGCGTGTTGAGATCGCCTTGCGGGGCTCTGCCGTCCCAGTCGTCGCAACACATCGCGACCGTGCCGTCGCTCCAGACGGGCATCTGTCGCCAAAGCAGGAAGCAGGGCGTTTGCTCCCAATGCGGGTTGTCAATGTTTGCAAACTTAACGCTGCTGATTCGAGACACGAGGCCGGAAATTCCAACTGAGTCAGCCGCGCCTTTCCATTTATCCAAAAACATGTCCACTTCGTGCACGTTCTGCGGCATGCCAATCATGTGAACGGTGACGAGCGGATATTTCTTGCGAGCTTCGTTGCGGATTTGAATCAGCCGCTTCACATTGCCTTCAACCACGTCAAGCTTCAGATGCCGACGAATGCTTTCAAATGTCTCCGCGGTCGCGCCGTCAATCGTAATGTTGACGGTGTTCACTCCGGAGGCAACGTAGAACGCGCACATCTCTTCGTTCATCCGCATGCCATTGGTATTGATGTTGATCTTGATCGTGCGGCTTTTTTGTCGGATGTAGGAAATGTATTCGCGGTAACGCTTCAAGACTGAAATCTCGCCGTAACCATTGAGATGAAGCTCCTGAACGTCGAGCGCCACGGCTTCATCTACGATCTTCTTGAAGAGATCGAAATCCATCGGGCCAACTTTCCGCCGGATCGACTTGCGTGGGCACATGATGCAATCAGCGTCGCAGCTGCTGGTTACTTCGATATCAATCTCATGCGGTCGGGCCAGGTAAGGCTTGATGAGCTGCGGCTCAAAATACCGCGCCACCCTCGAGCCGACAGCGGATTGCTTCACGCGGATTTCGAGGCCTATCAACCGGCCCCGCATGGGTGGCGGAATCAGGCTCGCTATCAGATTTCTGGCTCGCACCATCATGCCAGCACCCGCCTTCCTGACTCTCCAACCAATCGCGCTTGCCTGGGATTCTCGGCAACAACTTCCGCGAAGCATTCATGCAATAGCTGCATTTGAGTTTTCACGTCACAAAGCGCACGTGCGCGCACCGGTCCGGCAGCTCCGAATCGAACCCGGCCGACTTGATCTCGAATCAACCCCCGCAGAGACTGCGCCAGCGCGTCTTTGTCACGAGGCTTGACGAGCCGGCCGCAACTGTTGTCCACGATTTCGCGCGCGCCGCCAATTTCAGTAGTCACTACCGGCAATCCGGCGTGGAGCGCTTCGATGAATGCAATGCCGAACGGCTCTGGACCTGTATTCGGTTGGCAGTAAATGTCGGCTGCAGCCAGCAGCTTCTCAACATCGGATCGCTGGCCCAGGAACCGAACGCGATCCGCGATCTGGAGTTGCTCGGCCTTTTTCTTCAAGCGATTTAAATACTGAAGCTCGCTCGGCCGTTGCGCGCCGCCCGCTTGCCAGCAAATCCAATCCGGCAAATCTTTCAACTCTCCCAACGCTTCGAGCTGCAATGCCTGGCCCTTCCATTCTTCCATTCGGCTCGCTTGAATGATCACTACGGCAGCTTGCGGCGTTTGCAACTCGGTGCGCGTTATGGCGCGATCAGCTTTCGAGTAAGTGTGCGACGGCGGAGCGACGGGGCAATAAACTACTTCACTTCGTCTTTCCGGATACAAATTCTTTGCGGTCGCTCCGGTAAATTCACTGTTGCACAGCACGAGATCGGGAGCGGTCTTGCGAGCCCAGCGATCGAGCCAATGCTTGCCGTCCGTTGGATTGTGGAGCCAGTAGACTAGAGGGAGATTAGCGGCGCGGACTACTGGCCCGAAAATAGTTTGCGACCAGGACGAATGACAAACGGCTAAATCAAAATGCTCGCGCTGCAAGAGCTCGCTGAGCGCGCGGCGGGCACGCATCACGGTTAGCGGCTGGCTGATGCGCGCCTTGCCAAGTGGATAAACTGCGGCGCCCGCGAGCTGCAATTCGTCGCCCAGTCGTCCTTCAAAACATAGCGCGAAATGCGACCCCAGCGCCGGAAAGAGATCGTGATGACGAGCCAGCGTCGTCAGCAACGTTTCCACGCCGCCATACAAGTTGCCGCTGTGAATGTGGAGAAGGCGCATTCAGTTCCCTCTTCCCGCAACCAGGTAATAAAGAGGTATTAGTTCAGTCGCCAGCCGAGCGCGGTCGAAGCGTTGCTCCGCTGTTATTCGCGCGGCCACGCCCAGGCGTCTGCGCATTGAAGCGTCAGCGGCCAGATGCGTAATGCATTCCGCCAGCATGTTTGCATCGCCGGGTCGATGACTTAACCCATTCCCACCCGCGCTGAGCAGTTCTCTCACGCCGCCGGCGGCGCTCGCAATTACTGCCCGGCCACAAGCCATTCCTTCGGCAATCACCAACCCAAACGGCTCCGGCTCAGTGCTCGCGTGGACGAGGATATCCAGCGCACGCATCGTCTCAGCGGAATTCTTGACAAAGCCTGTGAAACCAACTCGCTGCTCGACTCCAAGCTCGATGGCCAACTTCCTGAGTTCAGCCAAGCTGTGTTGACTACCATTCGTTTGGTACAGAGCATCGCCGGAGATGTACGCGCGAATCGGAATTGAAGGGGGAATCATCGCGATCGCTCGCAAGAAAGTTTCGTGTCCCTTCCAACGGGCCAAGGTCGCCACCATCCCGACGCGCACGGTGTTGCCATTTACCGGCGGCAAACCCGATAAGGCGTCCAGGTCGCTCTTTGGACCGTCAGGTGAAAACTCTTGCAGATCGATTCCGTTGTAAATCGTCTTCACTAATAACCGGCTCCCGCAGACCGCCTGTACGTCGGCAGCAACGCTTTTGGAATTGGCCACAGCCAGGGCACAGCTTTTCGCGTAGCGCCGGAGCAGACGCGCCATCAGCGGGCGCGCGGAAACGTAATCGTGAATGTGCCAGATGATCGGAACGCGACGCGGCCGCGCCCAAACGGCGAGCACGTGCATTTTGAATCCGTTCGAATGAATTACATCGGGGTGCAACTCGCGCAGCAGGCGACGGAGTTTTCTCACGTAGCCAAGCGTCGCCGGCGTCGCTCGCAGCAATCCGGCAATAAGTGACCAACGACTCTGCTGATGGCCCGCGGGTCCGCCAGTAGCAGCGTCGCCCAGGCGCGACAGCGCGAGTGGAAACGGAGTTACCCTTGTGGATACACCGAGCGCACGACTTTGCGCCACGAGTGGGCCATTCTCCGACACGACCAGGTGCATCGACCAATCCGGTTGGGCCAGGCGCAAGCTCGCGAGCATATCGAGCAGACTCTTCTCCGCCCCACCCGGTTGCGCACAGGCGCTGAGGTAAATGATTTTCAATTGATTGCTGTGCCGCGTAGCGGCAACCTGAATTTAGCCGGCGTTTCAACGCTGGGAGAAAAGCAGTTGTGTCACACCTTCGTCGCGTAGCGACGGCTGAACTTAATCTTCAAGGCGTCGACTACGCGACGTGGAGGACTTTCGCTGATCCGCCCCTGGCGTTGAAACGCCGGGCTAAACTCATGTCGGCGCTACGCGCCGCAAGGCTTCCTCGGAGGACTCAACCTTGATTGCTATCTCATCGGAAATGACGAGTGGAAAATGACTGGCCGTTTGGAATCAATCCGAGCTGATCTCAATTCAACGCAATGTCCGCGTCTTCATCAGGCTTATGCTGGTAGTGGCCGGCGTAGTAATTGTAATAATAGTAATCGCTCGGCCGCACGCTCACATTGTTCAGAACGACGCCGAAGATTTTCGCGCCGACATCTTCCAGCACTTGTTTCGAGCGGCGCACAATCGCGCGCGAAGCGTGATCGCCGTGCACTACCAAAATCACGCCATCAACAAACGAGGAGATCAAGACACTGTCAGTGAACGAAGCAATCGGCGGTGAATCAAACACGATATAAGTAAACTTCTCCTTCAGCACTTTGATGAGGTCGTCCATTCTGTCTGAGCCCAGCAGTTCGGCGGGGTTGGGTGGAATAGTGCCGGAAGTGAGCACGTTTATGCCGCTCGGCTCGTGTTTCGAAATCACCTCGAGCATTTCATCGTCGCTCATCTTGCTCGCCAGAATGGTGCTCAAGCCACGTTTGTTTTCGAGATCAAAAACTGAATGCAGCCGCGGCCGGCGCATATCGGCGTCAATGACGAGCACGCTCTCGCCCGTCTGTTCGAGGATTAGTGCCGCGTTGACTGCGGTAGTTGTCTTGCCTTCCGAGGGTTGGCTTGACGTAACCAGCAAACTTTGCGGCGCGCCTCCGGCTGAAGAGAGCAGGATAGAAGTACGCAAGTGGCGATACGCTTCAGCCAAAGGCGAATTGGCATCCGTGTTAAGCAGGAGCTCCGGGCGGGCGCCATTTCCGTTTCGTTGCATCAGGCTTACTGACGTTAACAAACGGCGTGGCGCCGAATTGCGAATTGCCGGAATGACCGCCAGGGCTGGCAGTCGCAACATCTTTTCCACATCGTCTGACGAGTGAATCGTATCGTCCAAATAATCCAGGTAGCGCGAAAGTGCAACGCCGAACACGAGCGCCACCAGCGAAGCCAGCAGCAAACTCTGCGCGCGCTTTGGCCCAACCGGACTCTTCGGCACCGTTGCATAGTCAACGACGTGAATGTTGTTTGGCGTTCCAGCCATAATCACATCGTTCTCTTTCGAACGCTGTAGCAACCCATCAAGCAGGTCTTTATTGGTCGCAATCTCCTGCTGGATAATTCGATAGTTTACTGCTGCTTCGTTTTGCGTCAGCGTTTCGGATCGTTGTTTGCCGAATGCGGACCGGAGCGACTGCTCGCGTGCCAGCGACTCGCGATAGTGCGTTTCCAGGTTCGTTTTTACGACATTCACCGCTTTGGCTCGTGATTCTTTGGCCTGCCCCTCCATGGCTGCAATCTGTTCATCGATGGCCCGCACTTCGGGAACCTTTTCGGTGTATTCAACCAGCAGGTCGGCGCGTTTTTGTTTCAGATCAACCAGTTTTGTCTCAGCTTCCTGAGCCTGTTTAGCCGAACCTTCAGCGAGCGCCTCGGCAGCGCCCGGAGTCAAGCTCGCACGGAAAGCCGCCTCTGCCAGCTTGCGTTCGTTTTCTGCTTCCAAGAGTTGTTTGTTCAGTCCTGACAACCGATCAACCACTGTATTCTGATTCGGATCGAGTGAAATAATCTGGTTGTTCTTGGCGTAGTTGATCAGCCGCTCTTCACTACTGCGAATTTCAGTTTGCAGTTCGATAATGCGCTTCTGCAAAAAGTCGCCGGCCTTATCGCTCGTTTCAGTCTTGCGCTCGAGGTTCGAATAGACAAACGCGTCGGCGATGGCGTTGAGGATCTTTGCCGAAACTTGCGGGTCGGAATGTTTGAAGCGAATCTCAATCAAGCGTGTGTCGCTCATTTGCTTTACTGACAATCTAGCCTGCAGGCTTTCTACGTATGGGGAGAGCCGGTTGATTTCTACCAGATCGTCACGTGAAGTCGGCGGCGCGAGTGTATCGGTGCCCACGCGTTCCACGGCGCGGCTTTGCTGCGCTTCACTCTTTCGGTCACCAAGTCCAGTCATGTGCTTCAAACTTTCCCAGGTGGAACGGCTCTCCGCTGACTGTGGGTTCGTAAACGCGCGGTTATGTTCCAGGTCGAGTGTTTTGACTACGCGACCAAGCAGACCAGCGCTCGAGAGAATCTGCATCTGAGTGTTGAAGTAAGTTGGATCCTGTGAGGGCACACTGAGAATAAAGCTGTTGCTCTTCATGGAGCCAAGCGCCGAATTGGTCGCCTCCAAGTCGACCTGGATGCCGGCCCGCGCTTCATAAACATCCGGCTGCCGTGCCATGTAGACGGCCACTAGAGTGGTAACAACAGTCACAATACCCAGGATCAACCAGACGTGCTTTCGCGCCGAGCGCAGATAATCGTGGAGGCGCGAATACGCTCCCTGCTCGCTTTCGCTCTCGCCGTCATAACTGTAGCTGTACTGCGGCGGCGGGACTGCTTCCCTGGGTTTGCTAAGCCCTTTTACGGAGGACCAGATGTCGAAGACTGTCTGGAGTTCCTGCGAAGTTACGTCCGGAGTTTTATTGGCTCGTTCAGAGGGTTTCTCTTTCATAGTTTCACCTGATTCTTAGACACGCTCCGCTGATTGTCCAGCCTGTGCCACGTGCATTTGCCCTTTGCGGCATTCGCAGAACATGTACCGCGGACTCGACAATCCGCGGCACAACAGAATTCAAGGAATCACGCGCACCGGCAGTTGGGCCACGGAGGGAACAACTGCGCCAACTAGACTGCGCAGCAATCGCTTGCTGCCGGAAGTTGGCACATCAACAATGTCACCAGGCTGTAGCACAACATCTTCAGCCTTTTGGTGATCGACTGCTTTCAAGTCGACATAGATTTCTGTCTTGGCAATGCTGCCCGGCGGTTGCCGGACGATCCGAACGCGATTGCTCTTGGTGTCAGGCAAAGTGCCGCCACTCATCGCAATGGCCCGCGACACGGTAATCGACTCACGCAGGGGAATCGCAGTTGGGTGCAAGACGTTCCCTACCACAAAAGCTTGTTCGGCTTCCGGAATGCTGACCACGTCGCCTGGATGAACGTAAGGGTTTGCCTGTTCCTCACCCTTCATGGTTTCGCTCAGCTTGTAATTATCAAGTGCGCTGCTGTTGGCATCGCTAGCGGCTTGCGTTGGGCTTTCGCAAATCGAAGGCATGGCGGTGTGCACAATCTGAATGCTTCTGCCGGCAGTGTCGGTTGGCCCACCCACATGCGATAGCAGTTCCAACAGACGCACCCGCCGTTGCAACTGAAAACGGCTGGGAACTCTAACCGCGCCGAGCACCGCCACAGGCTGCGATTGATACTCCTTGATGAAAACATCGACCTGCGGATTTCGGAGATAGTCCAGGTAGCGAGTGGTAATTTCGCCCGCAAGTTCCTGTTCTGTGTGGCACGCCGCCTGAATCTCTCCGGGGATCAAAGGCATCCGAATCAAGCCGCGACTGTCAACGCGAACGCCTTCACGCGAAAACTGTGGCTTATTGAAAACACGAATGTCGAGCAC
>JANLYZ010000482.1:0-6199 GCA_031365905.1 Chloracidobacterium sp. | reverse complement strand
CCAGTACAGGCAAAACGGTGAATGTGGACTCGGCCTCAAGATTCCGAAGAGCATGACGTGCCGCGAGTTTGGTCCCACCCTCGAAAAATTTTGTGCAGACCCCAAAGACTTCGTCGACCCCAAACAGATCGTCCAGATGGCCACCTACTTTGGCATAAAGGGACCCGAGCTCAAGAAGATCAAGGCGATGGCTGCACGTGAAGAAGGATTCCGGCTGTAGGCGACTCATCGCCCTTGGGTTCATTGCCGCTGCTGTCTTGCACCTCGACAGAAAATCCCTGGTTATTGAATAACTTGTACTACTTCCGGATTCAAAGTGGCTTCTAGTTGCCATTGAGGCCATCGTAGTAGCCGTTCTCATATCCGGTGCGGTAGTAGCGTTGATATAGGCTACGATCGCCCAGCTTTGAACTGTAGTCAGTGGTCGCTTTCTGATAAGCGCCGTTGTTGCGATAGTCTGAGTTGTTGTTCCGGTTCCGGTCGTTGCGACCCTGCTTGACTCCTTCGTTGTAGCCGGCATTGAGAGCCGTTTGGCGAAGTTCGTAAGAACCACCGTAGTTGTCGTAGCGATCCCAGTTGCGGCCGCGGCGATCATGATTGGTGTTGTCGTCACGGTTCCAATCGCGGTTGTCGTTACGGTTCCAATCGCCGTTGTCGTTACGATTCCGACCGCGATTCCAATCTCGGTTGCCGTTGTTGTAATCGTTCCGACCAGGATCGAACCCATCGTTAAATCCAGTCTCGTAAGCCTCACGAAAATATCGTTGATAGAGTCCACGGTCGCCGAGCCGCGAACTGTAGTCTTTGGTCGCCTTACGATAGGCGCCTTGGTTGGAAAAGTCTGAGTTGCGATTCTTTTGCCGGGCTGCCGTGCCGTCTTTCAGACCTTCGTTGTAGCCCGCATTTAGCGCCGTCTGGCGCAGATCAAAAGAGCCGCCGTAGTTACCATAGTTGTCCCAGTTTCGGCCACGCCTATTCTGATTTCGGTCATAGCGACGGTCTTGAACGTCTCCATTGTTTGGATACTGCGCCTGAACTGTTGAACTCACACCGAACCCAACAAGAAGCAGAGACGACCATAAAACTATCGCCGCGCCAATTCTGTTATATGTACTATTTGTCTTCATAAATACTCCTTTGTGGCTTAACACGGCAACTGTTGTACCCAACACCCAGCTTCACCATCAGGGCTTACTACGAAACCAAGAGTCCCCCGAAACCAACTCTGTCCAAGGATGCCGCTGAATGACAACGCGTACGTGGCCGAAGTCCCCTGCCTAGATGTCTTACACAAACAGCCTCGAAACAAAACAAGGCGAGGCGCTGAATCCGACGTCGCAGGTAGTTTCTTAAGGATGATAGTTCGGCGTCACATCGTGCCGAGTCTGTGCTCTGTCACACATACCCAAACAACGCACGGCGTCACGGGTTTGAGTTGAAATTAGTCGCTTGCAGTGTTAGGGCCGAAGAATTGAGATGACAGCCAGCTCTGCAGCGGAGGAGGATTGCTTATCGAACGAGCAGCTAAGGCATCAGCACTTGCCGTCGCAAGCAAGCCGGTCATGGTCTCGATGAGACTCTCAAGGTCAGGTTTGATCACGTAAGCATTTGCTCCTGCGCTCATCCCCTTCTGCCTGTCGGCATCGAAAGCAGCACCCGAATAAAAAAGAATTGGCGTACCCGAGTCGCACTGGCGAATCTGCCGGCATAATTCAAAACCGTCGAGTTCGGGTAACCAGGCATCCAGTAGATAGAGGTCGAAGCACCTTGCATTGATCTTCAGCCAGGCCGCAGCGGCCGATTCCGCGCAGGTCACTTCAACTCCATGCGATTTTAATAACAGACTCAACATTTCGCCGGCTTCGGCGTCATCATCAACGAAGAGCACTTGGGATAGGGGCTCCGCTGGCATAGTAAATACCTCAATTAGGGAAACTTTTAGTGGTAGTCGTCGCTATTCTGGGCCAGCCTGTAAAGGCTGTCTGTGCGTTGACGCACATAGATGAATAATCTAGAATCTGCTCGCAGATGCTTTGTTTTGAGTGACAAACTCCGGGCAGCCAGAAAAATATGCTTTTCGCCTTGAAGAGCATTTCCGCCTGCGACCTCAAACATTGATCAGATGAATGCCCTAACTACCAAAGAAGAAACCCTTCAAAATCATCTGCTCGCCGGCGTTAGCGCTGATGAACTGGCGCGCCTGCTGCCTAACTTGCAACTGGTTTCGCTTCCTCTCGGTAAGGTCATCTATGAATCCGGCGAAAAGATGGACTACGTCTACTTTCCGACTACTGCGATTATTTCCCTGCTTTACATAATGGAAAACGGATCGAGCGCGGAAATCGGCGTGGTTGGCAAGGACGGAATGGTAGGCATTGCCATCTTCATGGGCGGCGACACAACCCCCAATCGGGCCGTAGTGCAAAGCGCCGGTAACACTTTCAAGATGAAGGCAGAACTCATGAAGGATGAGTTCACGCTCGGCGGTCGGTTTCACTATCTTTGTTTACGCTACACGCAGGCTTTGATTACGCAGATTTCGCAAACGGCTGTTTGCAACCGCCTCCACTCAGTGGATCAGCAACTTTGCCGTTGGCTGCTGTTGAGTCACGACCGCCTGCCATCAAACCGATTAATCATGACGCAGGATTTAATTTCCAACATGCTCGGCGTGCGCCGCGAGGGTATTACCCATGCCGCCAAACGCCTGCAAGCCGCCGGCTACATCAGCTACGTTCGCGGTGACATGACCATCCTTAATCGAAAAGGCTTAGAAGGCGGCGCCTGCGAATGCTATCAGGTAGTCAGAGCCGAGTATGATCGCCTGCTCGGGTAGAGTTCCCCTTTTCCTTCCCCTTCCGCCCCCCAACAATAGAATAAGTGTGGCAGCGCACAGACTCGCTTTAGGCGGGAGCGCATAGTGAAAGGATGAATATGAAGCGAAGAGTAATGAAGTCGCTGATCATGGCGACTATGGCACTAACTTTGGCGTTAATACCCCTGAGCGGCATTGCCCAGGACAATAACAACACTTCCGGCGGGCAGATGAAAGAGAGCGGCTCTGAGGTGAAAAAGGCCGGGACCAGCATGGGCCACAACGTCAGGCATGGACGCATATTGCGAGGTGGCAAACACTTTGGCAAGCACATGGGGCGGGCCGGTAGACACTTTGGCCGTGGCACGAAGCGGGCCGTCAAACATGTAATCTCATAATTGCCGCTGACGGTGTACGCGCAAGCGCTGATAACGATGACTGGCTTGATTTTTTAGAGTCGTTTTCGGCCAAACTTTCGATCCGACATCGGGACCGGTTTCCGCAAACTCCTCCTTGTGCCGCTTGCGGTCTTTCACGACGCAACATTCCAAGGAGTATTGCCCAATGTCGCCATCAGAAAGTCCACGACCTGCAAATCAGCTGCTTGCTGCCCTGCCAAAGAAAGACTATCAGGCGGTGCTGCGTCAGATGGAAGAAGTTCCCTTAGTCTTCGAGGAGACTCTTTACATTCCAGATGCCGAGATTAGGGACGTTTATTTCCCGAACAGTGGCATCGTCTCTATACTTGCCGGCACCAACGAGCGGTCGACGCTCGAGGTGGGTATGGTTGGCAATGAAGGCATGGTAGGCCTGAGCGTATTCCTCGGAGTCAACACTTCAATAAATCGCGCAGTGGTCCAGGGCGGCGGCTCGGCAATGAAAATGAAGGCAAGCGGGCTTCGCAAGGCTTGCAACCGTGGCATTGCCTTATCACGTTTGCTGCAACGCTACGCTCATTCAGTGCTAATGCAGGTAACGCAGTCGGCAGTTTGCAATCAGTTTCATTCAGTCGACGCACGTTTGGCTCGCTGGCTATTGATGACTCACGACCGCATGGGCGGCGAGGAGTTTCGGCTCACGCAGGAGTTTCTGTCGCATATGCTGGGCGTTCGGCGAGAGGGCGTGAGTCTGGCGGCGGGTGATTTACAGAAACGTAAATTGATTCGCTACAGCCGCGGTCGCTTGCAAATACTCGATCGAGCCGGTCTGTTGGCGACTTCGTGCGGCTGCTATCAAATCATCAATCACGAAAGCAAAAGCCTGAATTCACTCACATCAGCTTCATTCAGACTGGCGTCGCCAAAGAATTCTCGCCTGGATCTCGACCCTCCGAACACACAAATATCACAACTTCCGAGCGGCTAACTTCTAGATTCAAGACCAGAAGATCGCTAGAATGACTAGCCGACACTGAGTGAGTTTAATCAATAGCGTCGCTCTCGAATGGAATCCAATGGCAAGTGACCTCAATCCTGCTCCTGAAATAGTCAGTCTCGATCTCACGGAAATCGCTAAGTGGAACCATGCTCCGCGGGCCGATTGGGCGGAGATGAGCGAGAAGGAACACTTCGTACAGTTCTACGAAGCGGATGGATTTCTGCTGAACTCGCTGAGCGGCTTCATCGGAAGAGCGATCACCTCGGGCGAAGGCGCTCTCGTGGTGGCAACGAAAGCGCATCGCGACGGCCTTGATGAGTTGCTGCTGGCCAATGGACTCGACGTTGTCAGCGCACGCGCGGGTGGCCGTTATGTTTCACTCGATGCGGCCGAGACTCTGTCGAAGTTCATGGTTGATGGTGCGCCGGATCGCGAACGCTTCAATGAGGTGCTGGGTGGCGCGATAACGAGCGTGACGGACGGGAGCGCCGGCATCAGGGCTTTTGGTGAAATGGTGGGCTTGCTTTGGTCGGAGGGAAACCACGCCGGCGCGATCCACCTTGAAGAACTTTGGAACGAACTCCAAAAAGTCCACTCATTTTCACTCTTCTGTGCCTACCCAATGAATGAGTTTGGCGGCGAACAGTTTATCGAACCACACAGCAATGTTTGCAGTGTTCACTCTCGCGTGATTCCCGCCGAAAGCTACGCCGGCATTGACGACCAGGACTCTCGGCTCCGTGCAATTGCGCTACTGCAACAGAAGGCCAGATCTCTGGAGATTGAGGTTAAGGAACGGCGACAGGTTGAAGAGCGTTTGCGCCTTGCATTGTCTGGTGAACAAATCGCCCGCGCCGAAGCTGAAACTGCCAATCGCATGAAGGATGAGTTTTTGGCGACGGTTTCCCACGAGATACGCACACCGCTTAACGCGATCATTGGCTGGTCGCATTTGCTTCGCAGCGGAAGGTTGGATGAAGCCACGACCATTCGCGCGATGGAAACGATCGATCGCAATGCCAAGGTGCAGGCTCAGTTGATCGAAGACATTCTTGATGTCTCCCGGGTGATCACGGGCAAGCTGCGGCTGCACAGTGAGCCGGTCGATATTGCGTCAGTCATCAACGCCGCGATCGACTCCGTGCAATTGGCGATTGAATCCAAAGAACTGCACCTGGAAGTGACTCTTGATCCTTCTGCTCGCCACACCTTTGGTGATGCCAGCCGCTTGCAGCAGGTCGTATGGAACCTGTTGTCAAACGCTATCAAGTTCACGCCTTCCGGAGGCCGAATCGAAGTCAAGGTAGCGCGGGCGAAGAGCGATATGCGGCTCCGGGTAAGTGATACCGGCCAGGGCATTGACCCCGACTTCCTGCCGTTCATCTTCGATCGCTTCCGTCAGGCTGACGGTACCACGACGCGTCGGCATGGCGGCCTCGGCCTGGGACTCGCCATCGTGCGTCATCTGATTGAACTGCACGGCGGATCGATCAAAGCCGACAGCGCGGGCGCCGGAAAAGGTGCGATGTTTACCATCACGCTTCCGCTTGCCCCACAAAGCGCGCGAGGGAAAAGAGTGAGCGGAGCTTTACGGGTAAACGAGGTTGCGAACGGACGCTTCAGTTCCCTTCCTTCGCTTGACGCCGTAAAGGTGCTGCTGGTGGATGACGATCCGGATACGCTGCAAGTGGTCCGCGTGATGTTGGGCGATTCGAAAGCGGTAGTGCAAACGGCAGCCTCTGCAAGCGAAGCCCTCGACATGTTGGAGTGGTACGATCCGGACGTTTTGGTATCGGATTTGGCGATGCCTGGTGAAGATGGCTATTCGTTGATTCAGAAGGTAAGGTCACTTGGTGCGGCCAGCGGTTACAATCTCCCGGCTATCGCGCTAACTTCCTATGTGCGCGTTGAGGATCGTACGCGCGCGCTCTCCGCGGGCTTCAATATGTTTGTGCCGAAACCAGTGCAGCTTGAAGAGCTAGTCACGGCCATCGCGACGCTCGCTGA
>JANLYZ010000457.1:0-3485 GCA_031365905.1 Chloracidobacterium sp. | reverse complement strand
CGCCACGCGTTGATGCTTTCGATAGTTACTATCCGCAGGTCCTTGACGCAGCCCTAACGCAAACGGAGCGGCCGATCTATTTGCTCGACTGATGGCACCGGAGAGCAAGCCCGGCAACTTGCCGAAGCGCATTCGCAAGTGCGGGTCTCTCGTCACGATCGCAACGCCGGGAAGACCGCGGCCCTGAGAACCGGGTTTGCGCTTACGACCGGAGACGTAGTGATCGTGCAAGACGCCGATCTCGAATACGATCCGGCGGAGATTTACGGAGTTATTCGTCCGATATTACAAGGGCACGCTGATGTAGTTTTCGGTTCGCGATTTCTGGTTCGCAAAGCAGCGCGCGTGCTCTATTTCTATCACTACCTCGCCAACAAATTCCTGACCTACCTTTCCAACGCGCTGACCAACCTCAACATGACCGACGTCGAAACCGGTTACAAGGCTTTTCGCGGCGAGATCATTCGCAATATGACGATTGTCTCGAGCGGCTTTGGATTTGAAGTGGAAGTGGTAGCTAAGATAGCGAAACTGAAACTAGCGATTTACGAAGTACCGATAAGTTACTACGGGCGCACCTATGCCGAAGGCAAGAAAATTGTTTTCATGGATGGCGTGATCGCACTGTGGCTGGTGATTCGCTTCAACCTCTTCTGTAGCCTGCGCGCTTCGTTTCGCGAATTGCCTGAGCTAAAGAAAAACTGACGAGTGAAGGCAGTAGTTTAGAGTACAACCTTCAGGTTGCTTCTGCCGTTTGAGAGCAAGCTAAAGCTTGAACTCTGAACTTCTTGACTGTGTTCATCACTCATCACTCATCACTCATCACTTTTCACTGCTGCCGGTAAACGCGAAACTGTCCCCGCTCGAAAATCATTTCGCAATTTGTGCAGGGTAGCTCGTGGCTGATGACCACGGCTCCTGGCGGCGGCGGGTCTTTGGTGGCGCGTTGGAAGTCATTCAAGTCGAGGCCGCGCAGCGTCGCGTACCAGTAAGCATACATGTAAGCCGCCGGCGTTTTGTCGAACAGGTAAATGGGTCGCTCAGATTGCGTGAGCGCCGCGTCGAGCACTTGCGGGTAATAGCTATCAAACGCGTCAACGCGCGGCGCCGCGGTGTGAAAGCGCCACTGGAAGACGGCGCTCTGCGCAATCGTCGCCACGATAAGCACCCCAAGCACGATTTTTCTAATGCCGAACGTAGGGGCACGGCATGCCGTGCCCCTACCCGAGAAACTTGATTCTTCGCCCTTTAGAAACTCGATTGCGGGCGCCGTCAGCACCAGCAGAAAGATTGGCAGTGCGATCAGACGCAAGGTGTGAAAATGATCGAGCGTGAGCGAAGCGGGGATGGCTGAGACGGCGAGGCCGTAAAGAATAAAGCGCCACCATGCTTCGCGCCGGTGATATAGCAGAACCAGAACCGCGCCGAGTAATCCGAGAATGACGACGCCGACCAACAGACTCCCCATGCCCGGCAGATGATGACGCGGCTCGGGGTCACCCGCAACCAGCCAACTGCGGGGACTGAAATCGTGCGCGTAGTTTTTAAAAAACCGCACGACGATCTCGGTGCGCGAGTCTCCGGGCTTAACGTAGGTGACATACTTGAAGCGTTCGCCGAGTGTGCCGGGATTGCGGAGGCTGAAAACGGCGAGCGGTACCAGCGTCAGAGCAAATACCAGCCAGGTAAGTGCGACGCCTCGCCAGCGTCGCCGCGTTAAAAAAAAGACGAGGCCGAGCGCGAAGAGCGGAGCTAGCAGGCGGCCCGCGGAATATGAATACACCATCAGCCCCAGCAACAGCCCGAGCCCAGCCGCGAGGCGCCACGACCATTCGTCGCGTTTCGCAGCGGACTGGAGCAACAAAAGGAAGAGCGCCAGCAGTGTTGGCAGCAACGTCACTTCAAAGACCAGTCGACTGACTTCAAAAAGCCAGGGCGTGAGACCGGCGGCGATGAATACGATTAGACCGATAGCGCGCCGCGTCGTTATGCGGAAGGCGAGCAAGCCAAGAAATATCGCGGCCGATAACCCGAGTATGGCGCTGAGAAGTCGAGCAACGAAAACGCCTGGCCCGGTGATGCGAAAGAGCGCGGCCAGCACGTAGATGTAGACGGGACTTTTGTATTCGCCGAACGCGCGGAAGTAGAGCGGGAAATTTTGGCCGTGTTCGTCCGTGCCGTGTTGTGCGATCGTGTGCGCGTTGTAAGCGATCGAAGCTTCGTCAATGAAGAAGCCCGTTGGATTTTTCCCGACTTGCGCAAAGTAAGCGACAACCACCAGCAGAATGATGGCAAGCAGAAATATTTCCGTGCGACTAAGCGGAGACGGTTTCACTCGCGAGTTAGCTTAACAGAAAGCAGAAGACGGAAGGCAGAAAGCAGAAGGCAGAAGGCAGAAGGCAGAAGGCAGAAAATGTACACCTACGCTGTCTAGTGCTTTCTGCCTTCTGCTTACTGCCTTCCGTCTATGGTGGGCCGAAGCGGCCGCGGTATTCAGTTGACTTGATGAAAGCCTTGACCATTTCGGCATTCACGAAGTTGCCGTTGAACTGATTGAGCTTGTTCAGCCAAAAGTCATAACCGTTCAGGTTGTTATCTGGTGGATCGTTTGGATTTCTTCGCAGGTAACCAAAATATTCCATCAACACGAAAGCGCGATTGAGTTCGTTGCTGCGGTAATACTCTGATTCAGCAATCAGCCGCAGAGCTTGCGCGCGCGTGATGATGCCGGCATTCAAACTCCTAATCAACATGTCAATTACGAAAAGCGATTTCGGGATCTGGGCGCGGATCTCGCCATTGGGAAAATTGGCGGTATGGATATCAAGGTAGTACTTTCCCAGGCCCAGATCTTGAAACTGTGAATTGGTCAGCGAGGCCTCGAAGCTTACAATCTGGCCGTTAGGTAAGGTCACGACAACAGGCGCAATCCCCCCCGGGTCTGCCGGTCCATGGATATGGGCTTGCGTCTCCGCGCTTGAAAGGTCTTTCGGGTAAAGGCTCACGAAGAGTCCCGGATTATTTATAGCCTTGCGCAGAACCACGAGAGCTTTCGCAGTTGAACTATTCGGTGGCACCTGCTCTGCACTGTTCAACTCGGCGACATACAACTCGCCCGTGGTCGAATTAATGGCGCCATTTCCGAAGAGCGCGGAGACGTAGTTTTCATTTGCAAGCCCGGCGTATCTGGAAATGAATTCCGGCCGCGTGACAAACTCGTCGAAGAAAGCTTGCTTGTTAGTTTCAAGCTGTGCGCCCGCACCTGGGGCGCCGAAAACATAATCTTTTTGTAGCGCCTGTACGTCGCGCATGAATGGCCCATAGCGCGGCAGCCCGCCGAAGGCCGCCTTCTCCGTCAGATAGGCGAGCATGCCGGTTGACTGAAATTCAATCGAGAGAAAGAAGGCTGCTGATACATTGATGTGCCTAAGCTCAAGGCACTGCTGATCGGTCCCGCAGGAAGTAATCTGATTCGTCCAGAAGTT
>JANLYZ010000438.1:0-6306 GCA_031365905.1 Chloracidobacterium sp. | reverse complement strand
TGAGGTGCGGCAGCCGAAGCCGGTTATGTATCAGGAGATTGATGGTCGGCGTCGCCGGGTTGACGGGAAATTTGTATTAACCGCCAGGCAGCAGGCCGCGTTTGCAGTCGGCGCTTACGATCGAACTAAGCCTTTGGTTATCGACCCGACGTTGGTCTACTCAACCTATTTGGGTGGAGCGGGCGACGACATGGGCAGCAGCATCGCTCTTGACAGCGGCAACAATATCTACATTACCGGCACGACGAGCTCGAGCAATTTTCCTTTGCAAGGCGCTGCGTTTGGAGTCAATGCCGGACTGGCCGACATGTTTGTGACGAAGATCGATGCTGCCGGTGCAAACATTATCTACTCCACTTACATCGGTGGCAGCGGCCAGGATCGCGCTGACGGCATCGCTATCGACTCGAGCGGCAATGCGTACGTCGTCGGTCGCGTCGATTCTACATCGATCAATTTCCCTGCCACGGCCGGTTCGTTTGCGAGCACCTATCGTGGCGGCGATTTCGACGGCGTTGTCTTCAAGCTGAATGCACAAGGCAATGCTCTGGCTTATTCGGGCTTTCTTGGTGGCGAAGAAAATGATTCGGTCCAAAGCGTCGCTGTTGACTCAGCCGGAATCGCGTACGTGACCGGTGGTACAAAATCAATTGGTTTCCCCACCACGGTTAACGCCTACCAGCCGACGCGCGCCGGTGACACCGATGCATTCCTTGCGAAGATCAATTCCGCCGGGTCGGCATTGCTCTACTCAACATACCTTGGCGGCTCTGGAACCGATCGCGGCAGCGGTGTCGTCATTGACACGAACGGCAATGCATATATCGACGGCTTTACGAGCGCGAGCGACTTCCCAACTGAGAACGCTTTCCAGAATGGCTTCGGCGGCAGCTTTGATGCGTTCGTCGCGAAATTCGATACAAACGGCAACGGCGCCGCTTCGCTGCTCTTTTGTTCATACCTCGGCGGAACAGGAGACGACAAAGCGTACGGCATTGCGATTGATAACACGGCCAGCAACATCTACATCGTTGGCCAAACCTCGTCGAACAATTTTCCGGTCCTTAGTCCGGTTCAACCCGCGTTGGGTGGATCGTTTGATGCTTTTGTCGCGAAGGTTTCGAGCGCCGGCGCGAAGATCTACGCGACCTACCTGGGTGGAAGCGCTGACGATCGCGGCACCGGCATCGCAGTCAATGCCGCTGCTGCGCCTTATATAACCGGCTTCACCGCGTCTACAAATTTTCCCACGCTAACACCGTTGCAGATTTCAAGTGCCGGAAGCTTTGATGCGTTCGTTACGAAGCTCAACGCGGCGGGCAGCGGCTTGGTTTACTCGACGTACCTGGGCGGTAGTTCTGTCGAGAGCAGTACGGGGACGGGAACGGCCACAAATCCAATTGCGGTTGACGCAAGCAACAACGCTTACATCACAGGCTACACGTCCTCTACCAACTTCCCGACCGCCGCGCCATTACAAACTGCTAACGCCGGAGGACAGGATGCTTTCGTTGCGAAGATTGCCGACGCAACTCCCGCGGCGGACTACTCAATCTCTGTGCTGCCGAGTTCGCGTACCGTGGTGCCCGGAGGCGGCACGACATACACCGTGACGGCGACTCCCGTTGGCGGTTTCACCGGCACGATCTCATTGAGCGCGTCCGGCTTTTCGAATGATTCTTCCGCGAGTTTCAATCCCACAACAATTGTTATCACTGACGCGTTTGCGAAGTCGTCGACGCTCACAGTGACGACCGCGGCCGGAACGCCTCCCGGCACCTACACGCTGAACATCGATACGACGAGCGGCAACCTGCAACACGCGGGCAGTGCGCAATTATTTGTTTCGGGAACCACCAGCGCGAACCTCGCAATCACGAAAACAGCCTCGCCTAATCCGGCAACGTCGCTCGCGAACCTGACCTATCGGATCGTCGTGACGAACAACGGCCCCTCGCCGGCGACAAACGTGAGTCTCACTGATCAATTGCCCGCGGGCCCGGTGCTTGTCTCCGCCACACCACCTCAGGGTGCCACCTGCACAGGCACGACGACGATTACCTGCAATTTGAATTCAATAGCAAGTGGGACGGTGAAAGTCGTAAACATTACGGTGATGCCGCAGACACCCGGACCATTGACCAACACGGCGAGTGTCGTTGCCGCGGAACCTGATCCAGACACCAACGATAATTCAACCACGATTCAAACAACCGTAAACGCCGCGGCAAGCGGCCCGTCGCTGCTCGATCCCAATCTTTCGGTGCAGACGGTTGTCAGCGGTCTTTCGCAGCCGACCAGCATGGCGTTTATCGGGAGCAATGATTTCTTCGTACTCGAAAAAAACACCGGCAAGGTTCAGCGCGTCACCAATGGAATAATTCAGAGTTCCGCGCCGCTAGATCTCGCCGTCAACAGCGCCTCCGAACGCGGGCTCCTCGGCATCGCGCTGCATCCCAATTTTCTGCTCAATGCCTACGTCTATCTTTACTGGACCGAAAGTAGCACCGGCGTTGATTCAACAAATCTCGCCGACGTACTTCAGCCGCTGTCGAATCGAGTTGACCGCTACATTTGGAATGGTGCGACGCTGACTTTCGATCGGAACCTGATCAAGTTACGCGCTTACCAAGCTGACGCGAATCAGCCGCTGCGCGGAAATCATAATGGCGGAATCCTGCGCTTTGGTCCCGACGGCAAGCTCTACATTTTGATGGGAGACAATGGTCGGCGTGGGTTTTTGCAGAACCTCCAGTGTGGGCCGACCAGCGTCTGCCCTGGGCCAATCGTGCCCGACGATCAGTTTGGTGGTCCGGAGCCGGATGACGCGCATCTAACGGGATTCATCCTGCGATTGAACGACGACGGCTCGACGCCGACCGACAATCCATTCTTCAACGCCTCGACACCGCTCACGGGCCAGGCGGCTGCGAATATTAAAAAGCTTTACGCCTACGGTGTGCGCAATGGCTTCGGTCTGGCTTTCGATCCGTTGTCGGGAAATCTTTGGGACCAGGAAAACGGCGACGACGCCTTTGACGAAATGAATCGCGTAACAGCCGGATCGAATAACGGTTGGGTTGAGATGATGGGTCCGAACAGTCGCGTCGCTCAGTTTAAGCAGATCGAAACAACTTACGGCAACGGCGACTTGCAACAGTTGCGCTGGCCGCCGTCTCTAATTGCCGATACTCCCGCCGCTGCGCTCGCGCGTCTTTACATGTTGCCAGGCGCTCATTACAACGATCCGGAGTTTAGTTGGAAGTATGCGATTCCCGCGTCGCCCCTGGGCTTTGTGCAGGGCAGGGGACTGGGCCCGCAGTTTGAAGGCGACATGTTTGTCGGCGCGGCGCGTACATTCCTCGCCGGCGGTTTTCTATTCCGCTTCAAGCTGACGCCGGATCGCCAGCACTTCGCATTCACGGATTCGCGGCTCAACGATCTGGTCGCCGACAATCTCGACAAGTTTGATATTACTGAAAGCGAAAGCCTGCTGATAGGTCGTGACTTCGGCATAACGACCGACATCGAGACCGGACCGAACGGTGATCTCTATATCGTCTCAAACACAAATAGCGCCGTCTACCGAATCTCCGGGAAGCAGCCGACCGTGTTCACTGCCAACCTGACCGGGGCGCAGGAAACGCCGCCAAACAATTCAACTGCGACCGGCACCGCAACCGTTCTGTTAAGTCCTGACGAACAGACTGCGCGCGTCACACTAAACTTCAATGGGCTCTCAAGCGCGGAAACGGCATCGCACATTCATGGTCCGGCCGCGCCCGGTTCGCCCGGTGCAATTCTGTTCCCATTGCCGAATGGGAGTTTCACTGATTTCCTGATAACGCCGACCGCGACCGATGTGCAGAACCTGAAGAACGGACAGCTCTACATAAATGTTCACAGCAGCAATTTCATTAATGGTGAGATTCGTGGACAGTTCACCACTGCGTCGTCGACAAGTAGTATTCAGTTTAGCAGTTCCAGTTATCTCGCCGGCGAAGCGTCCGGACGCGCCACGATCACCTTTACACGGATTGGCAACACAACAAACTCAGCCAGTGTCGACTACGCCACCAGCGACATAGCCGCCGCGAGTAACTGCAACGTCGTCAATGGCAACGCGTCTTCTCGCTGTGATTACACCACGACGATCGGCAGGCTTAACTTTGCGGCTGGTGAAACGTTTAAGACCTTCAACATCCCGCTCACCGACGATGCTTACGGCGAAGGCAACGAGACGTTCAACGTGAGTTTGAGCAATCCCGTTGGCGTCAGCCTGGGCTCGCCGAGCGCCACGTCCATTACCATCACCGACAACGAAAGCGTTACCGGCGTCAACGCGATCGGCGCAGCCGACTTCTTTGTTCATCAACACTACATTGATTTTCTGAATCGCGAACCCGACCCGCCCGGCTTCGGCTTCTGGACGAACCAGATAACTTCATGCGGAACGGACCAACAGTGCATTGACGTGCGACGGATCAACGTCTCGGCAGCGTTCTTCCTTTCGATTGAGTTTCAAGAGACGGGCTTTCTGGTCTATCGCCTGTACAAGGCGGCGTACGGCAATCTGCCGGGCGCGCCGGTCCCCGTGAGACTCAACGAATTTCTGCCGGACACGCAGCAGATTGGGAAGGGTGTCGTCGTTGGGCAAACCGATTGGGAACAACAACTCGAAAACAACAAGGTCGCCTTCGCGTTGGATTTTGTTACGCGCGCCCGCTTCACAACCGCCTATCCGACGACGCTGATGCCGGCACAGTTTGTTGACATGCTCTATTTAAACGCGGGTATCACACCTTCAGCTTCAGAGCGAACCTCAGTCATTGGCGAGTTTGGTTCAGCGACAAACACGACGGACACAGCGGCGCGTGGTCGCGTGCTGCGGCGTGTGGCGGAAAACTCAACCTTCACACAACAGGAATTCAACCGCGCGTTTGTCTTGATGCAATACTTTGGTTACCTGCGCCGCAATCCTAACGACCCACCCGAGGCGAACCTCGACTTCGCCGGCTACAATTTCTGGCTCAGCAAGCTCAACCAGTTCAACGGCAACTTCCAGAACGCCGAGATGGTCAAAGCCTTCATCCTCTCCGGTGAGTATGGCCAGCGCTTCGGACCGTAACTAATTAGCGTTGACGCGTGCAGCCGCACCCTATATGCTCTTGTTGTACGTCCGTTGATGTGATCTTTTGAATTCGTGCTGCGGCACGAATCGCGCTGACGAGAATAGTCCCGCCAGTCTCACGTTAGAGTTCCTTCAGGGAGTGGGAAATGCAGCTTACTCACCCTCCGCCACAATAGCACCAGTCACAAAATTGGAGTTGTCGTTCGTGCCGGAGATCCCGTTGGAGCAACGTTGAGGAGCCGAGTCTCCGTATGACCTGATCTCGTCTTCTTCGCACGCATGGAGGATGTAGTCATGGCTTCCAAGCGCACTTGTCCTGGCCTGCTTGTAGTTATTCTTTTCACTCTCGCCACATTTGGTTTGTGCGCGGCAGCCACTTACGCGCCCCCCAAAATTCACCAGACACCCAGCCGCTCGGTTCAACAGAAGGTCCCGGCAAGTCGAAATACACTTTCGCCAGCGCAACTAGCGGTTCAGTACCTGGCTCAGGTTATGGATCAGTTCCACAACCGCTTCGCTGTTTACCAGGACGTGAGTTCCGCCGGCAATCATTTCTTTGCCTGGACCAAGTTTGAGGATGGCAATACCGCCGCAAATGTCAACGGCTCATTTACGGATAATCCACACTCAGGTGCGACCTCGATTCAGTGTTCATTCTCGCCCACACCGGGACATCTGTTTGGCGGCTTCGTGTTTCAGAACGGCACTTTGACCGGAACCAATCCGACACCGCAGCCGAACTTCGGCACCGAGCCAAATGCCGGCGTTGATCTCACCGGCGCAACCGCCGTTACGTTCTGGGCTCGCGGCAAGCTCGGCGGTGAAGTGGTAGATTTCTTCATGGGTGGAGTGGGACGAAACCCGCAAACGGGGAACGTCAACAATCCATGTACGCCCACCTTATCCGGACCTTGTCCGTTCCCCGATTCCACGAAAGCAGTGCACCTGAAGCCGACGCTCACCAGCCAGTGGCAACGCTTCAGCATTGACCTAACTAATGTGCCGTTGAATTACGTGCTGGGAGGATTTGGTTGGGGCGTGGATGGAGCGTTGAATCCAACCGGCGCCGAATTTTATCTCGACGATATTCAGTACGAGTTGAACTCTATTCGGTTAGCTCAACGTCTTAATGAACCGCGCTTATTGAAGAGCTTTACCACCTTGCCGTTTCAAGT
>JANLYZ010000394.1:0-2573 GCA_031365905.1 Chloracidobacterium sp. | reverse complement strand
TCGCCTTCGCTCGAGGTGCCGTCGCCAAGCGAAACATAAACCACTTCGTCCCTGCGAAAGTTCGACGCGCGCTTTCTGAGCTCTTTGATCAACTTGAAACGATACCCGGCTTCCGCGCAGCCGACAGCCTGAAGCAATTGCGTGCCGGTCGGCGACGACTGCGAAACGATGTTCAGTTTCGTGTGGCCCCAATGCGAGGGCATCTGCCGGCCGTGGGAATTTGGATCGGCGGCAGCGCCGACCGCGGACAGTAATTGCTCGAGCGGCGTCATGCCGAGCTGTAGACAGAGGGCGCGATCGCGGTAGTAGGGATAAAACCAATCATAGCCGGGCTTCAAAGCCATGCCGGCCGCGACCAGAATTGCTTCATGTCCAGCGCCGCTGATCTGAAAGAAAATTTTGTTCTGGTTCTTGAGTTGGATCTCTTTGTCGTCGAGCCGGCGCGAGAGATACATGGTGCGATACATCTTAAGCATCTCTTCGCGCGAAAGCCGCGGACGCTCGCGAGGTTCGGCAGCCTGCCTCTTTCCGCGTCGACGCCGGCGCTCGGGATCGCGCGCGGGCTTCGCAGCAGTCTGCGCGCCAGTTTCTGCCGGCTCCGGTTTTGTTTCCGGTCTGGGAGCAATCACGGTAACGGGCGCAGGTCCAGTTGAAAATTTTGGAGCTCGCTTCGGTTCCGCAGCGCGGGGAGCCTCGACCGCAGCTTCAACTGCGGGAGCTTTTACCGGAGGCGCTTCCACCGCTTTGGCTTCTGACTTGGGGATAAGTTTTAGAACTTTGAGATCACTCATGATATTCGTAGGACAGGCATACTTGCCTGTCCTTCTTCCTTGACCTTGGTCGATGCTCGCGTTCGGCCGTAAAGAAGACAGGCAGGAATGCCTGTCCTACTTAAAACTCGCTTTCGAGAGTCGCTCGATATTCTTCGGCCATCGATGGATGACCATGCTTCGTGGCGGCGTCAATGCCGCGTTGATAAGTTTCTTTGGCGTGGTCGCGTTGCTCCGCCTTCTCATAAGCGCGCGCCAGCATGCCGAAGGCGTTGCCTTCATCATCAGAAATCGCCAGGTAACGCTCGAGCGTTTCAATCATCTCCGCTGTTTGCCCCGTCTTCTCATATTCCTTCGCCAGGCCAAACAGAATACTGCTGTTGACTGGATCGCTTTCCAGCATTTGCTTGAAGATGTCGATTCTGGAAGTTGCCATTGTTCACTCACTAACTCTGTGCTTCCTTTGTGTCCTCTGTGCCTTTGTGGTGGATGGTAATTACAAATGCCCACCACAGAGGCACAGAGAACACTGAGGTTGCACGGAGAATTACTTATTTCCCAATCAGCAGCTTTGCGATCGTCTGCAACTGCATGTTTGACGTTCCTTCGTAGATCGCACCGATCTTCGAGTCGCGCCAGAATTTTTCCACCGGATAATCCTTCACGTAGCCGTAACCGCCGTAGAGTTCGATTGCCAGTGAACTAATTCGCTCGGCCGCGCGCGAAGAGAAGAGCTTGGCCATCGCCGCTTCCTTCACGAAGTTCATGCCCGCATCTTTCATGCGCGCCGCGTTGTAGACCAGCAAGCGCGCGGCCTCGAGCTCAGTTGCCATCTCGGCGATTTGAAACTGCACGCCCTGAAACTGATTGATCGACTTGCCAAACTGCTGTCGTTCGCTGGTGTAGGCAAGGGCCGCGTCGAGCGCGCCGCGCGCGATGCCGATCATCTGCGCGCCAATGCCAATGCGTCCTTCGTTCAAAGTTTCAATCGACGTCTTGTAGCCCTTGCCAACTTCGCCCAGCACATTTTCTTTCGGGACTTTGCAGTCAGCCAGAATCAACTCGGTTGTAGAGGACGCGCGGATGCCAAGCTTGTTTTCTTTCTTGCCGACCGAGAAACCTTCAAAACCCTTTTCAACGACGAAGGCGGTGATACCACGATAACCGGCTTCGGGATTTGCGTTAGCGAAGAGCACGAAAATCTCGGCTTCGTTTCCATTCGTGATCCAGAGCTTCTGGCCGTTCAGTAAAAAGTGGTCGCCTTTATCGACCGCTCGAGTTTGCATCGCAAACGCGTCTGAACCAGAGCCTGCTTCGCTGAGCGCATAGGCGCCAACCTTCGCGCTCGCGAGTTGCGACAGGTATTTAGTTTTCTGTTCCTGATTGCCCCAACGCATGAAGGCGTTGTTGACGAGGGTGTTTTGCACGTCGACAAAAACGCCGACCGAAGCGTCAACGCGCGAGAGCTCTTCAACTGCCAGAATCGCGGTGAAGAAAGTCGAGCCGGCGCCGCCAAATTCCTCGGGCGTTTCGATGCCCATCAGGCCGAGATCGAAACACTGTTTGACGAGCAAAGGATCAAGTTTGCCTTTCTCATCCATTTCCGCGACGCGCGGGCGTAGTTCACCTTCGGCAAACTCGCGAACGCTGGCACGAAACATTTCTTCTTCTTCGGAAAGGGTCGTCAAGGGACGACCAGCAAGCTCTGCAATTGCTGTTTGAGATTGACTCATCTTTACCTTGTCGCGAACTGTTGGGATTGAACGCTTGCATCATAATCAACGCAAAAGTAAAAACGCAAAG
>JANLYZ010000303.1:0-12092 GCA_031365905.1 Chloracidobacterium sp. | reverse complement strand
GTCTGCGCGTTGAAGCCGTAGCTGTCGTTCTTATCAGCGCGAACCTTCTCAACCACGACAGCGCCTTCCTTGCCGGCGTTCTGAACGATCTGACGCAGCGGCTCTTCGAGCGCGCGGCGCACGATGTTTACGCCAATCTGTTCGTCCGGATCGCCTTCGCCTTCCTTGTTGATGAGGAACTTCTCGAGCACCTTCGCTGCTCGCACCAGCGCCACCCCACCACCGGGGACGATACCTTCTTCGACGGCCGCGCGCGTTGCGTGCATTGCATCCTCAACCCGAGCTTTCTTTTCCTTCATCTCCGTCTCAGTCGCAGCGCCGACTTTGATGACCGCCACGCCGCCGACTAGTTTCGCCAGACGCTCTTGCAGTTTCTCGCGATCGTAGTCGGAAGAAGTCTCTTCGATCTGAGCGCGCAGGGTCTTAACGCGACCTTCGATGTCGCTCTGTTTGCCGTTGCCTTCGACAATCGTCGTGTTGTCTTTGTCGATCGTGATCTTCTTGGCCTTGCCCAGGTCTTCGAGCTTCACGTTTTCGAGCTTGATTCCAAGATCCTCGCTGATGACCTTGCCACCGGTAAGAATCGCGATGTCTTCGAGCATTGCCTTGCGACGATCACCGAAGCCCGGAGCCTTAACGGCTGCGATGTTCAGCGTGCCGCGAAGTTTGTTGACCACCAGAGTCGCGAGGGCTTCGCCTTCGACGTCTTCGGCGATAATCAACATCGGCTTGCCCATCTTCGCCACCTGCTCGAGCAGGGGCAGCAGGTCTTTCATCGAGCTAATTTTCTTTTCGTGAATCAGGATGAGCGGATTCTCGAGTGCTGCTTCCATGCGTTCGGGATCAGTTACGAAGTAGGGGCTGAGATAGCCGCGGTCAAACTGCATACCTTCGACTACTTCGAGCGAAGTTTCCATTGTCTTCGACTCTTCAACGGTGATGACGCCATCCTTGCCGACTTTGTTCATCGCTTCGGCAATGATGTTGCCGATAGTTGAGTCGCCGTTTGCGGAAACGGTTCCCACTTGCGCAATCGCATCACCCTTGACGGGCTTTGCCAAACGCTTGATTTCTTCGGTCGCACGCTCAACAGCTTTGTCGATGCCACGCTTGAGAGCCATCGGGTTTGCCCCGGCGGCAACAGTCTTCACGCCTTCGCGGAAGATTGCCTGCGCCAGCACGGTCGCGGTGGTTGTGCCGTCCCCGGCTACGTCCGAAGTCTTGGAGGCGACCTCACGAACCATCTGCGCGCCCATGTTTTCCAAAGAATCTTTGAGTTCGATCTCTTTCGCGACCGTTACTCCGTCTTTGGTAATAGTCGGAGAACCAAATTTCTTATCGATTACCACGTTGCGCCCTTTGGGGCCGAGCGTGATCTTCACTGCGTCGGCGAGTTGATTGATCCCGCGCAGAATTGCCGCGCGCGAATCCTCGCCATGAACTACTTGCTTTGCCATTGCTGTCTTCTCTCCTACTTAGATGTGGAATGTGATGTAGAAACAAAAACGACGGCCGAGTCTTAAGAAGACTACTTGCCGCCCTTCTTGCCAGTGGCTGCTCCGGCGCGTGAGATGATGCCGAGGATTTCATCTTCGCGCATGATCATCAGCTCTTCGCCGTCAATCTTGATTTCTGAACCACTGTACTTGCCGAACAGAACGCGGTCGCCAGTCTTCACATCGAGCGACTGTCGGGTTCCGTCTTCCTTGTACTTGCCCTCGCCGACGGCGACCACTTCGCCTTCCTGCGGCTTTTCCTTGGCTGAATCGGGAATGATAATTCCCCCACGAACCTGTTCTCCCTCTTCGATGCGGCGTACGATGACGCGGTCATGGAGAGGTGTAATGTTGATTGACATTCTTTGGAGTTCTCCTTTCAGTTTCCCTGTTAAGATTACGTATTTATTATTGGAACTTCCGCTGAAAACCTTCCGGCTTTAGCACTCTCTGCGGACGAGTGCTAAGGATAATTCGCCGCTGAATCAATGTCAACTCAAGCAGCCGAACTGGCCGATGTGATTGTGATTTAGCGCGATCCGTTGCGGGCGGCTCGGACAAGGGGTCGCTTTAGCTTGACCTGCCCGGTGACGTGTTTGGAGATCGTGTTGCGGTGGATGCCCAGGGCTTTGGCTGTATTCGAGAGGTGTTGTTTGTTTCTCGAGAGGGCCTTCTTGATGTAGAGCCTTTCGAATTCGCTCGCTGCCTCGGCCAGGAGTATGTGGCCGTCCAGCATTTCGTCAATCAGGGCTTCAAGGCGAGCACGCATGTTCTAGGAATCCCAGGTCGAAACAGAGTAACAATCTCAGAGTTCCTCGCCCGTTAGAAGGCGATAGGCTTCGAGGTAGCGAGCTGTCGTCGCCGAAGCCACTTCTGCTGGCAACGGAGGCGCCGGGGGCTGTTTATCCCAGGTAAGCGTCTCCAGATAGTCGCGAACAAACTGCTTATCAAATGAAGCTTGCGATTTTCCGGGGGTGTAGTTCTCCGCCGGCCAAAATCTGGAGGAGTCCGGAGTTAACGCTTCGTCAACCAGAATTATCTGATCGTCTTGATCGCGCCCGAATTCGAACTTGGTGTCAGCGATGATTATTCCGCGGCCGCGAGCGTAGCTGCGCGCTTCATTGTAAAGACGCAGGGAAGTTTCGCGCAGATAGTTGGTAGTCTCCGAACCCAACAAGTTCTCGACCTGGGCCTCGCTGATGTTTTCGTCGTGACCTTGTTCTGCTTTAGTCGACGGCGTAAAAATTGGCTCTTGCAGTTCCGCGGATTCCAGCAGGTCCTCCGGCAACTTGTGACCGCAGACTTCGCCGGTCCGCAGGTAGTCTTTCCAACCGGAGCCGACAAGATAGCCCCTGACGACACACTCAACCGGGAATACTTCAGCACTCCGCACGAGCATTGAACGGCCTTTGAGTTCTGGTGAGCGTTGAACACTGTCGGGCATTTCATTCTGGTGGATGGTGATGAAATGGTTCGGAACGACGTGCGCAAGCTTTTCAAACCAAAACTTGGAAAGGGAAGTTAACACTTCTCCCTTGCGGTCAATGGCTGTAGGCAGGATGCAATCGAAGGCCGAGATGCGATCGGTGGCCACGATCAGAAGGCGCGCGTCGTCAATTTCGTAGACGTCGCGGACTTTTCCACGTTTCAATAAATTCAAGTTAGCGGCGGACATGTGGGAGTGGGCGGCAGTTGTCATTTTTTCGTGGCTGTTTCAGCAACAGTTAGCAACGGATGAAATAATTTGAGAAAGGGGCGAGCGCGATTCTGCTCGCGTGCAAAAACTTTGTCAAGAAAGCAATGGTTTTAACTTCAGCGACACTCTCCCGGTGATGGAACACAACGCTTAAGGCAAGACACTGTGCCAACCGTGTCAACACTTTCAGGCCAACGTTTTCCGTGCCACAATGTTCGCGATCCAAATCAGGTGGCAACTGATGGTTCGTGTTCCTTCAATATCAGTTAAGCGTCAGGAGTAATCGTCAGATGAAACATCGCCTTTTTCGGCGCGAGCTTGCAGTTTTCTTGCTGGCACTTGTATTGATCTTAACGACGACTTCGTTCGGGAGATCTCTGCCGGTTGTTGACAAAAATGTTGAGACCGTCCAGCAGTCTCGCTCACTACCGCCCGCGCAATACATTCCGGATCATGACTTCGACACTCGTCATATCGCACTCAATCTGCGATTTGACTGGGAGCACGAACAGCTAAATGGGGTTGAGACGTTTGTTTTCAAACCGCTGCTGGCGGACCTGCGGACGATTGAGCTTGATGCGGGAGAAATGACGATTAGCTCAGTAAAAATGGGATCCGGAAACGAGCTGAAGTTTCAGATGGACTTGCCGAAACAGAAGCTTCGGATCGAACTCGGCCGGCCGTTTCAGCCTGCCGATGAGATCACTCTCGTGATCGACTATCACACTAATGGCCCGCAAACGAAGCTTGCCGGGTTGGTTGGGGCGGCGCTCAGGTTCATCAAACCAACACCCGAAGATCCGACGAAGCCGAAGCAAATTTGGTCGCAGGGAGAAAGCGAATATAACCACTACTGGTTTCCTTGTTATGACCATCCGAATGATTTCTTCACCTCGGAGATTACCGCCACCGTCGAAAAGCCTCTGTCAGTAATTTCGAACGGAAAACTCATCGAGACGAAAGACAACAAGGATGGTACGCGCACCTTTCACTGGAAAATAGAACAGCCCCACGCCAGTTACCTGACCTCGATCGTTGTCGGTGAGTATGTTCCGATCGTTAGCGAATATCAGGGCATTCCGATAATCACAAATGTCTACCCCAATGAAGTTAAGGAGGGCAGAGTAACAACTGCTCGGCTAACCGAGATGGTAAAGTTCTTTTCCGAAAAGACAGGCTTGAAATATCCCTACGCGAAATATGCGCAAACGACTGCGCGAGATTTTGGCGGCGGCATGGAAAACATCAGCGCTACAACGCAAACCGATAACATGATCCATGACGCGCGCACCGAACTTGACTCAAACACCGAGGGCCTGCAATCCCATGAGTTGGCTCACCAGTGGTTTGGCGACTACGTCACGTGTCGGGACTGGTCCGACATTTGGCTCAATGAGAGTTTCGCTACTTACTTCCAGGCGATGTGGGACGAACACAAGTTGGGCAGCAACGATTTTCTCTATTCGGATGTTAAAGCAAATCAGGATGCCTATCTTGCCGCCTGGAAGCGGGGTAACCGCCACCCAATTGTGACCAAGAATTACGCAGATCCGGATGCAGTTTTCGACACTTATGCTTACCCGCGCGGCGGTGCAGTGTTACACATGTTGCGGCAGACGCTGGGTGAAGAGAATTGGTGGAAAGCAATCAACTACTACCTGAACAAGTATGCAAATCAGCCGGTTGAGACGGAGCAGTTTCGGATAGCGATTGAAGAATCAACCGGGCAGGCGATGGACTGGTTCTTCGACGAATGGCTCTACAAGATGGGTCATCCAATTTTCCGTGTGACCCAGGATTATGATCCCGCGACGAGAACTCTAAAGCTCTCGGTGGAACAACTACAAACCATCGACAACTCGTCGCAGTTTCCCCAAGTCGCGCTCTTTCAGACGCCGGTGAATATCGAGATCGCAACGGCTTCGGGTACACGGGTGGAGCGTGTGCAAATTCTGCCGAAGAAACAACAGAGCTTTTCGCTCGAGGTTGATTCAAAGCCTCTGCTCGTCAACTTTGATTATCACGGCACGCTGATTAAGGAGTTGGAGTTTGATAAGACCACGGAAGATCTGTCGTATCAACTAACGCGAGATGTAGACGTACTGGGACGAATCTGGGCTCTGGGGCAACTCCAGCGACGTGTAACGGCGGCGACAACCTCAGAAGCTGAGAAACAACAAATAGCGTCGGAACTTGCGAAGGTCGCAACCGAAGACAAGTTCTGGGGCATGCGAGCCACCGCAGCGACTGCGATAGCGGACTTGAAGTCACCTGCAGTCCGGAGCGCTTTGATTGCGGCGACCCGGGATACCGATGCTCGCGTTCGCTCGCGGGCTGTAGGTTCGTTGGCGAGTTCGAAGGATCCTTCGCTGGCAAGTTTGTACGTAAAACTTCTACACGATCAGAGCTACGCTGTTATCAAGGCCGCGGCATTCGGTTTGGGTACCACCAGGAGTCCTGAGGCCTACGATCCCTTAGTGAAGCTCCTTGATGTGCCTTCCTGGCGTGACAACATAAGAGCGTCGGCGCTGGCGGGCCTTGGCGAATTGAAGGATAAACGGGCTCTCGATATGGCTCTCAAATACGCTGCGCGCGGGAATGCAAATCAAGTGAGGGGGGCCGCGCTGAAACTTCTAGGTAAAATTGGGAGAGACAATCCCAAGGCGTTCAGCCTGATAGCTGAGACGGCTAACAAGGCATTCGAGTCTGATGACTTTAATTTGGCGACCGCCGCAGGCGAGGCCCTGGTCAGCCTGGGTGAACCGAGGGGACTCGAGATCCTCGAGCAAATTGGCCATAACCTGGCGATTCCGCGGCAACTAAAGTCGCGGCTCGCTGAATATCAGGAGTCGCTGCGCAAGTCGGTGGCAGGAACGGCTGGACAAGGAACGACAAAACAGCCTTAACGATCCTCGCGGTTGCGTTGCAACCACTACTCAGCACCCCGTCTGGAATGCGGCCGGTGGACGAGCACGGCCTTCATGCAGACGTCTTTTGCGGAGGGCTTCAAGATTTAAATAGTGCCCGAGCATTAGCCTGGGTTTCTGGAAATGTCGCTAAGTTCGTCCATTTTTCTCGGCTTTGAGGCCTTTGCAGTTGAGCCGTCAAAACTTAATGCTTGAGTTTGCAGGGGTTGTCCTGTAGTATTCCTTTCGCCCGACGTGGCGTCGTACCCTATGACGCCAAACCTCCGAAACCCCTGCTTGTCAGTTCCTACTGAGTCATTCTGATGACAAACACTGCTGCTGACAGACAGAAAACTTCCAAGGACAGTAGTCCACTAACCGACCCGCTCGAGCGCAAGGTTTCGCTGCTTGTCGTCGAAGACGACGAGAATATTTCGAGCGCCATCAGCGAGTATTTCTCTCGCGCAGGTTATGACGTGAAGACCGTTGAAGATGGCTTGATGGGTGTGAAGTCAGCATTGGAGGACACTCCGGATGTTGTAGTTCTCGATCTCATGTTGCCAAAAATGGACGGTCTCGCCGTTTGCCGCGAGATTCGTGAAAAGGCCAATCACCTGCCTATTCTGATGCTCACTGCAAAGGACGACGTGGTTGATAAGGTTCTTGGCTTGGAAATGGGCGCGGATGATTACATCACCAAGCCCTTTAGCCTGCGAGAACTTGAGGCTCGCATCAAATCGGTGTTGCGCAGGAGTCGAACGCCGGTAAATGCCGACGGCGCTAAAGACGAAGCCCCGATAGTTCGGGGGCGCCTGCGGATCGATCCGGCAAGACGAGAAGTTACTATTGGAGAGCGACAAGTGGAGTTGACTCCTAAAGAGTTTGATCTCCTCCGGCTCTTTGCGACGAACCCGGGTAGGGTCTTTCCCCGCAAGTACCTGCTTGAAAAAATCTGGGACTACTCTTACGAGGGCTACGATCGGACCATTGATTCACACATCAACCGATTGCGAGCCAAGATCGAAGAGAACCCGGAGAATCCTCAAATGGTCCTGACCGTTTGGGGAATTGGCTACAAGTTTAGCGACGAACAATAAGTTCCAGGTTAGCGAGTTCTCGCTGAACACCAACTGCCGGTTCTGATCAACGGACCTGCAATTGACTTTCCTTCCTGCCGGCCAGGGCCCAACCAAAGCCCAAACTTCCCGGCCACCTTCACATTATGAAGAATCATTTCAGTCTAAAACGATTGCCAATTTGTTGTTTGAACCAAACCACCAGCTTTCGGTGGGGTGTTTTCAGGCTGGTCGCGCTCCTGGGCTTGTCGCTAGCCGTTATCGGTGTCGTTCCACATCTGATTACTGAGGCGCAAAAACCGGCGACCCCAAACAGAGTGTGGAGTGTTTCAACCCAGCCGTCAGGCGCCGGAACGATGGTCTCGATCGCTGCCGATAATCCCCTGGTTCGACCGCAGAATTGGCAAGACGGTGAAGGCTACCACTTGGTGCTTCCCGATACGGTGCCCGCCGGTTCACTCAAGAGCATGCGTGGCGTAAAGGTGCGCCGGGTTGGCACTTCACTGGAAGTGCTGTTTCAAACCAAGCCGGGATCGAAGGTGAATTTTCAAGCAGAGGGCAATGAGATCACTCTTGTTGTTGACAAGAAATTGGAAGCGCAGCCTACCGATCGAGAGGCCAGGAACGAAAGCAGATCCCCCGAAGGACAACAGCTCTTCGAAGACGCAGCCAGCGCCAGGCAGGCGCGTCGCGACAATTCCCCAGTCAAATTCTCATCACCCGTTGACGATTTGACGTCACGATCAACGGCACCCTCCGGAGAGATTGCGCAGAATTCCAGCAACTGGAATCCGGCAATCGGTCCAACATCAGTTCCGCCGCAGCAATCGCTTCCCCAACGGGACGCGTCTGTTACTCCGCCGGCAGCCGAGGAAGTAACTGTTCAAGCAGAAGACGAAGGAGCATTAGCTTCAATCTTTTCCGCCACCAGTGTTTTCGTGGTTATTGCTCTCGGTCTGTTTGGTTTACTTGTCTCGCGCAAGCTTCGTTCGCGCCAGGCGCTGGCAAAGGCTGCTGGTGACGAATCTTCTGATGACGCCGACTGGGTAGCGAATCAAACCGTGGAAGGAAAACTGCGAACGCAGCCCGAGGCGCCGTCCACCAGTGAGGCTTTAGTGAGATCCAACGGCGCAGCCATCGCCAAAGGACCAGCGCGCCCGTCGAGTGTTCGCATGGTGGTAGCCGGACCAACCTCGCTTTACGGCGCCTATCGCATCGATCAAGAAGTCGGGAAACTGATTCTTGGCCAGCCGCACCGAATGGATGTGCTGGCATCGCGAGCCAGCGACGATCGCCGGGCCATTGAGACTTCCTTAATCAAAGGCGTGAATTCGCCGGACCTCGAGGAACGCGAGCGTCGCCGAGCGTGTGAGGCTTTGGAGGAATACGGATTTGTAGCTCGTCAATGCGCCACGCTATTGCTGGCCGCGGATCCCTTTGAGCGCAGTTCGGCTGCGCGTTCGCTGGGTGAGATCAAGTCAGAGGCGGCGCTGCCGTTTCTGTTGGAAAGTCTTTACGATTCGGAATCAATCGTTCGCAATCAAGCGGTAATGAGTATTGGCGAATTGAAACTGCCGTCAGCTATTGGCGCGCTGCTGGACATCGCCAGAACGCATCCGGATGTTCCCAGCGGCCTCTTGAGTAAGACGCTCAGTGCCTGTTCGGTTGAAGGCCTCGACTTCTTTGACGCGATGCCAATCGATCCAGCGCAACTGGGAACCGGTCATGACTTCAGCGTCATCGAACAGATTAAGCATCTCGAACCAGCTACCTCGGTAGTAGAGTTGCCCGAGGAGTCTGATGATGAACAGCTAACACGCGCACTTGCATCTCTGGGAAGCGTGGAAGTCCAGGAACGCGCCGAAGCCTTGAAGCTTCTGGGCCAGTTTCGCGTCAGAAGTTCTGTCGTGGCGCTTACCCGGCTTGCTCGGCACGACGCAGAGTCGAATTTAAGAGCGATAGCGATTTCCAGCCTGAGTTCGATAGACCACGAGTCGGTGTTTGCGGCAATTCTAATTGGTATGGCAGATGAGTCGCGCGAAGTAAGGGCCGCGGCAGCACGCGCATTGAGCCGCTTGAGCTTTGACCGCGCCGACGCTTATGTTCGGGCGATCGAAACCAGCGACGAAGAAACAATTGTCAACGTCGCCAAAGCTTGCGTTCAAGCCGGCATCGTTTCCCAAAACCTTGATCGACTGGCGAGCAGCGATTATCGCCAGGCCTACGAAACGTTTTCGCTTATTTGCTTGCTAGCTAAAGCAGATATGAATGAACCGATTCTCAACGCCATCGCGGAACATCCAAACACGGATGTTCGTCTCAAGGCAGTTCATCTGTTGGCAGCCACTGGTCAGCCGGGAATTCTCGAACACCTGCGGCAGCTTGCGGTTAGAGACGGAGTTGGTGAGGAAGTGAAAACGGCCTTGCTTGAAGCGATGTACAAATTGGATCAGGAGGCCCAGCAGGAGAACTTGGTAACTGTGGACGCAGCAAAGGCTGATAGTGCGCTTCCTTTTGAAAAGCCGCCAGCGGATGTTGTTGAAACTGACGCTGAGGTTGGGTTTGCATTTTCGTTCGCGCCAGACTCCGAAACTGATCAGCAGCCGAAAGTTGAAATGGAGGCGGAACAGAATCTGGCTGATTTCGAAATGTGATTCTCTGGACTGCGAGCGCCGAGGATCGGATAATGCGACTGGCGATCTTCCCTTCATGCCCCAATGCAAATAGAACACCTCAACTCAATGCTTCTGGAAAACAAACAGCGTATGGTCTTCGCGCTGCTGTTCATGGTGTGTCTATATCTGCTGGTCCTAACGCCTGGCGCGGCGCAGTTAAAAAAGCAAAAACATGTAACATCTATACAACTAGGCGGGGCCGCCGAAGGCTCCCGGGTCACAGTTGTTTCCGACTCGCCTTTAGTTGATTACGAAGCTTTCCGCCGCGGCGATCGTTTCTATGTCAGGGTTCCGCTTGCGGATATGAGCTCAGCGGCGCCACATCTCCGCGCCGATGGCTTTGAAGATGTGCAAGTGCAAAAAGTGGGAGACGGTTTGATTGTCTCATTCAAGTTGCAGGCCGGTGCGACGGCGCGCGTTGACCAAAGAGGGAATCGCCTCGACGTAATTTTTTCCGCAGCGAACAGAAGTTCGGCCAACAACGCAGCCAGATCGGGCTCGCGGGTGAATGTTGCGAGCGGATCAGATGCGGCAGGACCAATGCCTCCCGACCCGGGCTCGGCATCTCGGCCTCGAGTCGCTCGGGACCGTGGGCCCGGATTGGTTAACGAGAGTCGCGCGCCCGGTGATCCGCGGTGGCAACCAAGGCTGAAGCCGAACGCGAACAAGAATTCAAATAAGACCGGGAATCACCAATTGACGGCTCAACTGCCAGTTGCTTCTCCATCGCCCCTTTCATCTCCGTCAGCGATTCCTTCGCCGGGAAACTTGGCGAGTTATACGCCGCTGACTGCGAGCACGCCGCCAGCGTCGCCGAGTTCCACCCCGGCCGCTGCCGCCGGTTCGAGTAACTCTCAAAGCTGGAGAAATCGTGTGGCCGCAGCCCGCTATTGGATGTCCCGGAATCGATTGGCAACGCTGCTCGCAGCGTTGATCCTGCTAAGCCTCATCGTTTATCTGGTGAGCGCGCTTAAGCGGAGACAAAAGACTAAAGGCAAGACGAGACGCGCTACGGCGCCGAAAGTCCAACCTAAGTATTCCGAAGATGCCGGGCTGAATGAACTACCGAAGGCTGGCATCAAGGAGCCAGTGCCTCAGCGAGACACGGCGGCGGAAGCGGCGGCAAGCAGACCGCCTACAGCCGCTCCGGACTACGAGCGCCCGCGGATCTTGACGAGGCCGACAATTGTTTCACCCTCTGCGGACCATGAAGCACACAGCAGCGAAGAGGAAGAGGAAGAGCGGGAGGTCTTTGAGTTATGAGCGTCGCATCAATAATGCAAACATGCGCGGAGCTTGGCATCAAGCTTACGCTTAAGGGCGACGATAGCGGTCGCCTTCAGGTGGACGCGCCCAAGGGGACGCTAACCGCGTCAATTCGCGAGGCTCTTGCTGCTCACAAAACAGCGATCGTTGCCGTGCTCAAGTCGAAGGAACTCTCGTCTCAATCTTCGTCCCGTATATCGGCTTTAGACCCGGACGAAACCGTAACGCGAACTCCCACCCGTCACACCTCAAATTCACCGGAGGCCACAAAATTGATTCTCGAAGAGCCTTTAACTAACTCAACCCCGCACGTAGATCCAGCCGAGACTGAAGTAAACAAGCTTCTTGCCGGCGAGGCCTACGATGCAAGCGTGATTGACTCCCGAAACCTTGCCACGCGGCAGCTTGTTTCGGCACAACTGCTGACGGCGCTCGCCGGACGAAACTCCGCGCAACAAAATCGCGCGCGCCAGGCTTTTTCGCGCCATGGTTTTTTCGATGAGGCGACAACGCAATTGCGCAGCGCTGATTCTCCGGCTGAGCGCGCCGCTGCGGCGCGGAAGTTGGGAGCTGTCTGTAATTCAGAAGCCACTGTCCATTTGATCGCCGCGCTAGACGACGGCGCTCCGGAAGTGCGCCGGGCGGCGGTCGAGTCGCTGGGCCAAATTGGCGATCCCTCAGCGATAGCGCCTCTCAATGAGGTGCTGCTGCGCGAAACGAGCCGTCAACTTCCAGCCGCCGTTGTTCGTCACGCGATCAATTCTATCGCTGTGAACGAAGTCAAACATCCCTCGGCGCCGGAGTCATCAACTCCTAAACTGGAAGCACCGCGCGTTCGTGAACCACAGGAAGAAGTAAAGATGGAAATGCCGGCGCCGACAGGTAAGCGAGAGATCTTCGCTGACTATCTCAGTGCAGTCGAGCCGCGCGCGCCGCAAGCGCCTCCGGTCAATCTACCTGCAATGCCCGTCTCCAAT
>JANLYZ010000290.1:0-17658 GCA_031365905.1 Chloracidobacterium sp. | reverse complement strand
TCAGTCCACACGCCTTCGACAAGGTAAAAGGTCTTCCCGCCGGCAGTCTGGATCGCGGAGGAAGAGCTGTCCCCTTCAACCCTCAGCGCCTCCTGCTGTTCGCGCGCGCGCTTGCTCAACTGCACCGCTCCGGCGCCTGTCATCGCTCTGGCGTCCGCTACTTTCGCGGGCGACGGCGGCGCGTTCATGCGCCCCGCGCTAAATCCCGTACTTGCCGGTCGGCCCGTAACATCCTGTGATGCAGCGCCGGGCTCGAGCGCCAGATAAGAAGTGTATGGCGTCACAATGCCGTAGCGCGTTCCCAGGTCGACAATCTCGTCGCGCAGCTCCTGCTGTTCGCCGTTGGTGCGAACCTGTTCCATCAACCAACCTACGCGACGCGTGGCCCACAAGCGCGGCAGAAAATCATTGGCGTCCTCGCGCAGCGGAAAACGAAGGTTGTTGTAGAAGAAGTTCTTGTTGGCGCCGTTTGCGTTGCCTGCCAACTGCAACCTAACAGAATCCATGTCGATTGGATTTCGATAACGGCCAATTAAAATTATTTGCGAACCGCGGAACAAATCGGGAAGCGCGCGCGGATAAACCAAATCCGTTTGCACGCCCGCCATGTCGAGTTTCAGATCGGTAAGCACTGGATAGTTAACCTTCGAAAAGAAGTTTGAGACTTTAACTTCCAGGTCTTCCTTTGGTTCAACATAATCGGCGACGCCACCATTCTCCGCCGCGAGTTTGTCGAGCAAAGCTGTGTTGACGTCGTAACCGACACCGAAGGTGAAAAGCCGCTGACCGAGTGTTCGCGCGTTTCGCGCATTCGCCTCAATTTGCTCCGGAATTGTTACGCCAACGGTTGGCAATCCGTCAGTCATGAAGATAATCATCTTAGGGCGATTGCTCGACTCAAACTGCTGCATGGCGGAGAGCAGCGCCTGATTAATGTTCGTCCCGCCAACCGGCCGCAACGATTGCGCAAATTCTTCACCGCGCTTCCGACCCTCGTCGTCAGCAGCGATCATGTGCGTTTCCATCAAGCGCTCTTCACCAGCGAAAGACACTACGTTGAAATGATCCTGTGGTCGCAATATTCGAATGCCGTAAAGCAAAGCGGCGCGTGCCTTCTCCATCTTGCCCGCTTCGGCCATCGATCCTGACGTGTCCAAAACGAAAACGATGTCTTTCGCCGTGTACTCCTGTTCCGACCAGTCATCCTTCGGCGAGATCATCAGGAGATAGTAGCCATCCTTGCCGGGCTCGCGATGCGTTAGAAGCGTCACGCCAAAGTCTTCGCGCGACAGCCCGTAGAACAATTGGAAATCCTGCGGCTCGCTGCGACTCTCAAAAGTGATAACCGAGCGACGATCGCCGTTTCGTTTTATTTCAATCGCGTGAGTTGGGGAATAAATATTACGCAAAGGTTCTTTGCTATCGAGTTCGATGCGTCCGGAGACGCTGCCGATCTGCGTCGCCTGCCGGCCCGTTCCGAGCGGATAACGATAGGCGACCGTGCCCGACTCGGCTCGCAGCACTTGCGAATAAGTGATTTCAAGTTTCTTATCTGAGTGCGGCGGGATCGGGAAAATGCTGGCCTGGAAAAGATCCTTGCCGGCGTATTCCAGCAAACCCGGATCGCGTTGCCGCCTGACTATTTCGTCATAGATGCGCCTCGCCTCTTCGCGCGAACGAACTTCGCCCACGAGTCGGCGGTCGCCATCCCAGATCGCGAATTCAGTAATCGATGCCTGTTCTGGAATCGGAAAGAAGTAAGTGCCTTCGAGCGTTGCGTCAGTGTCGTTTCTAAAAATTTGTTCGACGTGGGTCGTCGCCACCTGCGATGAAATCTTTGTGTCGATCTTGATGGACTTAACGGGCAGGCTGCGAGGCAGCGTGATGGGACGCGGCGGGCGCGGACAGCGCTCGCAAGGCCCCGGCACAATTACACCCTGTGCCGCGGCGGTCGCTGCAATTGAAAACAACACTGAAATCGATAGCAACAGGATTCGAAGTTTTAAGGCTTTCATAGTCTCCTCGCTGACGCCAAACAAAAGTTTACCCACCTCGTTCGGTTGATAGAACGCCCTCTCCGGCGTCTTCTTGCGGGAAATCAATGCAGCTCGCGTAAGCGCTTGTTTCTTATTGCCACGATGGTTACGTAGATAACAATACAAAACCCACCTCCGGCCAGCGCGAATGGCGCGCTGAAACGATGAGAAACCGCGCCGGCAAGCAGGTTTCCGAGCGGCATCGCCCCAATAAAGGAGAGGATGAACATGCTCATGACCCGACCGCGCATTTCGTCGGTTACCAATTGCTGCAGCAAAGTGTTTGTGACCGCTACTGAGGTAACAACAGTGAACCCCACGCCAAACAGGAAGATTAACGACCATACGAGGTTGGTTGCCTGAGCGAAGGCCATCAGGAAAACGCCGAAACCAAAGGCGCCACCAAGCACTGACCAGCCCTTCCGTTTGAAGTCGCCCAGATACGCGAGAAACAAGGCGCCGAAGAACGCACCCGCGCCGGCAACGCCCATCATCCAGGCAAGGCCAGTAGCGCCAAGATGAAAAATGTCACGCGCGAAGATTGGAATCATCGTGATGTAAGGTGCGCCGAACAGGCTGTTGATAGCGGAGATTGATAATAACGAAAAAACCCGCGGCCGGCTTCTCACGTAACGGAATCCGTCAAGCAGGTCCTGCCAAAGCGCGCGACGGTCCTTAACAGAATGTACAAACTTCGTCGCTTCCTCGAAGTGAACCATGCCGAGCGCGACAACTACGGCGACAAACGAAAGGCCGTTGAGATAGAAGCAGCCGACAAGACCGAAAAACTTGAAACCAAGCCCGGCTGACAACGGACCAATTACGCGCGAGAGTTGAAACTGCGACGAATTCAACGCCACCGCGTTTGCGAGATCCTCGCGGCCCACCAGATCGAACGTCATCGCCTGGTAAGACGGCCCGGCCAGCGCCATACAGCAGCCGGTAAGAAAAGAGAATCCCAGAATCATCCATTTGTTTACGTGGTTGGTCCAAACGAGCGTGGCCAAAGCAGTAGCGCCCACGCCGGCCGCCACCTGCGTGTAGAGCAGCAGGCGGCGGCGATCGACGAGGTCGGCAAAGACGCCGCCGGCTAGCGTCAGAAAAAAACCCGGCGCCGTTGCCATGAACCCGTCGATGCCGAGCCAGAGCGCGGAGTTTGTTAGTTGCAGCATCAGCCATCCCTGTGCGACTGCCTGCATCCACGTGCCGACGTTTGAGAGAAAGGCGCCGATCCAGAAGACACGATAGTTACGGTGCGACAACGCGCGGAACATTCCTGTCCGGGGTCGCGTCACTCTCCCGGCGGGTTCTGGTTGCTCAAGTTCAACTGACATGCCTGAATTGTTCTTAACATTCAAACGCGGAAAGTCCAAATGACCCATCAGAACCGGGAGCTATAGCGACCGGCCCGATCACTCATGATGACTTCTATCGAACGTTGACTCTTGGGCCGGTCGCTACCGCTCCCGGTTCTGAATTTGCGACAGTCATTCACGCGTGTTTTAATCAACGCCCAGCGAAACACAGGATCGAGGAGACGCGCATGAAATTAATCACAACCACTACTTCTCTAATTGCCCTGGCAATAATTTTCTGCATTGCGATCGCTACGTCGGCACAGGAGCCACAGAAACCGATGCCCACCCCATCAACCACACCAAAACCGCAGACGGTTGCAACGCCAGCCGCGCCTGCTGCGAATCCGGCTGACGTCGCTTCCGTGGATTCGATCATCGCCGCAGTCTACGGCGTCATCTCTGGACCAGCCGGCAAGAAGCGCGATTGGGATCGCATGCGTTCACTTTTTATTCCCGGCGCGCGTTTGATTCCCACCGGACCACGCAAGGAAGGCGGCTACGGCTCACGCGTGTTGACGGTTGACGAATACATTGAGCGAGCCAGCGGTTTTTTTGAGAAGGAAGGCTTCTTCGAAAAAGAAGCTGCGCGCGTGAGCGAACAGTTTGGGCAGATTGTTCACGCTTTTAGCACGTATGAATCAAGACACGCGCCCGATGATGCGAGGCCCTTTCAACGCGGCATCAACAGCATGCAGTTAATGAACGACGGCAAGCGCTGGTGGATCGTAACGATTTTCTGGGAAGGCGAGGACGAGAAGACGCCGCTGCCGGAGAAGTACCTCAAGCATTAGGGGAAAAGGGTAAGAGGGGAACAGGGGATACGTCTCGACCTTTTACCCTCTTCCCCTTTTACCCTCTTCCCCCAGGTTTGAATCCCTTCGCCACGCGGACAGTGACCCGCCTCTTCCGCCGCGCCGCACCGCCACAATCTCGGCCATGACCGCGAGCGCAACTTCCTCCGGCGTAACCGCGCCGATGTCGAGTCCGACCGGAGCGTGAACCTTTCCGAGTTTGCGTTCGTCTGCACCTGACTGACGCAAACGATCAAGCACGATGTTCGTGCGTCGTTTGCTGCCAATGAGTCCAACGTAGTCAACCTCGGTACCGATCATGGCGCGCAGGCACTGTTCATCTTCGCTGTGTCCGCGGGTGACGATGGCTATTGAAACTCCGTGGCCGTTGCCAATTGCTTCGAGCACGGCCTGCGACCAACTCTCTGCTGCGACCAAACTGATATTCTTCTCGGGAAATTGTTCGCGGTTTATAAACTCCGCCCGATCGTCGATCAGAGTCGCGCGATAACCCATGAGGCTGGCAAGCTTCGCAAGCGATGCGCCGACGTGCCCCGCTCCGCAAATTACCACGCGCGGTTCTGCTTGAATGCGTTCGAATAATATCTTCGCTTCGCTCCAATCGCTTAGTGCCGGCGCGAATTCCCTTACTTGAAAGAGGCGCGTGTCTGCTCTCGATTCGAGAAACTTCGCCGCTTGTTCCGCCACCGCGCGATTAAGTTCCGCGTTGCCCAGTCTTCCTACTGGCAAACTCCCAGACTCACTAATAAGGAGTTTTGAACCAATGCTTCTTAAATCCAACGCTTCGATCAACGTTGCGAGCACGGCCGTCTGACCCGCCGCAAGTATTTGCGAGACAGCCTCGGCAATCACACTGGAGTTCGTCTTGTTTTCCGGAGACTGAGTCAACGACATGGTTGCAAAGCGGTGCGATGCGAACAGAGAAGTGTGCGCCTCAACTGGAAGGTGATGTTTTGATCAGTCCGAGGGCTGCGGCAGCGCGACGCACCAGCCACCACGGACCAACCAGCAAATACATCGGACTCTTAAAGAACGCCGGGCGATTTCCCTCAATTGCGTGGCCGATAAACTGAAACACCCAGCCAATTGCAAACAGCCCGAGTGCCAAACGCCAGTTGAAGAAAAATAAGGGCAGCGATAGGACGATCAGCGGGATGCCAATGCTGTGGCTCAGCTTGTTCAGCGGATGCCGGTGCTTGGCTTTGTAAGTTTCGATAAACGATTCCGGCATTTGTTTAGTTGGATCACGCCTTCGGTTTCTGGTCGCGCAGCCGCTGACAAAACCACCAGTGATGACCTTCCAGATCTTCACACTCGTAGCCACGATCGGTCCACCATTCCCCGCCGTAGTCGGTATTGGTTGGCTCCTTAACAATTTTTGCGCCGTTGGCGCGCGCCTGTTCGCAGTGAGCGTCTGCATCATCGACGAAGACCATCATGTTCTGCGTGTTGGCCCCGTCTATCGAACGAGGTGACTTACGAAAAGAGGGCTTGTGTGCGAGTCCGGCCTGGCCGACCATGATCAGTCCTTCGCCATAAGTCAGTTCGGAGTGTTCGATGCTGCCGCCTGCGCCTTCAATCTTGACGCGCACCTCGAAACCAAACGCACGGCACAGCCAATCAATCGCCGCCGCCGCGTCTTCGTAATAGACGGCGCTCGCCATCCGCGGCCAACCTGCAGGTGGTGGTTTCATCTTAAACTCCAAACTACCTACGACGCAGTCAACGCCTGGTTCGACCAGACGTCGATAAAGATATCCATCGTGCCGCCGCAGACCATGCCCTCTTCGCTCGCTTCTTCGGCGGTTAACGAAAAGTGATGCAAAGCAGATCTGCCCGAGCGCATTGCGGCGCGTGCCTCGGCCCAAACTTCGGCTTCGATGCAACCGCCACCAACGGTCCCTGCGACCTCTCCGCTTTCGAAGAACAACATCTTCGCGCCTCTTTGCTGCGGCGTTGAGCCGCGCGTGTGTGCAACCGTGGCAACTACTACTCGCTCGCCACGGCCGTTTGCTTCACCAATAGCGCGATAAAGATCTTGCTGCGAGATTGTGCCCATGCTCTTTGTAGGACAGGCATTCCTGCCTGTCCCTTCTTTTCCTTGATCCACAATGCAACTGGACAGACAAGAATGTCTGTCCTACTCCGGCTTAGGCCGGCGCGCCGGTGGCGGTCCCGGCGTAGTCACCGAGCTGTCCTGATTCGTTTGTTGCAACTCGATCTTCCGGCGCAACGCATCAACTTCCGCATCAGCGGTTACCAGCGATTGTTCCAGGCGGTCACGACTCGTTTCCAGTATCTTGATCTGGGCCTGGACTCGGCCACGTTCATTTTCCAGTTGCCGGCGGCGCGCCTCGCGTGCTTCTTCCGGATGCACCGTGCCAAACCCGCTGGCACGTTCAATGTTCTCCGGTTTCAGTCCATACTCGATCTGATCAAGCTTCGCTTGCAAATCCGCCAGCTTGCTTTCAGTGTCGATTTGCTGCGTCCGCAAACTTTCAGCCCGCTGCTCGGCGCGCGTCAGCCGCTCCATGTCGATCAGCGTGCGATCGTTCTGCTGCATGTCGGTCAACTTATCGTTGAGTCGATCAACCTGATTCGAGAGTTGGTTAATTGTTTGCTGCATGTCAGCGCTGTTTGCGGGCTTGGTGTTGCCCTTCTTCGGCGGCGCAGTGTTAGTAGTGTCTTCGGTATCGGTCGCACTTTGGTCCGCGGTGCTGATGACCCTTTCGCTGTCTCCGGGCGATGTTTCAGATCCCGGTGGCGCGATGGCCGGGTTGCTGACCACGGTCCTTACCGCCGCCGGTCGACGGACGCGATGCGAGCGACGACGGCGACGAGTCTGCGCCCCGGCGTCCACCACGCTGAGGCCCAGAATAACAATCAGGCTGAGTAATAATGCTATATGACGAAAATATCGATGCTGCATAACAAACTCCGGTGAATTCTCTCCGACTAGTTCCAAGATACGCCTTCTCAAGAGATGCGTTCAAGCGCAAGCAAGCTGCTTCAGGTTACACGGACAGCCAAGTCTCTGGTTCCGCAAACAGGCCTCGTCTTCACTCAAGGTTCGCGATTGTTTGCTCGAGTTGCGCTGTGCGCTGGGCAATATCGGAGATGCGCGCGCGCACTTCGTCAACTTTTTCAACGGGCGCCCGTTCCGCAAATTGTGGATTCGCAAGTTGTGCTTCAAGCTTCGCTGACTCGGCCGCAAGTTTTTCTTTTTCTTTACCGAGTCGTTGTCGTTCCTGCGCAAAATCGATCAAACCCGCGAGCGGCACCGCTACTTCCCCACCGCCAACCAACACCGCGCGCGCTGAAGCACGAGGCGCGTCGGACTGATCACTTATCGAGACTTCAGAAGCGCGCAGCAGCCGGGTGATCTGGTTGGTATTGGCTGAATACACAGCGCGCAGCTTTTCGTCTGGCGCGCCAATCAAAACCGGAATGGGCTCGCTCGGTTTGATTTGCATCTCGGATCGTATGTTGCGCACGCGCGTGATTAGATCGATAAGCGCCTGCATCTCCCACTCCGCTGTTTCACTGATCGAATCCGCCTTCGGCTCAGGGTACGCAGCTAACATGATTGTCGGCTCAGCTTCACTATAAGCGGGATGCAGCAAATGTTTGCCGGCGCCCGGAAGCTGTTGCCAAAGTTCTTCGGTGATGTAAGGCATGAACGGATGTAACAAACGCAGCGCTTGTTCAAGCACTGACAAGAGCCTCGTGCGCGCGAGTGTCCGCTGCGGAGATGATTCCTCCGCAGTGGCGTCTGCCTTTGTAAGCTCGATGTACCAGTCGCAGAAGTCGTCCCAGAAAAAGTGGTAGAGCGTTTGTACCGCTTCATGGAATTCATAACTGTCGAGCGCTTTGCGCACGTCACGGGCTGTCCGGTTAAAACGCGAGATTATCCAGCGGTCGTGCAGTGCTAACTCCGGCGCAGCGTTCAGCGTGGCCGGATCAACCGTCGCCCCTTCGGAATTCATCAAAGCGAACCGTGCCGCATTCCAAATCTTGTTGGCGAAGTTGCGGTACGACTCAACCTGCTTATCGCTCCAGCGAATGTCAGTGCTGCCGACTGAAGCAAGCTTGAGGCGCGTCGCATCCACACCATACTTGTCGAACACATCGATAGGATCGACGCCGTTCATTTTCGTTTTCGACATGCGCTGGCCATGAGCGTCCAGAATTGTTCCCGTGATGAAGACATCGGCGAACGGTTCAGCGCCGACGAATTTCAGGCCCATCATCACCATGCGCGAAACCCACAGGAAGATAATGTCGCGCCCAGTCATCAACACCGAGGTGGGATAAAACGTGTCGAGGTCCTTTGTCTTCTCCGGCCAACCAAGTGTTGAGAAGGGCCAAAGCTGCGAGGAGAACCACGTATCGAGCACGTCCGGATCCTGCGTTAATTCGTCCGTGCCTGCTTTCGCGCGCGCCTCTGCTTCCGAGCGCGCGACGACTACTTCGCCGTCAGCGCCATACCACGCTGGAATTTGATGGCCCCACCAAAGCTGGCGCGAGATAGTCCAGTCGCGCAGGTTCTCGAGCCAGCTTGAGTAAACCTTTTCATAGGGAACTTCGGGAATGAACTGCGGCTGCTTCCGGCTTGCCAATAACCGAAGCGCCTCATCACGCAATTCTTCCATGCGCAAGAACCACTGCGTTGAGATCAGTGGCTCAACAACAGTCTTGCAGCGTTCGCACTTCGAAATTGAAAACTCGTAGTCAACAACTTTCTCAAGCAGGCCAAGCTCTTCGAACTTTTCGACGATTTTCGTGCGCGCCTTGTAACGATCCAGCCCGGCAAACTCAGCGCCCGCAGCATCGGTCATCTTCGCGTGCTGATCGATAACGACGATCTGCTCGAGGTTGTGACGCACGCCCATGTCGTAGTCGTTGGGGTCGTGAGCCGGCGTTACTTTCACCGCGCCCGTGCCGAACTCCGGATCGACAAACTCATCCGCGACTACGGGAATCTCACGGCCCGTGAGCGGTAGCGACAAAGTTGTGCCTACCAGATTGCGATAACGTTCATCGTTGGGATTCACAGCGACAGCCGTGTCCCCGAGCATTGTTTCCGGGCGCGTCGTGGCGACGGTTACACCGCCGTCACCATTCTTCGCCGGATAGCGCAGGTAATAAAGTTTTCCGGCTTGCCCGATCTTTTCTACTTCCAAATCGGAAAGCACCGTCTGATCGTTTGGACACCAATTCACGATCCGGTTGCCGCGATAGATCATGCCCGCTTCATAAAGGCGCACAAAAACTTCACGCACCGCACGTGACAAGTCTTCGTCCATCGTAAATTTGTCGCGCGACCAGTCGACTGAAACGCCTTCGCGACGCATCTGCTTCGTGATTTGTCCGCCGGACTCTCGCTTCCATTTCCAAACGCGCTCGATAAATTTTTCGCGACCCAGGTCGTGGCGATTGATCCCTTCCTTCTTCAACTCACGCGTCACCATCAACTGCGTGGAGATGCCCGCATGATCCATCCCCGGCAGCCACAGCGTGCGGTAGCCGCACATACGCTTGAACCGCGTGATCACGTCCATCATCGTGTGTTGCAACGCGTGGCCCATGTGCAGCGAGCCGGTGACGTTTGGCGGCGGAATTACAATGGAAAACGCCGGCGCGTTCTCGTCGCGGTTAATCTCCGGCGCGAAACAACCTTGCTTCTCCCAACGGTCGTAGTGGTTCTGCTCAGCTTGTTTGGGATCGTATTGTTTAGGAATTTCCATTATCTAGTCAGTTGTCCGTGGTTCGTGGTCAGTAGACCAATCAGAATTTGAGTGAACGGGCATTGTAAGGTAACAGCCGCGCCTTTTCATATTGAGGGGGACAGTGCCAGACCTCTAAACGACGGCATTCAGCCCGCGGAGCGGGCCATAGCATAAAGCCTGGGGTGGAGCAAAGCGAAACCCCAGGCTCATCAGCATCCGACACGAAGAGCCCACGAAGTGGGCGCCAGATCTCGAACTAACTCGTGGCTCTATCGCACGCTTCGCGCGCTCGCTCCCGTTACCTTTCGGTGCCTGGGGTTTCGCTTCGCTCGACCCCAGGCTTTATGCTTTTCACCCGCTCCGCGGGTTTCACCAGGCAAACGAAGAAGCAGGCCACTTCAACAGTAGCCTGCTCCTTATTAGATCATTCAGTTTGGGTTGTTACGAGTTCTTTTCTTCGAGCTGTCGCTTGATGAGCAGTTCCGCGAGTTGCGGTACGACTTCCCAGGCGATTTCCTGCACGACCTTCTCAGAAAGTTGTTCGACAACGCGTCGTGCGATCGTGTCAATCATTTCCGCTGACAACTCTTGCGCTGAGGACGGAGAGGAAGAGACTGAAGGCTGCGTCGAACTCTGTTCGACCGCCACAGGCTCCGCTGACGTTTCAACTTCGTCGATCACACGCTCGTACCCCATAGTCTTAGCCATTGGATCCGTTGTGGGCGCCGGCTCTGAAGAAACCGGTGGCGCTTGGTAAACACTTCCGAAACTTGGCTGTATCTTCGGCAGCGTCCGATAGCTCTCGCGACTCCGAAACGCAGACGCTGAAAACGCTGGTTCGGCCGGTGACGGTTCGGGAACTTCGTCGAGGTCTATGTCCAACACAAAATCGTCCGGGAGCGAAGGTCTTTGTTGTTTGTAGTCGCCCAAATCCAGGAGCACTTCACCTGCGCCTTCGTAGCTCTGCGAAGCCGGGACCCTTTCCGCTGGTTCGCTCATGTTTGTATCCGAAGAGTATTTTTCTCTGTCTGGCGACGACGCGGCCTCGTCAACCACGTGTCTGAGTTCCGGCGGCAACGGCCGCGTATCAGCGGTAGTGATCTCCAGCTCGGCCGGGGTCAGTTTTTCAACTGGCGGTTCCGGAGCGGCGTGAGGAAGCTCGGCCGTGGGAACCTGTTCTTCGGGCGGACGGTTGCTCGAGAGCAGTCCGACCTTTTCTATCAAGCGGCGAATTGATTGAAAGGGCTTAGTCAAAGTGTCGTTCGCGCCAACTCTGCGCGCCTCCTCGTCGTCAAATGGCTCGAAGGAGCCAACCAAGAGCATAACCGGGATATGCTTAAACTTGTCGTTTTGTTTGATGTACTCGCAGACTTCGTAGCCATTCATCTCTGGCATGAAAACATCTGCGAGAACAATATCGGGTAAGAACTCTGCCAGCGCCTCAATCGCTTCACGCCCGTTGCTTACACAAAGTACGCTGACGCCTTCGTCGGCAAAAGTAAGATCGACAACCTTTTGAATCGTGATTGAGTCGTCGGCGAGTAGGAGTTTTCGTCCAGCTAGCAAAGCTTGAGTACCTTAGCTGACCAGGGTTGGACAGGATGTGCGTTACTGGCGGGGGTAGTCAAATCAACAGTAAGCACGCGCAGGATCGTTTGCTTGTCGAATAACAAGGGCTTTCGCTAGTAAAGCCACGATTTGAAACTACCATCCGCGCCAATAGCGCGTCAAGAGTTTAATCAAACCTACAGGGAAAACGGGGCCCTGGTGTTGAAGCCCCCAGGTGCTCAGTTCGGATTGATCTTCTCAATCTCCTTATCAATCAGCGGGAGCAGACGTTGGCGAAGCTTGGAGACCAGCGCCTCAGCTTGCCTCAAATCTTCCTCAAGCCGGGGCCGGCTTTGACCAACCACAGACACTAGACTCTCAAGGCCTCGCTTCTCAATTTCCAAAGATCGACGCCGGACGTCGCGTAGTTCGGTAGTGCGGGTCGTTCCTATGCCGCTCAAACTGCGCTCGACATTTTCAGGGCGCATGTCTTCATCAATCTGCGCCAGACGGCTCCTGTACGACGTGTCTTTCTCGATCAGTTCGAGCAGTTGCTTCCGCAGAATGCCCACGCGATCTTCAGCCTTGGCCAACAACTCCAGACTGGCGGCAACGCGATTCTGTGTGCCGCTCGCGCTCGTACCTGATGTTGAACCTGGCGCGGATAGTTTTTCACTGATCTCGCGCAAGCGGGTGTTCAGAGTTTGCAGTGACTTTCTCAGGAGTTCGATTTCACTGGCGACCGCATCGATTGAATTACCGTTCGGCGGCAAACTTGACGATTGTTCCGGTCCCCGAGGTGGCGGGTTTGTCTGCCGAGGGTCGACGCTCTGCGCAAATGATCGCGAACTGAATAGGGTCAACAAGAAAATCACGCTCAGAAGAAGAATTGTTCGCAGGCTCATTTTGTGGACTCCTTTTTTGGCCGATCCGGGCACGACCACCTTTGCAGGTCGCTGCGCCCCTTTCTCCCAAAGTTCCAAACAGCCACCAAATCTCTCCTGCCACTCAGGACACCTGTTTGAATTGTGCCGCTAGATCCTGAATCGCTTCAGCTCAACACTCGCGATACTTGAAGAAAGTTTTCCCTGCACTTGTGATTGCCCCAGGCATGATCATTTCCGCGAGTCGCTGATCAGAATGTCGTCAGGCGTGTTGTCTTTGCCGTCCGGGCCGGTGGAGCGCAGCGCGAAGTGGTCGCGTTCACCCAGATACTTATACGGCTGGTGCCAGGGGTCAAGTCGGATCACGCGCGCCAGATATCGAGGACTGAGGAAGTCGATCGCGACAGACTGTTTGTCGGCAACGACATAGAAGCCACGATCTTTGCGAAACGACTCGAGCGCCGTGGCTATCAGTGTTAATTCAGCGCGTGCCTGTTTCTGTTTCTGTTCGTTGATAGCAGCGACGAGCGGATCGAGTTTAATCCACTCGCGATTTCCGGTTCGTAACTCCACGACGTGCCAACCGCTCTTTTCGTTTGTAAGCCGCGCATCCAACCGCAACCAGGCGACGACGGTGGCGGAAGGTTGTGACGCCAGCGGAATTGGCAGCGGATTCACTTCCTGAATGCGGATCGCGTCGGAAGGGACCTCTATACCGAGAAGACTGCCGAGCAAACAACGCGCGCGCTTCACGCTTGGATCTACAGCAAGCTTGCCTCTGCTCGGTGGGTCCGGGGCAGTGCACTCGTCTTTGGCTATTTGTGTACCGAGTGCACTCGCGATTAAATCAATGTCTTCCCAGCGCTCCTGACCGGTTCGAATCTCGGCGATGCGCCACCTTCCCTCTCTATCAGTTTCAAACTTAAAGACCGTTTGGATCTCGGCGGCAACGTCCGCGGCTGACCCGCTGCTGGCAGAAACTGACTTCACGCGAACCGCGCTGCTCTTGAGTGCGAAACCGGGAATGCGTGTTATCGCTTTGCGCGCCTGTGCCGCGGACAAATCTGCGCGAGCGTCGGCGGCAGTGAAGACCATCAGCAGAGCGGCCAACGCGGGAAGAAAGAAAGCGGTTTGTGACCTTTTAGCTCTCATAAGATTGGCCTATTAAGGACGCATACGTGTCATTAAGTCTTGCAGGCCGTGGGCCGCGCTCCCACCGCGGATTAGCTTCGCTGTTTTCCGATTAGCATCTGCAACATGATGTGCAATTGTGCCGTGGTGAAAGGCTTCGGCAGGAAAACTACCGCGCCCGCAGCAAAACTATCCGACGAGAGCTTAGGATCCTGTTCGGCCGTCATCATCATTACCGGGATATTCATGAGTCGCTTTTCGGTCTTCATGTAACGCACCAACTCGGGACCGGAAATGTGCGGCATGACTACGTCAAAGATCGCAGCAGTGAAAGCTGCGTTGCTCTGCAAGATCTTGTAGGCTTCTCTGCCGTCGCGGGCCGTCGTCACTCCGTAGTTCTCTTTTTCAAGTATTGCCGAAACGAGACGCAGGATTGCGGGGTCGTCGTCAGCGACCAAAATCTGCCGCTTCTCATTAGTGTCCGAAGCTGAAACCATAAATTCGTTCCTTCGTGCTACTAGACTTCCATTGCGCAGCCGCTTTCGCCGGCGCGACTCGAGAGCTCTGCAGCCAGCTTGATTGCGGCAACCATGCTTGAATGCTCGGCCACTCCTTTGCCCGCTATGTCGAATGCCGTCCCGTGATCGACGGACGTGCGGATGAACGGCAAACCCAGAGTAACATTTACGGCCTCGCCAAACGAGAGACACTTCACCGGAATCATAGCCTGATCGTGATAACAAGCGATCACCGCGTCAAATTCGCCGCGCGAGGCTCGGAGGAAGACGGTGTCGGCCGAGAAAGGACCGGCGACATTGATCTCGTCAGCATCGCGACACGCTTCAATGGCGGGCGCGATTTCGGCAGTCTCCTCCATTCCGAAAAGTCCCCCCTCAGCGCCGTGCGGATTCAAAGCCGCCATCGCCAAACGAGGCTGCTCAATACCCCAACGCTTCAGTTCGCGATTCGTCAAGTTGATGGTCCGAACGATGCGATCCTTTTCCACTAATCTGATCGCTTCTGCCAGAGGGACGTGAGTTGAGATGAGAACTATGCGCAGATTGGCGGCGACGAACGCCATTGCATACTCTTCAGTGCCAGTGAGATGAGCCAGAAACTCAGTGTGGCCCGGAAAACTATACCCGCCGAGGAAGAGCGAACGCTTGTTGATGGGCGCGGTCGCGATCGCATCTACGCTGCCTGCCGCGCACAACTCGACTGCGGCTTCGATGTAGCCACCGGCAGCTTTGCCGGCCGCGCCGGATTCGACGCCTGGTTCAATAACACCGTTAATGTTATCGAGATGAAAGATGATTGGTTCTGACAGTTGCTCGGGAATGGGTTCGTCTGACCGGACGATGTCATAACCGGATTGCAGATCCAGAGTGCGAGCGGTGTGCGCGAGCAACTGGGCGTCGCCAATGATGATGGGAATGCAGATCCGTTGAATCTCTTCTTCGGCGACTGCTTTCAGGACCACTTCCGGGCCAATCCCAGCCGGATCGCCCATGGTGATGGCGATGCGCGGCAAGGATCGACGTTGACGGGGAACTGAAGCAGATGAGTTGTCAGCAAACTGCCTCATTAGTTGAGACCAGGGCCATAGCTAGCCTTACGATGGGAAGAGTGTCAGTGAAAACCCGGAGGTCGCCAGTCGGTCTTTACTCCGTCGCTTCTGAAACACGGTCCTCGGCCTTGAACATATACTTGATGTTTCGCTTCAGCAGCAGCAGATTGGGCGCTGACTTGCGATTCACTTTCAAGGCGCCGCGATCATACCACTCGATGGTCCCTTCAATCTCTTCGCCGTCCTGCAAGACAATGACCATCAGCGTATGCGCGTCGATCTGTTTCTTGTAATAGAAGAGTTCGGCGTTAGTTTCCATCGGCGGCGGTGTTCGCTTGCGCACCTGCACCGAGCTCTGTTGGACACGCGGTTCTCTGCCGGCGTCTCGACCTCCATCTCTATCGCCGCCTCCTCCGCGATGGGAGCCATTGTTGGAACGTTCTCGCTCCCGGGGTTCTCGCTCCCGGGGTTGAGGCGCTACGCGTTCCTTACCCTTCACCTCGGCAAGCGTGGTTCTGATCAGTTTACGGTTACTCACTTGTCACTACCTCCAATGAATTAAGACGGGTTAAAAATCAAATCAGTGATCAATTCGCGCGAGTCACATTTGGCGGGGATGTGATCGAGCGGATCACGGAAAAACTCGCAGGCTGCGGCCGTTCGTTTGGGACGAAAATTGAACCGTATTGGAAAACCCGCAAGGAATGACGTTCATGCTACACAAGGCAGACTCAAAAAGCAAAGGGGAAACTGCGGAATCCTAAAAGCAACCGTTCTTCGAAAGAAAAAGGAAGGCACACAGAGCTGGCCCTCCTCTCTCACAGCTTGGTTTTCCCACTAGTCCGCCTTCTTGCGAATGAAGGTTGGGACATCGAGATCGTCTGCTCGCGCCTGCATCATGGGCCGCGGCAAATCATCAGATGGCCGTTGCACAAAACGCGGCGCGCTCGCCGGCAAGGTCGAGACTGCGGCGGCTGACGCCACGGCTACTGCTTCCTGCCCAAAGCCGGTGGCAATCACGGTAATCTTCATCTCGTCCTTCAAGTTCTCGTCGATTACGGCGCCGAAGATAATGTTAGCGTCTTCATCCGCGGCTTCACGAATTATGGTTGAAGCGACGTTCACCTCATAGAGCGTCAGATCAGGCCCGCCGGTGATATTGATGAGTACGCCCCTGGCGCCCTGAATGGTAGCTTCCTCGAGCAGCGGCGACGAGATCGCTTGTTGAGTTGCCTCAATCGCCCGATTCTCTCCGCGCGCGCGTCCGGCTCCCATTAGAGCCATGCCCATTCCCTGCATGATCGATTTCACGTCAGCGAAGTCGAGATTGATCAGGCCGGGAACAGTGATCAGATCGCTGATGCCCTGCACTGCCTGACGCAGAACATCGTCAGCCACGCCAAAGGAATCAGCCAGCGACGAGTCTTTCTGCACCGTATGCAGCAAGCGCTCATTCGGAATGGTGATTACTGTATCGACGCATTCGCGCAACTCGCGCAATCCCTGTTCGGCTTGCAACATGCGGCGCCGACCTTCGAAGAGAAAAGGCTTCGTAACTACCGCGACGGTCAACGCGTCCAACTCGGTGGCGAGCGACGCAATGATGGGCGCACCGCCCGTACCGGTGCCACCGCCCAGGCCCGTGGTAACAAAGACCATGTCCGCGCCTTCAAGCACTTCGATGATCTTGTCAGTGTCTTCAAGGGCTGCTTCGCGTCCGACGTTAGGGTTGGCGCCGGCGCCCAGTCCCTTCGTGAGCCGGCTGCCGAGTTGTATCTTGATTGGCGCTTTCGAGCGTTTCAACGCCTGCAGGTCGGTGTTGGCAACGAGGAATTCAATGCCCTCTATTCCGGCCTCGATCATGCGATTGACCGCGTTGCCGCCGCCGCCGCCGATGCCGATCACTTTTATCCGCGCGCCAAGCGGGTGCGGATCATCATCAATGAAAATATTAATGCCTCTATCGAGACGCACGTCCTCTGCCATAGTCATATCCTCTCTTCCGAAGCGAGAAGGCTTCCAGGGTCCTTTTCTCCTATGTTGGGTTGCTCGCGCCATCGGCATCAATATGTTGCGGACTATATCTTGTGCGACCGGGGCGAAAGCATACAACAACTTGTCAAAAAATACTACTGAAACGATTACGAAATCGCGAAACAAAGTGCGTGAGCCGACCGGTTGAGCCGCGCCGGCTCGAAGCGATCCTGAGCTCGCTGGCCTGAGCCCGGCTGGCGACCAGCGCCAGCCCAGCGGCGGCAGACCACGACGGACTCTGCACATCCTCAATCAAGCCGCCAAACCGATCTCTTTCGGGATAGCCCACGCGGACCGGCGCATCGAAAACCTGCTCGGCGATTTCAGTCATGCCGCTTAACAAAGCTCCGCCACCGGTCAGCACAACCCCGCTCGAGAGTTGGCGTTCCCAACCCGCATCTTTGATCTCGTCGGCAACGTGCATCAAAACTTCTTCCGCGCGTGGCTGTAAAATATCGCAAAGGATCTGACGCGAAAGTTGGCGCGGCGCACGACCGCCAACTGAAGGAACATCGACTAGTTCACTTCGTTCCATTTCGCTAAGCGACGTGCTTGACGC
>JANLYZ010000232.1:0-1599 GCA_031365905.1 Chloracidobacterium sp. | reverse complement strand
GCGCAGTTTGGGACCAACCCCGGCGGCGGCGGCTCTGAATACAAGCAGCGATAACACGCGCCTTTCTCCGCCCAGAACACACTGGCCTGTCCTTCGAAGCGAAAGATGGAACCGTAGACATTAGGTTTGCCCAGGAGTACGCAGGCATCGTTGACGAGATAACGCGTGGGAAAATTGTCGGTGCCATCGACGACGATGTCGTAGTTGGCAAACAGCGCCAGCGCGTTCTCGCTGGTCAAACGCGTCTCGTGCGTTTCAATTTCGATGTGCGGATTGATGTCGCGCAAGCGATCGCGCGCGGATTCGATTTTCGGCCGGCCGATGTCAGCCGTGCCGTGAATAATCTGTCGCTGAAGATTGGAAGCTTCCACAACATCGAAATCAACCAGGCCGATGCGTCCTATTCCCGCGGCGGCGAGATACATCCCTAACGGTGCACCCAGTCCGCCAGTGCCAATCATCAGCACGCTCGCGGCTTTCAACTTTCGCTGCCCTTCCATGCCAACTTCGGGCAGGCTCAAGTGGCGGCTATATCGGGCAACTTCTTCGTTTGATAGAGACGGCAACGCAGCTTCACCGACGTACTCGGCTGTTGCCCCGCCAGCAATCGAAGGAACGATCATCAAGGTGTCGCTATCCCTGAGCGGCGTTGTCAGTCCCGATTGATGACGAACGTCTTCGTCGTTGACATAGACGTTAACAAAACTTCGCAGCGTATTCTTGTCGTCATAGAGATGACGCCGCAGCTCGCTGTGCAGCGCGGTCAAACGATCCAACGCTTCGCCAGCCGTAGCAGCTTCAACGTCGACGCTGGCATTGCCGCCGGTAAACTGTCGCAGCGCGGTAGGAATATTTATAGTGACTGGCATGACTGAATTTCCTTTCAAGAATTCCGTCAGTACCACCTGCGTTAGCGGGTGGATGATCAAGGATGACTCATCCGCCCGCTAACGCAGGCGGTACTGACATTGAGATTTCTTCCTCGGTAAACTTTGAACGATCCGGTTCCATCTCCCACGAGCGAAGCTCGCCCGCGACTCCGACCCCGACTGCCACAACAATGTACGAATACAGGGGCCACGCGTGTTCGAGATCGTAGCCGGAAGGCACTGCCGGGTGATCCGGATGCGAATGATAAAAACCGACTACATCAAGTCCGTGCTGCGCCGCATACTGCTCACCGCGCAGCAACTCTTCCGGGCGAATCAAAAAGCGATTTCGTTTGGCCTGTTCCTCGCGCGCGTTCGAGATGGGATAGATCTCGTTGATCGTCTTCAGACCACCGGCTGCAAAAGTGCCAAGCAGCAAGCCACAACACTCGTGTGGATAGTCGCGCTCCCCGTGCGCGGCTATCTCGTTACGCTGCTGTGTTGTTAGTTGAATCTTCCACATGTTCGAGCGCCGCGTAGCGGCGCATTGAATTGTCGGACAAGTCACTCCGCATATCTTTCGCCGCCATCGCAAAGAATAGTTACAACTACTGAATCCCTCGGTAATGACAGAGCCAATCGCATGGCAGCAAATACATTCGCTCCGGAACTCGTGCCGACCAACAATCCTTCGTCGCGCGCGAGACGATGCGTCATCTGCTGGCCGTCT
>JANLYZ010000209.1:0-5594 GCA_031365905.1 Chloracidobacterium sp. | reverse complement strand
AGGCGCAGGCTTTCCTGCAACAGGATTTGGGAGTGGCCGAAGCCGCTGTGAACAAACTCGGCTTGACCTTAACCGACAATCAATTCGCCGCGCTCGTCAGTTTCACCTTCAATCTTGGAGGCGGCAATTTGAACAAGTTGATGAGTCAGGGTATCGCTGCTGCTGCCGATCGCATACTGCTTTTTGATCATGCTGGCGGCAGAGTGTTGCCTGGTCTTACGCGCCGGCGCCAGGCGGAGCGGGCGCTGTTTCTTACACCGTGAGACTAGAAATAAAGTAACCGTTCGAACCCGGGGTCTCAATCCAGATTTCGACAATTGAAGATTTGGATTCTCAAAAGCATCCTCGTCCATCACCAAGGAGAACGTCATGCCAGCCAAAAAATCCAAGAAGTCCAGTTCATTGAAATCCTCAGTTTCAACCAGCTCTTCGATCATCTTCACAGGTCTCTCCGAAAAGCAGGTTACCTCATTGCGCGCGGCCAAACGGTCTGCTTCTCAACAGCTATTGCAGCCGGTGCAGACTACGGCATTCTCAGCTCTGGCAGCTTCAACCAGCCCCGAACCGAGCGCCAATCTCGTTGGCGTCGGTATCGGCGAACAGATCTCGGGCGGCAAACACACGGGCATAATGGCGGTCAAGTTCCTCGTGCGCATCAAGTATCCAGACAATCAGATTCCTGACAGCGATCGTCTCCCGCGCGAGGTTAATGGGCATCCGGTCGACGTAGAACAAGTGGGAACCTTCCGCCGGTTTATGCCGCCACCAGCGACGATGCCGAACCCGCGCAAGAAAATCCGGCCGGCGCGGCCCGGCTGTTCAGTCGGGTTCAAAGATCCAAACAACCAATTCATCATGGCGGGAACGTTTGGCGCGCTGGTCAGCAAAGGGGCGAAACGATTCATTCTCAGCAACAATCACGTACTTGCCGACGAAAATAAGTTGCCGCTCGGTTCATCGATCTTTCAACCGGGCTTCCTCGATGCCGGCAATCCTCCTAACAGCGGACCGATTGCGAAGTTAACCAAATTCATTCCGCTCGTGCCCGGCGCGGTGAGTAACAAGGTAGATTGTGCTATCGCGGAGTTGAACAAATTAAGTTTGGCTACCAACTCCGTGCTCTTTATTGGTCCACCCACGGGTAAGACTGACGGACAAATTGATATGGTCGTGCATAAGTTTGGACGCACTACGGGATTCACCGTCGGTCGGATCACGAGTTTGGAAACCGACGTAAGTGTTCAATATGAAGCCGGCGTAGTTAACTTCCAGGATCAGATCATCATCGTGGGCTTGAGTGCACAACCGTTCAGCGCCGCCGGCGACTCCGGATCCTTGATTCTCGAACGCAGCAGCAATAAGGCAGTTGGCTTGCTCTTCGCCGGGTCCGCAAGTCATACTATCGCCAATCACATTCAGGATGTACTGACCGCACTAAATGTTACTCTGACGCTTTAGGATGTGGTCACTGGAGGGGTCATCGCTACCGAACAAGAAATACGCGAACTAAAACATCGCCACTCGGCACGTCTGTTAAGTGAACCGGGCGTGTCGGGTGTCGGGATTGAAAAGGATAACGCGGGTCAATATGTCCTGGCGGTGCATCTCGACAGCGACGATCCGCCCAAAGTATTGCCAGACGAAATCGAAGGTTACGCCGTCAAGTACATTAAGAGCGGTCCCTTTCGCAAGCTGGAAGATCATGACAAAACATAGCTTGACTCCGCAGAGATCGCCGTTGGTGTGAAGGCGACGCCTCTTGAGTGCTGCCACCGACGGCTGCACTTTCCGGTTTGGTTTTCAAGACCAAACTGTCATAATTCTCCTGTTTGAAACAGCATAACCAGACGCTTAATCAATTCCCCAGCCGACCCAGCCTTACCAACCTCGCGGACAGGCTCCGTGGCATCCTGCTGCCTTTCACCACCTCGTTTGAAGCGAGCGGCGATCTCGATCTGGACGGTCTCGCTGCCAACATACAAAAATGGAACAAGACTGCGATTGCCGGTTATGTGGCGCTTGGCTCCACGGGCGAGCGAGTGAATCTCGATGAGCGTGAGTACCTCCAGGTAATTGAGACAACTCGGAAGACCCTGGCAAGTGAAAAGGTTTTTGTCGTCGGCGCGGGTCAGCAGAGCACGCGCGGAACGGTTAACGAGATTAAGCGGGTCGCCGCCACAGTGTCGGTTGATGCGTTCTTAGTCATCACGCCACACTTCTACCGCCCGAGTATCACGCAGCAGTCTCTAATAACTCACTACCAAAACATCGCCGACGCGTCACCAGTCCCGTTGATTCTCTACAGCATGCCGGCGCTCACGGGAATTAAGATTGAACCTGAGACGGCGGCGCGTTTGAGTGAACACGAAAACATTATTGGCATTAAAGACAGTTCCGCGGACCTTGATGGATTACGAGAGACGATCAAACTCGTCGGGAGAGATTTTGCGGTGCTCACCGGAAACGGAACCGTGTTGAATCAAGCGCTAAGCGCGGGCGCGTGCGGCGGCATTCTGGCCGTGGGTTGCGTCGCTCCCGAGCTTTGCATTGCAATCGCTAGCGCGGTTAACTCTGGAGATGCTGCCACGGCTGCAATGCTGCAAGCGAAACTGACACCGCTCGCCGAAGCCGTTACGATCCGCTTTGGCATTGGCGGCCTCAAATCAGCACTGGACATGCGAGGTTATGTTGGCGGTGCCGTTCGCGCGCCGTTGCGCGCGCCGGATGACGGGGCGCGGGAAGAGATTCGCAGATGTTTGGCAGAAGCAGAGCAGGAAACCGCCAAGGCGCAAACAGCGCCAATAGATCCGGTACAGAACCGAGCGCGGTAGCGCCGGATGCGAGAGTCAACTTCGGATGATAACGATAGACGGAGGTTGATTCACGAAAGGTCGTTTAGCTCTCTGGCGGATTGATTTGACTTTGGCATCCGGCGCTACCGCGCTCGGTTCTGTAAGCTCATAGCGGCCATGGCAGCTAGTCCCTTACTGGACAACACCCGCGTCCCGCGTAAAATGATTCCCCAGGGAGTGATTACCAATTGAGCACCGCCGAACCTGCTTGTTACAGCACGCCTGAAGAATCCGGCTTGCGCGTCGAAGCGCTTTCTTTCGATCGCATCCCTCATCAAACGCGCCTCTTCCTTGATTACCTTCGTGATCCAGTCGCGCTCAGCGAGTTTTATCCTTCGGCGGTGACGTTTCATCACGAATTATCCGCGCGCTCTCCTGAAGTATTGGCTGCACACGAAACTGATCGCGCCGCACTGTGCGATGCATTACAGGACATGAACGCGGCGTGGGGCGCCGGCGAAGAGACGCTCCGAAACATTCAAACATTGCGCGACGCTGACTGCGTCGCTGTGGTTTCGGGCCAGCAGGCCGGCTTGTTTTCCGGGCCGCTTTACACGATCTACAAAGCGCTTTCGGCGGTAAAACTCGCGGGCTGTTTGACGCAGCGCAAGACCAAAGCGGTTCCGGTATTCTGGATCGCGACCGAGGATCACGATTTTCCGGAAGTAGCCAAAGCGGAATTCATAGGTCGCGACTGCAAGCTGGCCCAGGTAGAAGCCGCTTCAGATTTGCATCAGGATGGTCAGCCGGTTGGTCGCGTGATTCTCGACGAGTCGATTGATGGTGTGCTCACTCAACTTCTCGAGCGTCTTCCGAGTTCGGAGTTCACACCGGATCTTGAAACTTTGTTGCGCGATGCGTGGCGCGCGGGGCGTTCTTACGGCGAAGCGTTTGCTCGCATGATGACTTCGCTCCTGGGCAGTCGCGGCCTGGTGCTGCTCGATCCGCGCGATCCGAGATTGAAGGCTTTGGCGGCGCCGCTCTATGCGAAAGCCGCGTTGCGTGCGCATGACATCGCGAGCGCCATAGAAATCCGAAGTCGCAAGCTTGTTGAGCTGGGCTATCACGCGCAGGTCACTGCGTCTGAAAATTCCTTCCCGCTCTTTCTGCACGATGAAAGTGGAGCGCGACACGCGTTGACTCGAACGAGCGGCGGTAAGTACACCACTAAGCAAACCGATGAATCTTATTCGGCTGAAGAACTCTCGCGTCTGACGCTGGCCCAGCCGGAAAGGTTCAGCCCGAACGTGACGCTGCGCGCCGTCGTTCAGGATTATCTGCTGCCGACCATTGCTTATTACGGCGGCGCGGCCGAGATAGCTTACTTTGCACAGACCGGCGAAGTTTACCGTTTGCTCGATCGGCCGACGACGCCGATCCTGCCGCGTTCAAGCCTGACGATGACTGAACGACACACGGGCCGCGTCTTGGAGCGATATGGCCTGGGCCTCGCGGATTTGTTTAGCGGGCCGGAGAGTGTCTTGAAGCGTGTGGTCGAGGAACACCTGGGCGCGGAAACCGCCCACTCGTTTGCGAAGGCTGAAGGAACTGTAAACAGTGAGCTTGACCAACTGCGCGAACAGTTGCGCAGCGTCGATCCTACTTTAGCGGACGCGCTCGAGACAGGCCGGCGCAAGATTAATCACCAGTTCGAAGGTTTGCGCACGCGCTTCCATCGCGCGCAGATGGCCCGCGACGAGGCGGCCCAACGGCAGTTGCAACGAGCGTTTGATCAACTGTACCCGCACAAAGAATTGCAGGAGCGGCACATCAACATCACCTCGCTACTGGCTCGTCACGGCCACTACGTGATCGATTGGATCTACAACGCGATCAATATCGGATCGAATGAGCATCAGATAGTTTTTCTTTGATTGCCAAATTTCCGGTTGCCGATTGAAAGATAATCGGGCGGTGATCCCAAACCATGGAATGCAAATAATCTCGCCGTCTCAAATCGGCAATCGGCAATTGGAAATCGGCAATGTCTAAAATCCGCGTCCTCCCAGATCACGTTGCCAACCAGATCGCAGCCGGCGAAGTTGTCGAACGTCCCGCATCGGTGGCCAAAGAGTTGGTCGAGAATGCGATTGACGCGGGCGCGCGACGTATCGTGATCGACGTTGAAGCGGGCGGGCGCCGGCTACTGAAAGTCTCCGACGATGGCAGCGGGATGGTGCGCGACGACGCAGTGCTGGCGTTTGAGCGCCATGCGACTTCGAAGATCGCGAGGTCAGAAGACCTCAGCAGTATTGCCACGCTAGGTTTTCGCGGTGAAGCGCTTGCCTCAATCGCCTCCGTTGCGCGAGTTGAACTGACCACCAAAACTGAAGATGCTACGGGCGCGACGCGTGTCACCATCGAAGGCGGCAAGATGCGCGACGTCAAAGACGCGGCGCATCCGCGCGGCAGCACCATCGCCGTACGCGATCTCTTCTTCAACGTACCCGCGCGGCGAAAGTTTTTAAGATCCGAAGCCACGGAAAGTTTTCATCTCACGAATCTCGTAACGCACTACGCCCTCGCGCATCCGGAGATTGCTTTCACGTTAACGAATAATGGTCGCGAGGTTCTGCGCGTCGCCCCGGCAAACGATCTGCGTGAACGCGCCTACCAGGTTTTTGGTGCGGAGTTTCTCGATAACCTGCTCGAAGTTGGCGGCGGCGCAGCACAGATTGCGCGCGTGAGTGGATTTGTTTCCGCGCCACGCGACCGGCGCACCTCCCGCGATGCGCAGTACCT
>JANLYZ010000195.1:0-14590 GCA_031365905.1 Chloracidobacterium sp. | reverse complement strand
GTAGCGGGGCGCATTCGGCAGCAGTTTCCCGACGAGCAAATTATTTTCACGCGCGACTTGCCGGAGATTTACGCGTCGGGTGTGCCGGCCTTGAACATTTTCATAAAAGTTGTCGTTGGGGTGGCCAGCGCGATCAGCATGCTGGTAATCCTTCTCGCGATGTACACCACGGTCACTGAACGCACGCGCCAGATCGGAATACTCAAGGCCCTCGGAATGTCGAAGACGCGTATCGCCTGGGTCATCGAACAGGAAGCGATTCTGGTGAGTTTGCTGGGCGCGGCAGTTGGGGTCGCTATCACCTTTGCCGCGCGCCTCGGGGTGATGCGTATGACTACGCTCGTCGTCGAAGTTGAACTGCGGTGGGTGTTGATTGCGCTGCTGGTGGGAATTGTCGGCGGCACGATCGGCGCGCTCTACCCTGCCCTGCGCGCCGCGCGCCAGGACGCGGTTGACGCTCTCAGCTATGAATAGTAGGCGGCCTGTCCTTCATCTGAGCGGGGACAGACAAGAATGTCTGTCCGACTTTTAATGTGAACAAGAAATCGATCGTGCAGGTGTTGTCGCGCGCTCTGCGGTTGCGTTGTCCCGCTTGCGGCGAGGCATCAATCGCTCGCAGTCCTTTCCGCCTCCGCCATCATTGCCCGAACTGCCGTTCACTCTTCAAACGCGAAGAAGGATTCTTCGTCGGTGCAATCCTCGCCAACTTACTCACCACGGAGTTCGTTATTTTGCTCGTCTGCGGATTCTGGTTGCTCGTGATTGGCTCCAGCTACGAATCGGTCCTGGCGGGACTCATTGTCGTCGCCTTACTGTTCCCGGTCGCCTTCTATCATCATAGCTGGAGTTTCTGGCTGGGCTTTGACTATCTCATTGAAGGTCTGCCGAAGTATGGCGGACCCTAGTTTCAGGTTCTCTGTGCCACCATCGTGTTCTCTCTGTAACAAGTCCGAGGATTCTTGTTCTTCTAAGAATGTTTTTGCTCGGGTTAAATCCGAAACTAAGTTGAATGAAAGCAAGGTAGCCTGCGAAGCTGGCGGACAGAGTGTTAGCCCCAGGCGCTGGCGCAGCCGAAACTGGGGTTGCAAGCGCAAGACAAAACTGAGCCTGCGAAGCTGGCGACAGATGATTTAGTCAAGGAGCTATCAGGAGTTCATTTTGTCAATCCAGATCAAGTTTCCCCCGGTCATCTGTCGCCCACTTGCGTGGGCTCGATTCGTCCTTGATCGCGGTTCCCCCAGGCTCGGCTGCGCCAGCGCCTGGGGCTAACACTCTGTCCGCCAGCTTCGCAGGCTGGTTGAATCTTTCTTTCAGTAGGTCATTTGGTTGCGGCCTAAGCCGCGCCCCTCTGTGGTGGATTCAACAGCCGATTAACCGAAGTCGAGCTTAGCCAGCAGCGGAAAATGGTCAGAGGCATGCGTGGCCGCCGACAGATCTGGCATTACTTCACACGCAAGCAAGCGCGCGGCAAAAACTTCCGGAACGAACACGTAATCGAGCCGCAGGTGTGGATCCCAGACAGGAAACGTATAGCCCTTCTCGGTCGGATGAAGTGATCGATACGCATCGATATAGTTCGCGTCGCGCATGACTTGAATGGTCTCGCGCTGAATGTCACGGCCACTCAGCCAAACAAGTCCACGAATCCATGCCGGCATCCGGCGAACATCCAGAATTTCTCCAACCGCTAAGGTGTTGAAGTCGCCTACCAGCACGTGAAAACCCTGCTGGTGTCTTTCAATGCCGCGGAGCAACGCGCGAATTTCCCGCACTCGCTTTCGTTCGCCCCACTTCGAAAACATCGAACTCAGGTGCAGACCAAAAATGCGCGCCTCGCTGCCGGCCAGAACAATTTCTAGAAACGAGTGTTTCGCTCCGGCGGGATAATGCCATTCGTGATGGCTCGTCTCCAGGCGGCTGATGTAACCAATGGAATGCTCAGGGCGTGCAGCCCAGAAAGGCAAGTCGGTGGCGGCAGCGAGTTGTTTGATAACTTCCGGATCGATCGCTTCCTGAAAGACTACGATGTCCGGCGCGACCGAGCGAATCACTTCAGCTAACTGCTGCTCGCGCCCGCGCCCACCAAAGCGGATGTTGTAGCTCAGCAGCTTAACAATCACGAAGCTTCGGCCTCTATCACCGTGCAGTAAGGCTCATCAAACAAAACATCGCGCGCGTAGAGTATTAGGTTTGAGGTGGCCTGAAAGTTTACCGGCCGGCCGGCGAGTTTTTGCAGTTCCTCTCGCAAAGGATTTAGCGACGGCGCAATCGCGGAATCTTCATCGCACAACGGCTTGGTATGCAAGGCAGGAATGTAGTAGGCGTCTCCGTTCCAAAGTTCCATGACTTTGGCGCCGATGAGGGTGACGTCAAGATCGCTCGACCCGCGCCCTGCGGCATCAAACGGCTTCCCGTCTTCCCAGCGCTTGTTTGTAACTACGCTCCCACGCAGCGCGACGCCCGTACCTTCCGGCAGTCCCGCCTTCAGCTTCGCAAGAAACTCTCGATACCTGAGCGCGTCTCCATCAAAGGCCAGCCGTATAATTCGCTCTTCAACTTGTTCGTCGTCCACGTCATTTCCCCCCGGTTGCCACTGATTGTGATTTCAGTTCTACTTTATAACGTCTCGGTCACAACTTAGTCGAGCGGCTGATTTCGTGGCAGAAGCCCGCGCGTTAGCAAGGGCTCTTATTAGGCTCCAGATGAACACGGATCAGAACTGATAAGAAATCTGCAAAGGAGACTTGTCTTTTCGGAGAAGCTTTTCTTTATGCCATTCCAATCCGCGTTTATCCGTGCGCATCTGTGGCCGTCTAATGGTCAACCGCCACTGCCAGCGAGGTGCGGGCTTGCAGTTTCGCATTCAGGATGCGTTATTATCATAGCGATCCGAGATTTCGACAATTCCGTCGGCGATTCTGAATATCAGCATCGCAGAAGAGCTAGCGTTTCCATTTTCCAGGTGCTGCCCATGCAAGACTATCTCGAGGATTTTCGTCAAACAATCGAATCCTCGTCCAGCCAGCTTCTGCGCATTTCACCCGACCAGAGTAGCGTCGCGCGCGCGGCGGGAAAATGGTCGCCAAAGGAAGTTATCGGACACCTAATCGATTCCGCCTCCAACAACCATCAGCGCTTCGTGCGCGCGCAGTTTACCGATGAACTCGTCTTCGCCGGCTATGAACAGGAAGGCTGGGTTCGCGTCCAGAATTACCAGGGCGAAGAATGGACAGAACTGGTTCAGCTCTGGAAATTGTACAATCAGCATATCCTGCATTTGATGTCGCTGGTTCCTGAAGAGACGCGGATGAAGTTGCGTTACAAACACAACCTGCAAAACATTGCGTCGGAGAGTCTAAGCGAGAACGAACCGGTTACGCTTGACTGGTTCATGCGTGATTATATTGACCACCTGAAGAAACACTTGAAACAAATACTGGACTGACTTCCAAATACTTAAGGAGCGATACTTTTCAAAATGGACTACACCTACGAACAACTAAAGCACAAGACGGTGGGCGAGCTGCGCGAAATCGCCGAAGGCAACGAGCACGAAGCGCTGCAGGGCTACACGCAACTCAACAAAGAGCATTTGCTCGTCGCTCTTTCAAAGGCGCTTGGAATCAAGCATGAACACCACGAGGTGGTCGGAGTTGACAAGGCTTCGATCAAGGCGCGCATTCGTGATATGAAAAAGAAGCGCGACGAGGCCATCGCGGCACACGACCATGTTGAACTCAAGGTCGCACGCAGAACAATTCATCGCCTGAAGAGACAGATACACAAAGCGACTGTCTAACGCTTCAGCGAAATGCGTCCGTGAGGCCCTCATGAAACGCAATCTCTCGTTCATCATCGCACTCGCTGCTCTGCTGATTCTCGTTGGAGATCAAGCAAGCGGGAAAGACAACTGGACGAAGGTTCAGACGAAGAATTTCACGCTCGTCGGCAATGCTAGCGAGCGCGATATACGGAAAATAGCCACCAAGCTGGAGATATTCCGCGAAACCCTATCGGTTATCTTTCCCCGGGTGAAGATCACAACTCCTGTGCCAACGACGGTGGTGATCTTCAAATCTGATGATGCCTTCCGTCCGTTCAAACCGCGGTATCAAGGCAAGATTCGCGACAACGTGGGCGGCTATTTTCTTCCCGGCCCATACATGAACTACATCGTGTTGAGCGCGGCGAATGAACGTATCGATCCTTACGAAGTCATCTTTCATGAATACGAGCACTTTGTGCTGCGCAATAATCTGGTGCACATTCCCCTTTGGCTCGACGAAGGGTTGGCGGAGTTTTACAGCTCCTTTGAAACTAGTGACAACGACCAGAAGGTCACACTGGGCAATCCACTCGCACAACATGTTTACTACTTGCGCGAGCATCCTCTCCTGCCCTTTAAAACGCTGCTGGCCGTCGATCAGAAATCGCCCCACTACAATGAGAGCAGCAAGGCCGGGGCTTTCTATGCCGAGTCGTGGGCGCTGGTGCATTACCTAATGAACGGTAACCAGCAGAAGCGTCGACCACAGTTGATCAAGTTTATTGAGCTGGTAAACTCGGGCGCCGCTCCCGAGGAAAGTTTTCAAAAAGCGTTTCAGGCAAACTTCAGCGTGCTCGAAGGAGAGCTGCGCGCCTACGTCAATAAATTTACTTTTCCGGTTCTGAACGGAACTTTCCGCAGTCAGCTTACCTTCGACAAGGAAATGCAAAGCACTGCGCTTTCCGAGACCGAGGTTGATTACTACGAGGGCGATCTACTCTTGAATATGCGCCAGATTCCGGACGCAAAGGTGCTGTTGGAAAAGGCGGTAGCGCTCGATGGCAATTATTCACGGGGCCTTGTCGCGCTTGGCGTTCTGCGACTAAGCGAGAAACGCACCGATGAGGCGGGAAGGCTCTTTCAGTCTGCGATTAAGAGCGATCCGGAAAACTATTTGGCCCACTACTATTACGCTGAAACGCTGGTGGAGAGTGGCCAAGTCGAAGAGGCGATCAAGTCTTACAAGCAGGCGATAGCCCTCAAGCCGGATCTCGCAAGGCTCTTCGTCGCTCTGGGCTACACGTACCTCAAGGCCGGCAAGGAAGACGAAGCGATTGAAAGCTTCGCGCAAGGCTTGCGGGCAAACTCCCGGGAAACATACTTCTATCGCATTCTTAGTTACATCCATCTGGGAAGAGCCAACGGAGAATTTGCCGCTAATGATGCCTATAATTATTTGCGATTGATGGGCTGGCGCGACGAACACTCGCAATACATGGTGCTTGTTTGGTATTTCGGCTTAAGACAATTGAAGCAAGACGACTTCGCGAGTAAGAGCCTGAAAGATTCGATCGGGCGAGTGGAACCAACCGGGTGGCCCTTCCCCGTGTTGCAGTACGTCAACCACAGCTTGACCATCGAGGAACTGCTGGCCGCTGCAAATGACAACGACAAACTCACGGAAGCTCATGCGTATGCCGGCCTGTTGTTGTCCCTGAATGGAGACAGCGCAACCGCTCTCGATCATTTGCGTTGGGTCAAGGACAACGGGAACAAGAACTTTGTCGAGTACCCTTTGGCCCTGGCCGAGATTGCGCGGCTTGAGACGGCCGCGACTCATCCGAAGTGAAAAAGTTTTTCATCCAGTTCACACCGCCCCTCTTGATCATTGACTTTCGTTAGAAACTGGCTTAGAAACGCCAACTGAATTCCGGCAGAATTTCGTTTTCCTGAAAAACAAATCAAAGAAGTGAGGTAGCTATGAAGCGAGCTATCAGCATGAGTGTCAACGGTGTGAGCCAACAACACGAAGTGGAGCCGCGCCTGCTGCTCGTTCACTACCTGCGAGATGTGCTGGGCCTAACCGGCACGCACATCGGTTGCGAAACTTCGCTCTGCGGCGCCTGCACGATCTTTGTTGACGGTCAGGCAGTAAAGTCGTGCACGATGCTTGCTGTGCAGGCTGACGGCGCGGAGGTCACAACGATCGAAGGGATGATGAAGGACGGCCAGCTCCATCCAATGCAGACAGGGTTCTGGGAATGCCACGGGCTGCAATGCGGCTACTGCACGCCGGGCATGATCATGGCAGCTACACAGCTCATCGATCGCAATGCGAACCCTTCGCGCGCAGAGATACGTCACGGTCTGGAAGGCAATCTCTGCCGTTGCACCGGCTATCAACACATTGTCGAAGCCGTGGAGCACGCCGCTAAAAACTCCAGAGGGTAGGACAGGCATTCCTGCCTGTCCCCCGGTAGCTGAGATAGACGACATGCGCGTACTGATTGAAAAATCTGTCCTACGGAGCAACATATGGCCAATTACGTTGGACAACGAGTAAAGCGAACTGAAGACCCGCGGCTGATCAAGGGTCTGGCACATTACGTCGATGACATTCGTCTGCCTGACACGCTGCACGTCGCCTTCGTTCGTTCGGTGTACGCGCATGCACGCATCAACAGCATCGACATCAGCGAAGCGTTGAACGCGCCGGGCGTGGTTGCGGTCTACACCGGTAAAGACGTTGCGAAGATTGGGCCGGTGCCTTGTGCTAGCGCACTGCCGGGCTTGAAGGTTCCGGACTATCGCGTGCTGGCCCAGGACAAAGTTTACTTCGTTGGCCAACCCATCGCCGCCGTCGTTGCTCGCGATGCTTACGCAGCCCGCGACGCTCTGGATCTGGTCATGGTTGACTACGACGATCTGCCCGTGGTCGTCGATGTCGAAGCGGCCGCCAAGGGAGGTCCGGTGATTTACGAAGACTTCGGCGACAACATCGCCTACAAACTTACCGCCGGCGAAGGCGACATCGATGCTGCGCTCGCCGCATCTGATCATGTGCTCAAGCAGCGCATCGTCCACCAACGTCTCGCTCCCGTCGCTATGGAAGGCCGCGGTGTGCTGGCGCGTTATTTTCCCGGCGAAGAAGAGCTGACCCTTTGGTCGTCAACGCAGATTCCGCACCTAATGCGCACGCAAGTGGCGTTGATGATTGGCATTCCGGAAAACAAGCTGCGCGTGATCACGCCTGAGGTTGGCGGCGGTTTTGGTTCGAAGTTAAACGTCTACGCTGAAGAAGCATTACTTGGTTGGATCTCGATGCAGCTCGCGAAGCCGGTGAAATGGATCGAGGGCCGCCGCGAAAATATTCAGGCTACGATTCATGGGCGCGGACAAGTTGGTTATGTCGAGATCGGTTGTAAAAACGACGGTACGATCACCGGTCTGCGCTACGACGTGTTCGCGGACCTCGGCGCTTACCTGCAACTTCTGACGCCCGCGATTCCAACCTTGACCGGCTTGATGCTCTCCGGTTCCTACAAGATTCCCGCGATTCAAATCAACGTCACCGGTTGTTTCACCAACAAGATGTCAACCGATGCCTATCGCGGCGCCGGCCGGCCAGAAGCAACTTACGTGGTCGAGCGCGCGATGGATCTCGTTGCCGCTGAATTGGGGATCGACCCGGCCGAAGTTCGCCGCCAGAACTTTCCACGCGCGGATGAGTTCCCTTTTCATACCGCGACCGGCCTCGATTATGACAGCGGCGATTACGAAGCAGCGCTTAACAAAGCTCAGGCGATGATCGGATATGCGGAGCTCCGTAAAGAACAGAAGAAAGCCCGCGCTGAGGGCCGCCTGCTCGGTATCGGCATTTCTACTTACGTCGAAATCTGCGCACTTGGCCCATCCCAGGCAATGCCGGCGGGTGGTTGGGAAAGTGCGACCGTGCGAATAGAACCAACCGGCAAAGTCACTGTCTTGACCGGCGCATCGCCGCACGGCCAGGGCCAGGAAACTTCCTTTGCGCAAATTGCTGCTGACGAACTCGGCGTCGATCTCAATGACATCACAGTGATTCACGGCGACACGGGAATTGTCCAATACGGTATCGGCACGTTTGGCAGTCGGGCCACCGCAGTTGGCGGGACGGCGGTGTTCATCGCTATTCAGAAATTAAAAGAAAAGGCGCACAAGATCGCCGCGCATATTCTCAAGACAGATGTGGCCAGCGTTGCGTTTGCCGGCGGGCATTTTTCGCGAGCTGCGCGTGCCGACACCACGGCAGCATCTGCGCCTGTTGTGCCGGTTGGCGAGGCGCCTGCCGGAGCGCTGCCCGAGCCCCACACTGAAGGTAAGTCGAGCTTGACGATTCAGGAAATCGCGCTCGCCGCCCACATTGCCCGCGAGCTTCCGCCCGACACTGAGCCGGGCCTCTCCGCTACTTACTTTTTCGAACCGAAGAATTTTACTTTCCCTTTTGGCACGCACATCGTCGTCGTTGAAATCGACAAAGAAACTGGCGACATAAAATTTCTTCGCTACGTCGCCGTCGACGACTGCGGCAAGGTGATCAATCCCATGCTCGTCGATGGTCAACTCCACGGCGGCATTGTCCAGTCGCTGGGCCAGGCGCTATTCGAAGAGGTTGTTTACGACGAGCAGGGGCAGCTAGTCACCGGCAGTTTGATGGACTACGCGCTGCCAAGGGCCACGCACATTCCCTGGCTGGAACTTGGCCGCACCGAGACGCCGTCGCCGGTAAATCCGTTGGGCGTTAAGGGTGTCGGCGAAGCGGGCACGATTGGAGCGACGCCGGCGATCGTTGGCGCGATCGTTGATGCGCTGGCGCCGTATGGCGTGAAGCACCTGGACATGCCGGTGAAACCAGAGACGGTGTGGAGAATACTTAAGGGCCGGTAGCGTCTCCATTTTGGAATGCGGCGACCTGTCGCCGCTTTGGCCGACGGCGGCTCGACGCCGTTTCCTAGTTTCTGTTTCTTTCACAACGCCTGCGCCAGGTCGCAGCCGGAGAAAAGCGCTGACAAGTCAGCGCACTCCAAAGGAGAACCATGATCCCCGCACAGTTTGATTTTCAAGCGCCGACGACGCTCGACGAAGCGCTCAGGCTGCTCGCTGCGAATCCTGACGAAGCGAAGATACTCGCCGGCGGTCACAGCCTGCTTCCAGCGATGAAGCTCCGTTTGGCGCAACCGGGCATGCTGGTCGACATCGGTCGCATTAAGGAGCTCGCTTACACTCGCGAACAGGGCGATCAGATCGCGATTGGCGCGATGACTACTCACTACCAAATCGAATCGTCGGTGTTGCTACAAAAGATTTGTCCGCTGTTGCCCGAGTGCGCTTCACACATCGGCGACGTTCAAGTCAGGAACAAGGGCACGATTTGCGGCAGCGTCGCGCATGCAGACCCAGCCGGTGATTGGCCCGCGGCAGTGATTGCCCTAAACGCACAGATGGTTGTGGTCGGCGCTAACGGCGAGCGAACCGTGAATGCGGATGGCTTTTTCGTCGACATGCTTACGACTGCGCTCGCCCCGGGCGAAATTCTTCGCGAGATTCGCATTGCAAAACCCACCGGGCGCTTTGGCCACTCGTATCAGAAGGTGCGGCATCCGGCATCAGGTTTCGCAGTCGTGGGCGTCGCAGTTTCTTTGGGGATTGGTAGCAATGGTTCGTGCGAATCGGCGAGCGTTGGTATTACCGGTGTTGCTTCGAAAGCCTATCGCGCGGCGGCGGTCGAGGCGGCGCTGCACGGTCAACAACTCAACGACCAAACCATCGCTGCAGCCGCCGCTTTTGCAACTGATGGCGTTGATGCCAACTCTGATCTTTACGCCTCCGCGGATTATCGGCGCCACCTCGCACAGGTCTACACGAGGCGAGCAATTCAGGATGCGTCGGCGCGCGCCTGAAATCTGCCTACACCGGTCAAGTGATTTGCTGGGACCGCGGGCGTCCCGCCCGCAAACGCGCCGCCAGGCGCGCAGTTGTTGGAGGTCGCTTTGCGAATCCGTTTCGCGCTTCGCGCTCATTGCGGGCGGGACGCCCGCGGTCCCAGCAAATCACTTGATCTGACGGTTACAGTCCCAGTAAAGCGTTGCGCCTTACGACCCGGAAACTTGAAGCGAATTAGATGAGAATCGAAGGTACTCACGAAATTAGCTCCACGCGCGAGCGCGTCTATCAGATGCTCGTCGATCCGGAAGTTCTACAGCGTTGCATTCCCGGCTGTGAAAGTTTGGAAAGAACGGACGCGGACAGCTACACCACGACTATTCGCGCCGGCGTCGGCGCCATCAAGGGCGTCTTCACGGGAACAGTCCGTCTTGAAGATATGCGACCACCGGAGCATTACCGCATCGTCGTCGCGGGTAAAGGCGCGCCCGGTTTTTTGAAGGGATCAGGCGATCTAGATCTCGAAGAGCAAGGCGAAAGCACGTTGATAAAATACACCGGCGACCTTCAGTTGGGTGGGACGATAGCGAGCGTTGGCCAGCGGATGATTCAGGGGACAGCGAAGATGATGGCGACGCAGTTTTTCACCGCGCTCGAAGCAGAAGCTCAAACTAAAGCCGGCGAACCCCCACCGAAGCATGGCTTTTTTCGCACGGCCCTGAGGTGGTTCTCAGGGTGGCTGCAACGCATTTTCCGCAATTGAGTTGTGTTTGGATCGTCGACCTTTGTAGTTTCGTTATCTGCTCGCTTCCCGCCGTCCGCGTGCAATGAAGTCTTCGATTTCAGACATCTTGCGCGGCAATGCTTCAGTCATCCACTTCACACCGTTCGGCGTAATCACCAGGTCGTCTTCGATGCGCACGCCGATGTTCTTGTATTTTTCAAACGCCGGGCGGACTGCCGCGATAAACTTTTCGTTTTCTGATGTCTTCGGAAGATTGTCGAGCGCGTCAGGCCGGATATAAATGCCCGGCTCATTCGTAAAGACCATTCCCGGTTCCAGTTTCGAACCGTAGTCGCCGACGTCGTGCACGTTCATCCCCAACCAGTGCGACGTGCCATGCATGAACCAGGTGCGATACTGGTTCGAGTTCTTGTCAGTGATCAGGCCAAGCCTGAACAAGCCATCCGTGATTACTGCCTGCGAGGCGCGATGCACATCTGAGATTCTCGCATTCGGACGAGCCGCCGCCAGCGCCGCAGCCTCCTGCGCGTCGTAAACAATTTGATAAATCTCAGCCTGTGCCGGCGAAAACTTGCCGTTAACCGGAAATGTCCGCGTAACGTCCGCCGAGTAATGCTCGTATTCCGCGCCCACATCCATCAACAGCATCTCGCCCGGCCGCACACCGCCCTGCGACTCTTCGTAGTGCAGCGTTGTTGCATTAGGGCCGCAGCCAACGATCGAAGGATAGCCCCAGTGATCGGCGTTCCGAAGCTTGAACGTGTAGGCCACCTGCGCGTCTACTTCGTATTCCCACTTTGCATCGGCGGCAGCCATCCAGGCGCGTTCGTGCGCTTCGGTGGTGATATCAATCGCGTGCTGCATTAAGGCAAGTTCGTACGGAGACTTGCGCAGTCGCAGTTCCGCAAAGATCGGCGTCGCGTTCTTGATGCTGTAACCTGATGCCGACTTCGCCCAGTCAGATGCGAAGCGTTGTTCCTGTCGATACTCCAGGCTGTCGCCGCCGCCCGGTACCAGCACATAAACTTCGCCGTCGTTCTTTCCGGCAGCAGCAAATATTTTCTCAAAGCCGGAGGGGGGACTACTCTCGCTCGTCGCCATTCGCGTCGTCATCAAAATCTTTTCGTCCTTCGGTCGATAGGGCTGCCGGTTGCGCAGGGCCTTCAGGAAAGGTTCAAACTCACTGGCTTCCCAGATTTCCTTAATGCCGGAAATCTCACTCGCTTCTTCCGGACTGTACATGTGACCGGTCCACGTTTCCGCCGCAGGGTTGCGACGCGGCAGGAAAAGTATCGCGGGCGAAACCGCATTGCCCGACGTGAGCACGAGTGTCGCGCCCTTTTGTTTTAGATTCGTCAGGTAGTAGAGATTGTTCTCCTGGCGATATTCGTAATCGACGTCGTTCGCATAGACGCGCGGCTCAGTGCTGAAGAGAATCAGAATCCCCTTCTCGCCAATCGACTGGGCGACGCGCGCGCGCCGGCTCGCCAACTCCGTCAATCGCGCCTCTTCCGGAAACACCGGAGCTGGGGGCGCAATCCTTATCACCGAGTTCTTCGGCGCTTCTGCTAAATGCTCGCCGGCTACGAGTGGAACTGCGGTCAATAACAATGTAAGTGCTGCGGACATAACCGCAGTTTTGGAGTTAAGTAATCTCATAAATACGTTTCCTCGATGAACACTTCGAGTTGTAACCAATCAAGCTACTTAGACAGGTGGGCGACAACGAATGAATTCTGACTTAAACTAAGAGCATTATACACACGCATTCGCTCACAAGAAATCCAGCCTTCTGTGGTTAGAAGGCACCCTGCAATGGCCTATGACTTTAGCCCCGGGGGTTAACGCCGGGCTTAAATTCCTCTCGACACCAGGTGTAGATCTTCGTTCTGATATCTTGAAGTTTGTCGGGCTTACCGATCAGGCGTATGCTGTCCTCCACGTGAGCGAATCCCTTCCTTTGCGAGACAGCGAAATTATCGACGTCGGCCAGCCAGCGCGGAGACGCCGTTGGCGTCGTTGGGTTATCGGCGCCTTTTTGGTTTTGCTCGTCATACTTTCCCGGACTCTCTCGATTTATCTTTCGGCCGCCTGGTTTAGCTCGCTCGGCTTCTCCGCGGTCTATTGGTACATCTTCAAACTAAAACTTGGACTGTTTCTGGCCTTCGCTTTGGTCACCGCGACGGTCCTGCGCACGGCGTTTTGGTTGCTGGAGCGCACCTTCGCCTCGCAGACGTTTGCGAAGCGGACCATCGTCGTAAACAACCAGACGATTCAGTTTTCGCCGGAGCGATTTGTAAGACCGATTGCCTGGATACTGTCAGTCTTGTTCGGCATCTTTTACGGCTTTGCGATGAAGAGCGACTGGCAAACGTTTGCACTTTACTTTCACCAGGTGCCGGCCGCGTCCCCAGATCCAATTTTCAACAAGCCACTCGGCTTCTACCTGTTCTCGCTGCCAGCTTTCAATCTAATAAGCGGCTGGGCCACTGCGCTCGCCTTCGTCATTCTTTGCGCTTCGATTGCCTATTCCTTGCTCGCGGTTCCCCAGAATCTCCTGAAGACTGCTCGTAAGGAGCCGGCCAAGACGCCCTGGGCCGCAGTGTCGCTGGCGCTCGCATTGCTTCTCGGCATGCTCGCGTGGAGCACTTACCTGTCGCGCTTCCCCTATTTGTGGGAAGACCACCAAACCTTCTCCGGCGTAACCTTTGCGGAGGCGAAGTATCTCCTGCCCGCACTTTACGTCGTCGTGATCGCGCTGCTGGTCGCCGCCGTAATCGCGCTGATAAACGCCTTTTCCAAACGCAGTCTCCGGCTCTTGCTGCTGGCGTTGGCGCTGCCCGCGTTGGTTTATGTAGTCGGTGTTTACCTCGTGCCCGCGTATGTCACCAGCTTCATCGTCAAGCCAAATGAGCTGGGCCGCGAAACCCCTTACATTGAACAAAACATCGCCTGGACGCGCCGCGCGTTTGGCCTCGAGCAGGTGGAACTGCGCGAGTTTCCGGCTGAAACCGCTGTGGAGTCTCTTGATCTAAATGCCAATCGACCGACGCTCGATAACATCCGGCTTTGGGATTGGCACGCCCTGCAAGACACGCTCAAACAGATTCAGGCTATCAGAACTTATTACAACTTTCCCGACGTGGATGTCGATCGGTATAGCGTTGACGGGATGCGACAGATGATGGTGGCCGCCCGTGAGATAGATGTGGGCAGCCTCCCGGAAACATCTCGGAATTGGATCAATGAAAAACTGATCTACACGCACGGTTACGGCATCACGATGAATACGGCTAACGGCTTCACGCCTGAAGGCATGCCCCGCTTCATCGTTTCCGACATGCCGGTACAATCCAACTCCGCCGAGATCAAAGTGACTCGTCCAGAGATTTATTTCGGGCAGCAAACTAATACGGACGTTTACGTTAGAACGCGGCAGAAGGAGTTTGACTTTCCGCAGGGAGAAACACCTACATTTACAAGTTACGAAGGTTCCGGCGGAATCAGAATAGGCGGTCGCGCGCGGCGCATGCTCCTGGCCTGGGCGCTGGGTGATCTTTCAAAGTTGCCTTTCTCGGACGACGTCAATTCAGAAAGTCGCGTTCTTATTCATCGCAACATTCGCGAACTCGTCAACGGCGTTGCGCCCTTCCTGATCTACGACAACGATCCCTACATCGTCGTCAGCAATGAAGGCAGGCTCTTTTGGATGCTCGACGCATTTACAGAGTCGGCCACCTATCCGTATTCGCGCCATCACGACGTTGGGCAAAACAACGTCAACTACATCCGCAATAGCGTCAAGGTAGTGATTGATGCTTACAACGGCACCGCGCATTTTTACGTCTTCGATAACAACGATCCTTTGATCGCGACCTATCGCGCCGTGTTCCCCACTTTGTTCCAGGATGCCAGCCAGATGCCCGCGGATCTGCGCGCGCACGTGCGTTACCCGGAAACCTTGATTCGAGTGCAAGGCGAGGTCTACGGCCTCTATCACACCCAAAGCGCGAAAGCGTTTTTCCAACGCGAAGACGTTTGGAACGTTGCGCAACAAGTGGGACTGACTGACCAAAACCAGAAACAGGTGCAGCCGATTGATCCTTACTTTGTGCTGATGCAGTTGCCCGGAGAGAAGGTCAATCGCGAGTTTGTTC
>JANLYZ010000152.1:0-8758 GCA_031365905.1 Chloracidobacterium sp. | reverse complement strand
TCTACCCGATCGCGGACTACGTTGCGGTTAATGTTAGTTCACCTAACACTCCGCGTTTGCGCGAGCTGCAAAAGTCGGATCAGCTTGACGGACTACTGAGTTCGCTCCAGGCGCTGAATGAGCAACTCGCTGAGCAACCAGGCGGTCGCGGACTTCTGCCGCTGCTGGTAAAACTTTCGCCGGACCTCGCGGAAGATGAATTGGAAAACATCGTGGCAGTGGCGCGCCGGAACAAGCTCGCGGGACTTATCGCAACCAACACCACCATCGCGCGCGCGCCTTTGAAAACACCAAGCGAAAAAGTGGCAGCGTGCGGTGAAGGCGGGTTAAGTGGCGCTCCACTGCGACACAAGTCTCTGGCGATGATTGCGAAGCTCTATAATATGACGGACGGTTCCTTACCTTTGATTGGGGCTGGCGGCATCTTCAACGCGGAAGATGCATGGGAGATGATTAGCGCCGGCGCGAGCTTGCTGCAAATCTATACCGGGTTTATTTATGAAGGTCCAGCGATCGCCAGAGACATCAACGAAGGGCTGCGTCGAATTATTTCAGAGCAGGGATTCGTCTCGCTTGACGAGGCGGTAGGATCACGCGCAAAAGACATTTTAGTTTCGAGTTCCAGGGACTTTTAACTCGAAACTCGCAAATCGCAACTCGAAAAGATTGAGGATGATATGAACACAAACAAACTAATCGTTGCGCTCGATGTGGACAACGCTCAAAAGGCGCGCGAATTGTTCACTGCGCTGCGAGGCGTTGTGGGCATGTTCAAGATTGGAATGCAGTTGTTCACCGCTGCGGGCCCGGATCTGGTGCGCGAGATCGTCAACTCCGGCGAACGGGTGTTTCTGGATCTGAAGTATCATGACATTCCCAATACCGTCGCGCTTGCGGGCATAGAAGCCACGCGTCTTGGAGTTTCCATTTTCAATATTCATGCGCTGGGCGGCAGCGAAATGATGCGCCGAACGGCGGAGGCTGTTTCGGAATGTGCGGCGGCGGAGGGACTCGCCCGCCCACTCGTGATTGCGGTTACCATACTGACTAGCGCGAATGAAGCGACGGTTTCTGAGATCGGATTCGAGTCGGGCCCGTCTGAGTTGGTGCCGCGACTTGCACTGCTGGCTGAAGCAAGTGGAATGGACGGGGTAGTCGCTTCGCCACGCGAAGTTAGCATCATCCGCGCGGCGGTTATGAAGCCTGACTTTATCGTGGTCACACCTGGAGTGAGACCAGCGGGTGCTGCCCTTTTTGACCAGAAACGGGTAATGACTCCGCGCGCGGCTATCGTCGCCGGTGCCGATTACATCGTAGTGGGCCGGCCCATTCTTGAGGCGACTGATCCGGCACGGGCGGCGCAGGAAATTCTTGCTGAGATGGAGCTGAGCGCCGCGAATAGCGTCATGATTTGAAAGGAACTGAATTCGGCACCCCGCGTGTACAACTGAGGCCGAGCAAGCTGCGCGATTTGTTCTACTCGCATTTTGCACTATGATTCAAAGGTGACCCAAAGCTTGAAATTTGCGACTGCCTGTCTTTTATTGGTCCTGGGAGCGTTCTTACCGTCTTCCGCTCAACAAAAAGGAGACCTGACTTCTCAGCCTTTCTCGCCGGCTCCCTATCAAGTTGGGGAACGCCTGACCTACAACATTTCTTTTTCCAACTTTATCAGCGCCGCCCACGCCGAGTTTCTGGTTGCATCCCGGGGAATTTTTTTTGACCGCGACGGCATCCAGCTAAAAGGTCATGTCGAAACTAACGGCGTGGTCAATGCCGCTTTATTTGCCATCAATAACGACTACATCACCTACGTTGATCCGTCGACTGGCTTGCCCTATCACGGTCAACAGACAGTTCGCGAAACCGCGCGCACACTGGAAACAACCGCCGACTTTAGTCAACCATTGGGAACTGCCGCTATTCCCGCAAAGCGCACTGCGGCTTTTCCCGGCACCTATGATTTTTTGTCGGCAGTCTATCGCATCCGCGCGCTCCCGCTTACGGACGGGACTACCTACACGCTTTCCATCCGCAGTGAAAACCAGAACTACCAAATCGACATCAGGGTAAACGGTCGCGAGGTGATCAAGACCAACGTGGGATCATTCAATACGATCGTGGCGCAAGCGCGCGTGAAAGGTGAGTCGCAGGGAAATAGTTATGACATGAAGGCCTATTTCTCCGACGACCAGCGACACGTCCCCGTTCTAATCGTCTCTCGTCTCTCGGCTGGAGAGATAAGGGCCGAACTGGCAGGCTCGGGCTTTGTCGCTACGCCAACACCGCCGCCAGCGCCAACCCCGACAGCGACGCCGGTAGCCGGAACGCCGCCAACCGGAAGACCCTTAGTGATTGCCACCACACCCGACGACAACGGACCAGGCGATCTGCCGTTCAAGGTCGGCGAACAGTTGAACTACCAGATATTTCTGCCGACCATTCAAGCGCCGGTTGGAACCGCAACGTTTCAAGTTCGCGCTCGCTCCAAGTTTTTTGATCACGACGGCTTCCAATTCACGGTCAACGCGCAAACTACAAACGCACTGCAAAAGCTTTTTGTCGCCTCCGATCTGATGATGTCGTATGTAGATCCGAAGACGCTGCTTCCCTTCCGCAGCGAATTCACTTTCAGTGAAGGCCGCCACCGATTCAACAGCAAGCTCGTGATCAATCAGGACTACGGCACCGCTACTACCGATTCCGGCGCTCGGATTGAGATTCCGGTTGGCACACACGACTATCTATCGTTCTTCTACATGTTGCGGGCCTTGAATCTGAATCCCCCGAAACGCAGCGCCGTATCGCTGCTCGTGAACAACCAGCCCAAGACGCTCTTCATCACGGCCTTGAAGCGTGAGAACGTGCAGCTCGGCTCGCAAATAATTCCGGCGATTCAGATCTCGCTAACGACCGACGACGTGGAAGGGGATAAGTACCAGCTTCGCGGTTGGATCAGTGACGACAAACGACGTCTCCCGCTGCGGCTTACCGCCGTCACCGAACTCGGCGCCGTGCGAGCAGACCTGTCAATAATTCCCGTAACTCCTCAGTAGCCGCGATTTCCTGGGGCTTTCTCGTTCCCGCTTTTGAAATTGAAAACTATTTTCAATTAGACTATACTGCCGTTCGGGCTTGAGGGAGATCGCCATCGCCATTGCCTTTGGTCTGCGCGACTCTCGAATTGGAAATTTCACCATGCTTAATTCCTTCATTATTGTCTTGCGCGAGGGCTTTGAGTCCTTCCTGCTGGTCGCTGTGATTGTTTCGTACCTGCGCAAGTCTGGCCAGAAGTGGCTGACCTCAGCGGTCTACGTGGGAATTGTTCTGGCGTTATCGGCGAGCGCGGCGCTTGGATATCTGCTCAAGCTGGGGGTTGACGATCTCGGTCTGGAACGACTCTTTGGCGCAACGATGGGCGGGTATCTAAATCAGTTTCTGGGAAATGAGGCGTTGCGTGAGGGCATTCTCGGCCTGGTGGCAATGGTGATGGTGGGCAGTCTGGTTATTTACATGTGGCGCACTGGACCGAAAGTCCAGCAGCGAATGAGGGAACGTTTGGACGCAGTGTCATCGCGTAGTTCGCGTATCGCTGCCGTCGCCGGCGTGTTTCTGTTTACATTTCTGATGATCACGCGCGAAGGAATGGAAACTGCGCTGATGCTTTTGCAGGTGCACGGTTCCGAAATTCTGACGGGAGCGGTGCTTGGGCTTTGCGCCGCCGGAGGATTTGCCTGGGGCTGGGCGAAGTTCGGACATCTGATCAACGTGAAGCGGTTCTTTCAGGTCACCGGAATCTTCCTGCTTCTCTTCATGCTGCAGGTTGGCATCTATTCTTTCCATGAGTTTTCGGAAGCAGGCGTGTTGCCAAATAGTGAAGTGCTGCACGCAGCGACCGAAAAATTTTCCCCCGACGGCATATATGGCAAATGGTTTTCTGTCGTGATGATTGCGGTGTGTGCGCTGTGGTTGCTGGGCGGCTGGCTGATCGATAAGTTGAAGACCCCTCGTCAGGGCAGTATCAACCTCGGTCCGGTATAGAGAACACGCTCAACGACTCAAAGGAAAAGGGCGAGCCGCCATGGCCCGCCCTTTTGATTTACTGCCTTAGGCGTTTTTGACGCCGATCGATCCAAGTCAACCGATTACTTGCCGGTGTTTACGTACTGGATGCACTGGCCTTGGTTCGGGAATGGCTGTCCAGAAGCCGTTGTATGTGTCTGCCAACCACCGTTCTTGCAATCGTCCTTGGTAAGAGGTGGGTTCGACGCATTGAACTTAATGGACGGTTTAAAGCCTGTCCAGCATCCCGCGTCCAAACCGAACGGGATGATTGGACCATTAACACACGAGCTATAAATCGTGTACTGATAGGCATCGTCCGGTGCCGGATTTGAACCAACCGTATTGTCAACAGCAGGGTCTGTTCCCCCTACATTGAGGGAGTCGTAGCCGCAGCCGCCAGGACTTGTGTAACACGGAGCGCCTTGGCCAATTGGCGAGTAGCCGTAGTGACTTGTGTTGTAAGCAACTCCGAAAATAACCTGGTTAGGGACGGTAAGGCCGCTCATGTTAAAGGTGATGTTGGTTGCCTTGCCGTTGAAGCAGGTGCTGGAACTGGCGTCAAACCATTTCCCAGCGTTAGTGCCTGTGCATTTAATATTGTCCGCCGACGGGCGATACGGAATCGCAAACGTTTGCTGAACCGAGCCTATCAATGTGCCTACCTGATTGCCTGCTACTACGTTGTAGATATTAAGCTTGATAGGATGAGAGAAAGTTGCGCCTGTCGCGCTGACACAGTCGCCGCTGTACCAGTGGCCGGTCTGACAACCGAAGCTGCTCATGGTTAAGGTGACCGTAGTCAATGAGCGACCGGTCGCTGGCGCAAACATGATGCGATCACCCCATTCCGATGTGCCACTCGCTTCGTAACCATAACTACCTATGTTGCCGGGCAAGGGGTTTGGGATGTTGTTATAGATAGTTTGACCAAAAGCCTGCGTTGCTCCAAAAGCAAAAAGCAGCGCAGTCAGGATAAGGATTCGAGTCGATTTCTGATTCATTATTTCAATTCTCCTTGAGCAAGATGACGGCAGGATTTAACAGGGCCGTCGTGGGATTTCAATGGGTCTGGGTGGACTCACATGGCTGACGAGACAAACTTAAACGCCAGCGGGCTAACAAGATTTATTTTTTGTGACTAAATAGGAAACGTGAAGCGAAGCGGGGGCAAATCCCGAGGCTTGTCGTTCCAATCGTCACACGCTACCGTCCGGGGTCCGCACCCTATCCGGCGGAGTGTTTCAACTGTTAAGCATGCGTACTCTATTGAATTAACTACCCCTTGTCAAACACCCGACACTTGAATTCCTTCACTTGGTTCTAGCTTTCGAGAAACTGCTTTGCCAGTTCGCGCTTCAGCAATTTTCCGGTAGGGCCTTTGGGGATTTCTTGAACAATGTGAACGCTCTTTGGGCACTTGTAATCAGCGAGATGTTCACGGCAGAACGCAATGATCTCTGGTTCCGTCGCTTCCCTGCCTTCTTTGAGCACGATGAAGGCGGCCACTTCTTCACCGTAGAGTTGATCCGGAATACCGATGGTCGCAGCGGCGGCGACTGCCGGGTGTTGATAGAGAACTTCATCGATCTCGCGTGGGTAAATGTTCTCGCCGCCGCGGATGATCATGTCGCTCTTGCGGTCGACGATAAAGAAGAATCCATCCGCGTCGCGATAGCCAATGTCGCCGGTGTGAAACCAGCCGTTGCGAAATGCTGTCGCGGTGGCCTCGGGATTTCGGTAGTAGCCCTTCAGAATGTTTTCGCCCCGCAAAACTATTTCGCCTAGTTCTCCTGTAGCGACCTCCTTGTCATCATCGTCTACCACTCGCATCTCATTCCCGATTGGTTTTCCGCAAGAGCCGGGACGCCGCCGCTCATTTGGCGGATTGAACGTAGAACGACAGGTTGATTCCGAAAGTCCGTAGCCTTCGATCACCAGACAATCGAAAGTTTCCTCGAAACGTTTCATCACTTCCGCGGGAACTGGCGCCGAGCCGCACATCGCAAAGCGGAGTTGTTGCGTCTGCAAACCATCGGGAACGCCGTCGGGATACGTAGTCAATAACATCGACAGCATCGTGGCGACTGAACCAAACGAATTGATTTCGTAATCAGAAATGATTTGCCAGAAGCGAGATGCCGAAAACTTCGGACTAACTACGGTCGAGCCGCCGGCGTAAAGGGCGGACATCGTCGTAACTGACACCGCGTTCATGTGAAACAGCGGCATGATCGTCAAGAGCCGATCATCTTTGGTGAATCCGAGCCACCGGCTGATCTGCCTGGCGTTGGCGATAAGATTTCCGTGAGTGAGCAAACATCCCTTGGGCTTTCCGGTGGTTCCGGAGGTGTAAATGATTATGGCTTCGGTGTCGCGGGTAATCTCGGAATCCGGTAGGGGCCCGGCCTGCCGTGCCCTTACATCCATCGTAGCGTGAGCTTCATCGTCAAATATGATCACTGCTTGGAGCTCCGGCAATTCGCTTCTGATCTTTTCGATAGTCGGCAGAAAATCTGGATGAACTAAGAGAGCCTTCGTTTCCGAATCGGAAATTACAAAAGAGATCTCCTGCGCCTTCAACAACGAGTTTACCGGCCCCGCGATGGCGCCCAATTTCCAACAGGCAAAATACGCCATGATGTATTCGGCGCTGTTTGGAATCAGCAAGCTCACCACGTCGCCTCTGCCGACGCCGTGCGTTTTTAACAGCGCCGCCGTACGATTCACCGCCCCATCAAATTCAGCAAAAGTGAACCGACGTCCATCTGCTTCGCTGAAAAGAAAGTCTTTGTCAGGGGCTGTCGCGGCGCGAGTCTCCAGCAACTCGCGCAAGGTTTCCGGCTTGTTGAACGTTCCCTGCCCAGCCTGATTGGTGTCCATCATGCTTCGTATGTTGCTCGCGTAATCCGTCTTCTGATCTTACCCGGGTTATTGGGTCAGTTCAAAATCTTGCGAGGCCGGTTGGTTACAGAACCGAGCGCGGTAGCGCCGGATGCAAGATTCAACTGGATCAGCTGCGGGATGGTCTCCTGCTGAGCACTAGCTAAACTTTGGTGAATCACGCTTCACCTATAGACCGTTCGAAGTTGACTACAGCATCCGGCGCTACCGTGCTCGGTTCCGTATTGGAACTCGACCAAACTGATCCATTACCTCTGACTTAGCTGATTGTGGTTCAAGCCGTTTCAGATGATATATTAAGCCGCGTCTAATTCCACAATCAGTTGATCTCAATATTCTTCGCTATGGATACCTATCGAAATTTTATCAACGGTAAATGGATCGAATCAGCATCTGCAAAGACCGTCAACAACATCAATCCGGCTAACACTGACGACATCATCGGCACAGTGAAACAGGCCACGCGCGACGAAGCCAGGAGCGCGGTGGAAGCGGCGGCGGCGGCATTTCTCGGCTGGCGCGCCACGCCGGCTCCGGCGCGCGGAAAAATCGTGGCCCGCGCAGCGCGGCTGCTGGATGAACACAAGGAAGAGTTGGCAGCGATCCTGACTCGAGAAGAAGGAAAGACGCTGGCTGAATCGCGCGGCGAATTGCAGCGCTCAATCAACGTCGCTGAGTTTTGCGCCGGCGAATCTCGCCGGATGAACGGAGAGACGATCCAATCTGAGCTGCCATCCAACTTCGCCTACACCCTCAAACAGCCGTTAGGAGTTGTTGCCTGCGTCACTCCCTGGAATTTTCCTGTCGCAATTCCGGTTTGGAAAATCGCGCCGGCGCTCGTCGCCGGTAACAGCGTCGTATTCAAACCTGCGACGCTGACGCCCGCAACCGGCGTACGCATAGTCGAGCTATTTGCCGAAGCCGGTATTCCTCCGGGAGTTTTGAACCTGGTGCTGGGCTCCGGGTCTGAAGCGGGCGACGAGATCATCAATCACCCGGCCGTGAAAGCGGTTTCGTTTACCGGCTCGAATGAAGTGGGCATCCGTCTCTACGAAGAGGTCTCGCGGCGCGGCGCGAAGGTCCAGTGCGAAATGGGCGGCAAGAACCCGGTAGTAATTCTCGAAGATGCAGATCTCGATCTAGCAGTTGAGTCGACCGCACAGGGGGCATTTGGCTCATCCGGACAACGTTGCACTGCGACGAGTCGAGCCGTTGTGATAAATGATATTGCCGACGAATTTGTCGAGCGCATTAGTAAACGCGCCGGCTCGATGCGAATTGGCGACGGCATGGATCCAAAAACCGAGATGGGGCCGAGTGTAGATGAGGGCCAGTTCAAAACTGTGCTGAAGTATATCGACATCGGACGCGAGGACGGGGCCACGATGGTTTGCGGTGGCTCACGCGCCACCGGTAACGGACTAGACAAAGGCTTTTTTGTAAATCCTACAATCTTCGATCACGTGACGCCGGACATGCGCATCGCGCGTGAAGAGATCTTCGGACCGGTGTTATCAATCCTGCGCGTGAAGAATTTCGAAGAGGCAATGCAGGTCGCGAACGACACGGAATTTGGACTGTCATCGTCAATCTTTAGTAACGATGCGGCGCGCATCTTCCGTTTCGTTGACGAGATCGAAACCGGCATGACGCACATCAACTCCCCGACCACTGGCGGCGAGGCGCACATCCCCTTTGGCGGCATAAAAGGCACCGGCATCGGCGATCGTGAACAGGGATCGACTGCGCTGGATTTCTATACCGAACTGAAAGTTGTTTACGTGGATTACAC
>JANLYZ010000127.1:0-10002 GCA_031365905.1 Chloracidobacterium sp. | reverse complement strand
CGTCCCGCCCGCAACGCGCCGCAGGCGCGCAGTTCCCGAGGGCAACGCAAATCCGTTTTCGCGCTTCGCGCTCATTGCGGGCGGGACGCCCGCGGTCCCAGCAAATCACTTGACCGGTTTATGGGCCACCCTCTGGCGAGTTTCTGTTTGCGCGGCTAGAATGGTTCGAAATTGCAAACACAACTGACGCACGCGGCGTGACGGAAAGGCTATTCTCAAATGGACGAATTTGATCAATACCGGGCAGACATGAACGAGAAACTGCTCGGCAGCAACCATCTCGGCATCAAACGTTTTTTTGCGCTGGACACGCAGGCCTACGAAGATGGCGCACTCGACAAACGCACCAAAGAGCTGCTTGGTTTGGTCGCCTCAACCGTGCTGCGCTGCGACGACTGCATTACTTATCACATCAAGCAAAGCGTTGCCGCGGGCGTTACGCGCCCGGAGTTTCTCGACGCGTTTAATGTTGCGCTGGTCGTCGGCGGCTCAATAACCATTCCGCATCTGCGTCGCGCTATCGACCGTCTCGATCAGGTTCTCGAAGGAAAACAAACAGACGAAATCACTCCCCACGAGCACGCATGATTAGGAAAACTTAGCGTGGCTTTCGTAATTAGCATTTATTTGTATCCTCGCGACCTTGATGAAAAGAATGTCTCTCAGTCGCCTAAACCCAATCGCCTGGATGTTTTTTCTGGGGATCTTCCTGCTTCTATCTTACTCATTCAATTCAAACACAATGAAAGGGTCTGCCATGTCAGCTCAGGAAACGGTTCGCGTGCGCGCGCCGGAAATAACCGGTGGACGAGGCTGGCTTAATACCGACAGGCCGCTAACGATCGCCGCCCTCAAAGGCAAAGTTGTGCTGCTCGATTTTTGGACCTACGGCTGCATCAACTGCATTCATATCATTCCCGATCTCAAACGGCTCGAGCACAAGTATGCAAACCAGCTCGTCGTTATCGGCGTCCACTCAGCGAAGTTTGAAAACGAAAAGGACACGGAAAATATTCGGCGCATCATCATGCGTTACGAGATCGAGCATCCTGTTTACAACGACGCGGATTACAAAGTTTGGCAAAACTACGGCGTGCACGCCTGGCCCACGCAGGTTCTGATCGACCCAGCCGGCTACGTCATCGGCGCAGTTTCCGGCGAAGGAAACTACGAGCTGATCGATCAAGTGATTGCCAAAGCCGTCGCTGAGTCTCGCAAACGCGGCGAGTTGAATGAACAGCCGCTCCGACTGGTGCTCGAGCGCGCTAAGGTCGGCGACTTGCCGCTTGCGTTTCCGGGAAAGATTCTCGCGGACGCCAAAGGCAATCGACTGTTCATCGCCGATTCAAATCACAACCGGCTGGTCATCACCAAACTGGACGGAACCCTCCTTGAAACGATCGGCATGGGCGCACCCGGCGCAGCGGACGGCTCTTACGACAAAGCCAGCTTCTATCGGCCGCAGGGGATCGCGCTGGACGGGGACAGTCTCTACGTCGCCGACACTGAAAACCATCTGCTTCGTCGCGTCGATCTAAAATCGAAGACAGTGGAAACAGTCGCGGGAACCGGACAACAAACGCGTGACTATTTCAAGCAGGGACCAGCGCGGACGATTGCACTCAGTTCGCCCTGGGACCTGCAACTCGTCAACCGCCAGCTCTACATCACGATGGCCGGCACGCACCAGATTTGGAAACTTGATTTGGAGAAGCAGGAGGTTTCGACCTTCGCCGGTTCCGGACGCGAAGCGCGAGAAGACGGACCGCTACTCGAAGCCGGATTCGCGCAACCTTCCGGCGTCGCTTCCGATGGTAAGAAGCTCTACGTCGCCGATAGTGAGTCAAACATCATTCGCGCGATTGACCTCGCGAGCGGTCAGGTGGAGACAATTGCCGGCGGCGACCTGTTTGACTTCGGAGACGTTGACGGCACGGGCGATGACGTGCGACTACAACATCCGCTGGGTGTAGTTGCCGACGGCGACAAAATACTTATCGCCGATACTTACAATCACAAACTCAAGGAACTCGATCCGAAGACGCACACTGTAAAAACGTTTCTTGGTACTGGAAAACCCGGCCAGGCTGATGGCAACATCGCGTCGTTCTATGAACCCGCTGGACTTAGCATCGCGAACGGAAAACTTTTCGTTTCCGATACAAACAATCACGCAGTTCGCGTGATCGACCTGAAAACAAAGCAGACGTCGACGCTCAACATCCGCGGCCTGGAGCCGCCGTCTTTAAATACCGACGCTGATTCAGCAACAACTGTCAGCGGACCAAACGCCGAAGAGATCAAGCTCCTCATGCAGAAGCTTCGCGCGGCAAGTAATGGAGAACTGGTAGTCAATGTCGAACTGCCGCCCGGTTATCACCTTAATCCAACCGCATCGCAACGCTATCGAGTTTCAATCGAAAAGGGCGAGCAGCAACTCGGTCTGATCTCCGCTTCGATAACCGGAGTGATTGGCCGCGAACTGGAGAGAAGCCAATCATTAAAGAATCCTAAGCTTCCGCTGAAGATTCCTTTCCACGCCTTTGATCCCGGCACTGCGGAACTTCGCGTGCAGCTCACGCTCTTCTACTGCCGCGAAGACAACACTGGCACCTGTCGCATTAAGACCCTCGTGTGGCGCGTGCCGGTGGAAGTTGTTGGCGATGCTGTAGCATCGAATGAGATTAAGGTCATCGGAAAAATTAGCACCGACTAGAAATCGTCTCCTTTTGTTACTTATTAGCTGGGAACTAAGTGCCAACCCAAGGTGTCTTATGTTACATGCCTACGAATTGTTTCGGGCCGGGCGTTGGTAATCTCGACGGTTTTTTCACCGACGTGTTATTGCCGTTTCTCGCGCTGCTTACTCCTTTGTCCGGCATCCTCACGGTCATCCTGGTTTGGACACGGCGTAAGCAAAGGGGAAGAAAGCCCCTCTCCATTAGGTCGCACTAAAACTACGGCGCGCTTGCCCCTGTCGCGCGACGCGAGTACCATCACCCTTCCCCCTAATTCATTCGAGGAGTGAAAGTCGTGGCTGAACAATCAGGAGCAAAACCCGTGTCTGACAAACCATTTCTTACTGACGTCAAAACATTGCGAGAACGCGCCCGCAAACACATCGAGCAGGGCGCCATCACCGAAGGCTACAGCGCCGACCGCGATACCGTAGTCAAGCTTTTGAATGAAGCGCTGGCCACCGAAATCATCTGCGTGTTGCGTTACAAGCGGCACTACTTCATGGCGACAGGCATAAACGCTGAGAGCGTGGCGGCTGAGTTTTTGCAACATGCCAACGAAGAACAAGGCCATGCGGATTTAATCGCGCAGCGAATTGTGCAGTTGGGCGGCGCGCCAAACTTCAGCCCGGAAGGACTGGCAACCAGAAGCCACGCCGAATACGTTGAGGGCGAAAACCTAATCGACATGATCAAGGAAGATCTGGTCGCCGAGCGCATCGCTATCGACAGTTATCGCGAAATGATCACTTATACAGGTAATGACGATCCGACGACGCGGCGGATGCTCGAAGGAATCCTGGCGATGGAAGAAGAACACGCCGACGACCTGGTAAGCTTGCTGGAAACGATTGCGAAATAAAGTAACTCAACTATGAAGCGGTCGCGACGGGTCGCGACCGGGCAAAGCGGTGAAGCGGGGTCCCGGCCGGGCAGCCCGGCTGGGGTGCTTGCCAGGTCACCGAACTTTAAAAAACCGAAACCTGAGCGTGATGCTTTGTATCTGAAGCATCACGCTTGTTAATGTAAGCACCTTGCTAAATAAGACACGCAACGAAAACGAAAACGGTCAAACTGCGAACACCGGCCGCCCCACGATGTGCCGCAGTTGCGGCGCCATTATTGGCGGCGGGCAACAACAATGCGCTGTATGCGGCACCGCAACTTCAGGAGCTTCCAGCTCCAGGGGCAGCACTGCGCAAGCGCAAGTTCCTGCCGGCGATAGCGAGGCAATGCGCTTCGCGCGCGCCGTTTTGAATCGGCCTTACAAGTTCACAATCATTCTGCTGATGGCCAACGTCTTCGTCTTCACCTTGATGTGGCAAACCAGCGGCATCCCGCTCGGCCTGACGGCCGTCTTACCCGGCGAGGTGCTGTTACCGTTTGGTGCCAAGCTCAACTTCTACATCCACAATCAGCATCAATGGTGGCGCTTCGTTACGCCAATGTTCCTTCACGTCAACCTGCTGCATCTGCTCGTGAACATGTACAGCCTGTGGATCGTGGGACCCTATGTGGAGAAGCTTTACGGTTCGGCGAAGTTTGTAGTGTTTTGGGTAGTGACTGGTGTGTTCGGAGTAGTAGCCAGTTATCTCACCGTCAGGCCGGCGCTGGGCGCTGGTCCAATCACCGGTTTCATTTTTAAGTCTATCGACACTCCATCGGCGGGAGCTTCAGGCGCGCTCTTCGGGCTTGTTGGTGTTCTCTTTGTTTTTGGTATCAAGTTTCGCCATGAGTTGCCGGAAGGTTTCAAGCGCGCATTTGGTACCGGCCTGCTGCCGATGATCCTGATGAATCTGTTCATCGGATTCATGTTGAGCGGTCTCATTGATAACGCCGCGCACCTGGGCGGCATGCTTTCCGGCGCGGTGCTGGCGCTGCTCGTTGACTACCGTCGCCCGGGCGAAAGATCAGGAGTTGCGATCACCTGGCGTGTTTTGCAGGTCGCTGCCATCGCTCTGATCGTTTTGAGCTTTGCCATGACCGCGCGACACTTCCGCGATCCGTGGCCGGGGGAACTGGTGGCCGCGGCTCCGGCAGAATCCGCTGAACCGGAAAACCCGGCATTTGTCGCATTCGCAAAAGCCTTCAACGCGGCGCAGGAAGCTTACATTGTTGCCACTCAGGACAAGAATGCGAGCAACATTGATGCGGCGGTAAAAGGTCTGGACGAAGCTCCTTCTCTCGATCCAAAGGCTGACGAGTTGCGACAAAAACTAAAAGCCCTTTTGCTGCGCGCAAAGGAAACTCCTGCGGCTGCCACGCCTTCCGCAAGTCCCGACAAAAACAGAGCGGTCGGTATTACTCAACTGGATCGCGACTTTTATGCCTGGCAGAAAGAGTACAATCAATGGCTAAAGACGGGAGCTCGAACTCATAGTGGCTTGGACAAGTTGAGCGACGCGAAACCGGGAAAGTAAATGTAACGCAAACTGTTAGTTTGCGATCGGCTTTTGTAACGCAAACTGTTGGTTTGCGATCGAGTAATGCTGAGGTCATAACAAGAGAGCATTTATTTACGGACGCAAACTAACAGTTTGCGTTACAAGAAACAGGAGACAAAGACCAGATGGAAATAAAGAAGGTTGGAGTGTTGGGTTGCGGGCTAATGGGTTCGGGCATCGCCCAAACCGCGGCGAGCGCTGGCTTTGAAACCGTAGTGCGCGAAATTTCTGAGGAGTTGCTGCAAAAAGGATTTGTCGGCATTGAAAAGTCGCTTGCGAAGTTCGCCGAGAAAGGCAACATCACCGCCGAACAGCAAAAGGCCACGCGCGATCGGTTGTCAGGCACTACTTCGTTTGCCGACTTCGCCGACTGCGACATCGTGATTGAGGCGATCATCGAAAACATCGCGGAAAAGCGCACGACTTACGCCGAGCTCGATCGTGTCTGCAAGCCGGAAACGATCTTTGCGTCAAACACTTCGTCGATTTCAATAACGGAAATGATGACCGCAACTTCGGCTGAACGGCAGAAACGTTTTGTCGGGCTGCACTTTTTCAACCCCGTGCCGATCATGAAGCTGGTCGAAGTGGTGCGAACGATCCTTACGGACGACGACGTGTACGAGCAGGCGTTTGAATTCGGGAAGCGGCTGGGCAAAGTGCCGGTGCGGGCCAACGACACCACCGGCTTCATCGTCAATCGCCTGCTGGTGCCCTACATGCTCGATGCGATTCGCGCGCTGGAAGAAGGTGTGGGATCGATTGTAGACATCGACGCCTCGATGAAGCTCGGCCTGGGTTATCCGATGGGACCGTTTACGCTTGGCGACTTCGTCGGCTTGGATACCACCTACTACATAGCCGAGATCATGTTCAATGAATTTCGCGAGAAGCGCTTCGCGCCGCCGCCGTTATTGAAACGCATGGTGTTAGCTGGTTTGTTCGGCCGCAAATCAGGACGCGGATTCTACGACTACACGAAGGATCCGAAGAATCCCACGCCGATGAAGTTAGTGTAAGCTTTGGAGTGCGCCGGCAGAGCGAAGCGGCGACGGCGCTTTCGTTTATTAATGATTGCCAATCAAAAGCAGTGTCGCGCTGCGCTTGCCACCGCACTCCATAGCAATGTCCTCCATTCGTTACGAGCAACGCGATCACGTCGCAATCATTCGCCTGAATCGCCCTGAACAGTTCAACGCACTTTCGTGCAAGATGATTCTCGCGCTGAGCGACATCTTCACAAGCCTCAACACCCAAACGGACCTGCGCGCCGTGATTCTCACCGGCACCGGCGAGCAAGCCTTTTGCGCGGGCATAGATATCACCGAACTAGCCCTACTCGATGAAGCGCAAGCACGCGAAGTTTCCGAACGTGGCCAGTCACTCTGCAAACAAATCGAAAGCTGCGGCGTGCCAGTGACTGCCGCGGTCAATGGCGTCGCCGCTGGTGGCGGTTGTGAGTTAGCGCTTGCTTGTCATCTCAGAATCGCCGCGGACCACGCGAAATTTAGTTTGCCGGAAACAAAGCTGGGAGTAGTTTCAGCCTACGGCGGCGCGCAGCGTTTAGCTCGCGAAACTGGTGAGGGACGTGCGCTCGAAATGATGTTGGCGGGACGAACGCTCAACGCAGAAGAAGCTTTACAATTTGGGCTCGTCAATCGCGTCGCTCCGGCCGCTGATCTAATGGCGCAGGCAGAAACCTTGGCTCACGAGATCGCTCAGCTCGCGCCGCTCGCCATTCGCGCCTGCCTGGAAGTAGTCACACACGGATCTCAGTTACCGCTCGCGGAGGGCTTGGCATTGGAGTCGAAACTTTTTGCGGAGTTATTTGCGACCGACGACGTGCGCGAAGGCACGAGTGCGTTTCTGGAAAAGCGAGCGCCAATCTTCAAGGGGGAATGAGGATCGATGTGTTATGAAGTCAGTACCACCTCGCGGTAGCGGGTGGTACTGACCTCATTGGGCCGCAACTTACTCAACCTGAAACATTACTCAAACAACACCTCGCTTGCCGCTCAGAAACGCATCGGCTACACTTCGATCTGACTCCGCTAAACCGAAGTAAGCGGCACGAAAGGGAGCCGAACCGCTCTTGGAGCCAGTAATTCACGAAGGACATTTGAACGCCAACGGATTTCGTTTTGCGATTGTCGCCAGTCGCTGGAACGATTTCATCAGTTCACGTCTGGTTGAAGGCGCGCTCGACGCGCTCGAGCGACTGGGCGCGGACGAGAAGCTGGTTGAAGTCTTCCGCGTGCCTGGCGCTTTTGAAATTCCCTTGCTGGCCTTGCGCCTGGCGGAATCGGAAAAGTTTGATGCGGTCATTTGCATCGGAACGATCATTCGCGGCCAAACTCCGCACTTCGAGTACATCACTGGCGAAGTCACGCGCGGTATCGGCGAAGCAGGTTTGCAAACGGGCGTGCCCGTAGTGTACGGAGTGGTAACAGCAGACACAGTTGATCAGGCAATCGATCGTGCCGGAGTTAAGTTAGGGAACAAGGGTTTTGAAGCCGCCACTACGGCGGTGGAATTGGTTAATCTTTACAAGGAAGTTTTTGAAAAGGATGAAGGATGAGGGATGAAGGATGAAAGGGCGGACGTGCCGGAACAGCGCGTTCATCCTTCATCATTCAGCCTTCATCCCTTGAAGCATTATGGGTTCGCGACGTAAGGCGCGTGAATGCGCCTTGCAAATGCTCTTTGCGGCTGATTTCGCCAAGGCTGTCCCGGAAGAGGTTTTGAAAACCTACTGGGTGGAGCTGGGCGATTCCGATGTCGAGCAACCGGCGCGTGAATTCGCGACCCGGCTCGCGGCGGGAACGCTCGCGCGTCTCGACACGCTCGACGAGCGCATACGTTCGCGCGCCGAACACTGGCGCATCCCGCGCATGGCGATTGTCGATCGCAACATCCTCCGACTCGCCGTCTACGAGTTCCTCTACGAACCCACTCCACGCACCGTCGCCATCAACGAAGCGCTGGAAATCGCGCGCCGTTTCTCAACCTACGAAGCCACACAATTCATCAACGGTATTCTCGATGCCATCAAGCGCGATCTTGATGAGCAGCAGCCGCAGGAGCATGTCGAGCCTGAAGAACTTGAACCGCCCTTGGATGATGACACGGAAGAGAACGAACACTCGGAAGCTTCGTCCTAATACATAGGACGCTCGCGGTCCCAGTCGCTATTCACTATTCACCAGTCACTGTCTTACTATCATTTCCGTGGACCAAACTAAACGCGAATTCCTGGCTGACATTGAAACTCTCATTGAGCAAATCTTTGACGATCTCGACGACTTGCGCGTGAGCGGCGCTGAAGGACGCGCCCGCCGTGAATTGGTCGACCGAATCTTTCGGCGCGTGCATAGCGTGAAAGGCTCCGCTGCCTCAGGTGGGCTTGAGGCAGTCAGCCAAATTGCGCACGAGTTTGAAAACCTGCTTAGTGAAGTCAGGGCCGGACGGGTTCTGATTGATGATCCGGTTTTGGACACTTGTGAATGCGCCGCCGAAGCACTCTCGGAAAGTTTGCGCCTCGCCGCGAGTGGAGAGGTTGAACCGTCGCGTCGCTCGATCTTTGACAGATTGCTAGCCGCACAAAACCAAGCCGTCGTGAGCACACGGCCGTTCAATGAAGCAATCCTCAACAGCGTCCCTTCCGAAATCCGGGAGTTGTTAACCGAATCGGAAAGGCATCATTTGTGCAGCGTTGTCGCGGAACGAGGTCGGCTCTTTGTTGTCGCCGCGCGGTTTGATCGCGGCGACTTCGACGCTGAGTTTTTCCGCCTAAAGGAGAAACTGGGCAGTTGCGGCGAAGTGATTGCCACTTCCCCCGCGGTGGATAATGAGCACCCCGACAAGATCAAGTTTCGTCTGCTCTACGCGGCCAATACCGATTTGCAAACAGTCCAGACTGCCGCCGGGGATTTCGCCGATGTAGTTTTCGCGGAGATCGTTAGTGGGAATAACGAGGCCACCAAGACGCCGGCGTCTGTCTCGACGCTTTCAAATTTTGTGCGCACAGATCTCGATCAGGTCGATCGCCTTATTTCGTCAGCGCACGAACTCTTACGTACTACTTCGACGACCCTCGCACTGGCCATTTCGCGCTCGACAGTTCCGGTCAACGATGAACTCTATAAACTAGACAAGCAGATCAGAAGTTCCTTTATCGGCCTGGAGGAACAACTGATCAGTCTTCGTTTGGTCACGCTGGGGCCAACGCTCGCGCGCGCCGCTCGCGCCGGCCGGGCAGCAGCGCGTTCGAGTGGCAAGGAAATCAACTTCGAGATTAGCGGCGCCGACATCCGCGTTGACAAGTTGCTCGTCGAGGCGATTGCTGATCCGCTGCTGCACCTTGTGCGTAATGCGGTAGACCACGGAATTGAAACTGTCGACGGACGCGCACGCGCGGGTAAGTCGCCTCGTGGTACGGTGCGCATCGAAGCAGTCAGCGAAGGCAGTCAATCACGACTGCGGGTCACGGACGATGGCGGCGGGGTCGATCCCGTTGTCGTCTCGGCAGCGGCGCAGAGAACGGGGCTCTTCCCGAGCGCCGCCCAGTTGGATATGGAACAAAGCCTGCGCCTGATCTTTCGTCCGGGATTCACTACCGTGACTTCGGCATCAGACACTTCCGGTCGTGGGGTCGGTCTTGATGTAGTGGAAACTGCGGTCGAACAAGTAGGCGGAGAGTTGCGCGTTTCGAGTAAGCCGGGACACGGAACAACCTTTGAAATTCGCTTGCCGGTTACGTTTGGCCTCGTCGCTGCCAACGTCGTGGTCTCAAACGGCAATCGCTACTGCATTCCCACCAG
>JANLYZ010000069.1:0-8771 GCA_031365905.1 Chloracidobacterium sp. | reverse complement strand
AGCCGATTTGGATCGCAGTGTTGTCATTGGCGCCGGGAGTCTTAGGCCTTCTAGCTTTCCTGGTTCTGACTCTCTGGCGCTGAATAAATTCGCAATTCGAAATCCGAAATCCGAAATTCTGTTATGTTCACTGGCATCATTGTAGAGCTTGGTCGCGTACGCGAGGTTGAAATGCGTGGTGAAGATGCGCGTATCGTGATCGAGGCCCGCCTCGTGACCGAAGACATTCACGAGGGCGATTCGATTGCCGTCAACGGAGTTTGCCTGACGGCCTTGGCTGTTAATCAGGATTCGTTTGCGGCGGACGTCTCTCGCGAAACGCTCAACCGCTCCACGCTGGGCCGACTGCAACCGGGTGCGCCGGTTAATCTCGAACGCGCTGTTACTCCGGTGACGCGCCTCGGCGGCCATCTGGTCCAGGGCCACGTCGATGCGCGCGGAAAGTTTTTGGGCGCCGAAGCCCATGGCGGCTCATGGTCCGTGCGCATTGCCTATCCGCCTGAGATCGCTCGGTATCTTGTCTTCAAAGGCTCTGTCGCGGTGGAGGGAATCAGCCTCACAATAGCCGAACTGACGGATGATTATTTCGCGATCGCGATCATTCCGAAGACCTGGGAGGTCACGAACTTTTCTCAACTGCAGCCGGGCGATGAGGTGAACCTTGAAGCGGATGTAATCGCCAAATACGTCGAGCGCATACTTAGTTTTTCAAATGTTGGGACTTCAGATGGCAAAGAGCGGCAAAGTGGGGTATAAGAATTCAGGCCTCTCCAATGCAGGCTTTGGGAGATCACAGTATGTTGGATATCAAGAAGCTGGAAATTGAGTACGTCACAAATCGTGCAGGTAGGAAGACTGCGGTGATTGTACCCATCGATAGTTTTGAGGAATTGATTGAGGATATCGAAGACCTTGCAGTTGCTGCTGAGCGTCGAGACGAGCCAACAATTAGCCACGATCAGTTGCTGAGCGAACTGAAACAGGATGGCCTCATATAACATCGAATGGAAAAAGTCGGCTGCCAAAGAACTTCGCAACCTGCCAAATGAGGTTGTTGCCGAGCTTGTCGATCGAATTACAAATTTAGGTGAAGATCCCTTTCCTCCTGGCTTCAAGAAGCTCGTCGGCGCAGAACACACCTATCGCATTCGCTTCAGTTCCTACCGAGTCATCTATACCGTCTCAAGGAATCTCTTGCTCATAGAAATCGTTCGCGTGGGTCATCGCCAAAGTGTGTACAAGCCTTGAAGGCCTACCAAGCGTGTACCCATGCAAAAGCTTCTGCTTTTGGGTTACCATAACCTGCGGAAATTTCGGATCGCAGATCTCAGATTTAAGATTTCAGATTTAAGAGTTTTACGTTCAAAAAGATGACTTTTGCTGCCATTGAAGACGCCGTCGCCGAAATACGCGAAGGGCGCATGATCATTATCGTTGACGACGAGGATCGCGAAAACGAAGGCGACCTGGTGTGCGCGGCCGAAAAAGCCACGCCTGAAATCATCAACTTCATGGCCCGTCATGCGCGCGGCCTGATCTGTCTGCCGTTGACTGAGGAACGCTGCGACGAGTTGCACCTCACCACGCAAGTGGCCGACAACACTTCGTTTCTCGGCACCGCCTTCACCGTCTCCATCGATGCTCGCAAGGGCGTGACCACTGGCATCTCTGTAGCCGATCGCGCGATGACAATTCAGGTTGCCGTGGATCCTCAGACACGTCCACAGGATTTAGCACGACCGGGACACGTGTTTCCGTTGCGCGCAAAAAAAGGCGGCGTGCTCGTGCGTCCGGGACAGACCGAGGCGAGCGTCGACATTGCACGCATCGCCGGGCTTTATCCCGCTGGGGTTATCTGCGAGATCATGAACGAAGACGGCACGATGTCTCGGCTGCCGCAGCTTAAAGAGTTTGCAGCCGCTCACAACCTGAAGATGATCACCGTTGCTGACCTGGTTAGATATCGCATCTCGAAAGAGACACTCGTGAAGCGCGCGGTCGAGACTGACTTGCCGACAGTTTACGGCCGCTTCCGCGCCGTCGCTTACGAAAACATCATCAATGGCGACGTACACCTGGCGATGGTGATGGGCGATGTTCGCACGGAAGAGCCGGTGCTCGTGCGCGTGCATACCGAGAACGTCACCTGCGATATGTTTGGGTCGTTAATTGACGACACCGGTTTTCAGTTGCACACGGCGCTTGAAAAAATCGCGGCTGCGGGCCAGGGCGTGGTTCTCTATCTGCGCCAACGCGAGCACAGTTTGGATCTGGTGAACCAGTTGCGCACTTACGCGGTGATGCAGGAGAAGGCAGTAAGCAAACGCGAGGCGAGCCTCGAAACAGGCTACGGAACGGACCGGGATTACGGAGTTGGCGCCCAGATACTTCATGACCTGGGCCTCCGTCGTATACAATTGCTGACGAACCATCCCCCCAAAGTCGCAGCCCTTGAAGGTTTTGAGCTTGAGGTTGTGGGCAGCGTGCCATTGGGCCAGCCCGCGCATCTCAAAGACTCGGCTGCGCCGGAAAAACAACCGCTTCCGGAGGAAGTCTGAGATTTCAGATCTCCGAATTAGTTTCGGGATTTCCCTCTCCCATTGTTCAGTAGGACAGACATTCCTGTCTGTCCATCTTTTAGTTGGATCGAGAACAGACAAACATGTCTGTCCGACGAGGGCGGCTGGCTATGAGTGCAGATGATCGCGAAAAGGGCCCGGGCAGTGACACGCCAGGCGGGGACACTTCTGCGTCGCCATCTGATCGCGAGTCGGTTCGCGAAGCTCTTCAATCCGACTCGAAGAAACCACTCCCACCTGTCGCCGAAGCAATCGCGGAGAAGGACGCCGAACGCAAGCACCCGGTAACTCCACAAGGGCGTCGCCGGCGCTTCATTAACAAACGCAACGCTTTTATCGCCACCATTGTCGCCGCAATTGGAATCGTGGCGCTGATTCTGCTGATACTTCTTGTTTACCGGCTTGGCTATGTCGATCGCTACGTGGCGGGCCAAATCAAGGATACGTTTGCGAAGTATGGAATACGCGCAGAGATCAAAGAATTTCATGCCGGCTTTCCACCGCAGACCGTGGAGATGTCTGGCGTCGAACTCTACGATGCACAGACCGGCGAGAAACTGGGGAAAATAGATCGCCTGCTCGCAACCATCCGCATCGAAGATCTGTACGCGCTAAACCTGCAACGCAACATCAATCTGAAAGACTTGAAGATTGAAGGCCTCGAAGTCTGGGTCGCATTTGACGCCGAAGGCCGTTCGAACTTTCGCAACATCCACATTCCGCCGCCCGAGATAAACCGGCGCGTTCTGTTTGCGTATTCCGCGGCGAATATTGAGATCAAGAGCGGCGTGATTCACTACGGAGACGCGCGCCACGAGATTTCCGGTGAAGCGCGAAATCTTACTGCCTTAATCCTGCCGAAAGATCCAAAGTTGCCGCCCGACACCGCACTACACCCGGTGACATTCGCAGTTTCGAATTCCACGTTCACTTACGACGGCCGGCCCGTTAACAACATCGACATCCACGCGCAGGTTGGAATAAATGAAACGCGCGCGGAGATTCAGGAACTGGTGCTGCACTCGCCCGTCGCGGAAGCAACCTTAAGCGGAACGATGGACGACTGGCGTGCAATGCATTACCAGATGGACATCACTTCGTCAGTTGATCTCACGCAACTTTCTGACGTGCTTCAGGCGAGTACAACGCTGCGCGGCACTGGCAAATTCTCAGGCACGGTTTCGGGCGAAGGCGACAAGTACAAAGTTGAAGGCAGCATACATTCCGACGCGCTCGCCGCTGACAACCTGCGGCTTCAGGGGCTGAACGTCACGGCGAGGGGCAGCGGGCAGGGACGCAGTTATGACATTAACGGCCAGGCCGTGGCGGCACTTTTGAGCGCGGGAGATTTTCAACTCAATCAAGTGCAACTCATTGGCGGCGTGATGGGGACTGGATCGGATTTTCGCTGGATCGGTGAGTTGCGCGCGGTAGCGGAGAAGAGTTACGGCACAACGATCGCCGGACTGATTCTGCATGACGTGCACGCGGAAATGAACAACGGCGTGCTCACTGCGTCGTCTTCGCAGTTTACCGCGAATACTTTGGCGACCTCAGGCGCGCGCGCCAACAGGATCACGGCGTCGGACCTGCGTGTGCGAAATCAAAATAACCTTACGACTGCGAGCGTCGCAAAAGTGAAGGCGGGAACTATCACCGCATCAGGCGCCAAGGTTAACGGAGTTACTGCCAACAATGTCGACATCACGAGCCGCGACGGGGTGACAAACGTCGTGGTTAAAGATGTACAGGTCGGGGCGACCAGCGCCGCCGGCGCAGAGATCGGCAACCTCAATATTGCCGGCGTGCGGCTCTCGGTGCGCCAGGGCCGCATACAAGGCTCGACCGCTGACATTGATGCCGGCACCGTCAAACTCGCCGACGGCCAGGTGGAAAACGTGAAGCTCGGCAAGCCGGTGTTTGTGGTTGAACCTTCCGGTCGTTATCGCGCCAGCGCTGATTTGAGTATTGGCGGTGGCGTGTTGGGGCAGATGAACATGGGCCAGGCGCACGCCGAGCTGGTGGCAACCAATGCCGAATTACAACTTAACAATTTCACCGCCGACATTTTCAAAGGACACGCCAACGGGAACGCGCGCATCGCGATCGCCCGGGGCGGCACCTCCCGAATCGCCGCGACATTTGATCAGGTTGATGTCGCCGGCCCCCTCACGGCGTTGGCCGGCGCCGCCGTACCATTGTCTGGTCGAGCCACCGGTAAAATCGATCTGGCGTTTCCCGGAACCGATTTCAAGCAAGCCTCGGGCACACTCACTTCAAACTTCACCGCTGACAATATCGCAACCAATACTGGCAGCGTGCCGCTTTCAGGTGTAGTTGCTATTCGCGCGGATCGTGGTTTGTTCAATATCGATCGCGTCGACCTACAAACCACCGCGACTAAACTAAAAGCGACGGGACAGTTTTCGTTTTCGGGTGATTCCAATCTAAACGTCGATCTCAATTCAACTGACGCGGCCGAGTTGCAGACAGTTCTCATCTCTTCAGGCCTGCTGCCCGACGTTGAAGAGCAGATGCGCACCTATGGCCTTGAGCTGGCGGGTCAAATGGCCTTCAACGGAACGCTGAGGGGAAAACTCAGTGCGCCTGATATCGATGGCCGAGTTTCGCTTAGCACGCTCGTGGTTAACGGCACTGATCTGGGCTCGCTTTCGGCGTCGCTAAAGATGACGGCGACTGAAATGCAGATCGCTGATGGGCGCTTGACCGAGAAAGACGGCGGCGGCATGCAGTTTACGCTCAATGCGCCACGCACCGGCAAAGACAACACGACGTTTGAAGCAACGCTCGATCGCGTCAACGCCGGCAATTTGATCGCGGCGCTGCCGCTCAGCAAAGCCACGCGGGCGCAATTTGCCGACACGCAAGCGGACGCCTCCGGCCAGATCAAGATAACGGGAATACCAAACGCCATGAGCGGCAGCGCCGAGCTGCGTTTCGGTGCAGGCCGCCTGGCCGGCGAGCCGCTTGAAAGCCTGATCGCGCGCGCAACGTTTGCCGGCTCGCAGGTGAAGATTGAAAACGTCGATGCGCGCTTAACTGCCGGACATATTGTTGGCAGTGGAACGTATGACACGACGACTAAAGCCTTTGACGTTCAGGGACGAGCCGAAGGCGTGCAACTTAGCCGGCTCACCGCGCTCACGAGTCAGGCCAATCTCTCAAACGTCAGCGGCACGGCTGACTTCAATGCACACATCATTGGCAACCTTTCGGAATCGGATTTTTCCGCCTATCAAATTACTTTTGACGGAGTCGGGAAAGGCGTCGTCATTAACGGCCGTTCGGCCGGCACACTCGCGCTGGTGGGGAGGACTGAAAACAAGCAGCTGAACATTACGCTGACGACCGGAATCTTTGGGGCAACGCCCCAGGTGATTGCGGCCCAGGTCAACCTCGGCAGCGACAAGCTGGCTGCTAACGTCGAGACCACACTGAACAATGCAGACTTGACTGGCCTGTTGATAATGCTGGCGCCGCAAGCGACAGTTGAAATATCCGGACTGGCAACGGGCACACTCAAAGCCAGCGGCAACCTCCTGGACGAAGATGGCTATTTCTCCACCGGCGGCTTGCAGGGAACCGCAAACTTTACCAGTCTCAGTTTCAAAGTTGCCGACGTTCAACTCAACGCCACGTCACCACTCATCGTGCGCTTTTCGCCGAGCGAAGTGACGTTTGAAAAAACTCAGTTTACCGGTCCCGGCACAAACATCGCGCTCGGCGGTACGCTCGCTGTCGGCCCCGAAGGCCATCAAAGCATGACCGCCGACGGCCAACTCAACCTGCGCGTTTTGAATGGACTCAGTCCCGATGCGTTTCTGTCCGGCACTGCTGAAGTGGCGGTGCGCGTCACGGGCACGTATGAACGGCCGCGTCTTAACGGAACTGCTTCGGTTGCGCAGGGATCGTTTTCTCTGCTCGTCGGAAATGAGCGCTGGACGATCGCGAATCTAAAATCGCTCGTCAGGTTCACGGCCAATCAGGCGCAAATCGATTCGATGACGGGAACGCTCGGCGGCGGTCGCATCTCGGCTACTGGTGGCGCGCTGCTCGAAGGCCTGACGCTGTCAAGGTTCTTGTTCAATGTTCACGGTGACAACGTCTCTGCGCCTTATCCCACAAACTTCCGGACTACTGCCGACATTGATCTCGAGATAAAAGGCACGTCGCGCGAGCAACTGATTGGCGGCATGGTTAACGTTAAGCGCAGCGAATACACCGAAGACATCGAACTCGCCGACCTGATCAATTTCCGGCAAAGAGAATCCATCGAAGAAGGCAGCGAGATTGAGATCACGCGCGCCGCTTTGTTCAGCGACTTGCGCGTCGAAGGCCGCAACGCGTTAGTGGTCAGAAATAATCTTGCGGACCTGGTGGCGTCGGTTTCGTTGCAGGTAAACGGTCCGGTGAAGGATCCGCTGGTCTCCGGAAGAATCACGGCGACGAGCGGCACTTTGAATTTCCGCAACGATCGTTACGAGATCACGCGCGCGTTGATGGACTGGCCGGCGCAGCGACAGTCCGATCCCATAATAAATATTCAGGGTGAGACGCAAATTCGCGGCTATCGCATAACCGTAGGACTTACGGGGCCGCTGTCTCAGCCGCAGGCAGTCATCAGTTCCGAACCAGCCTTGCCGCAGGCTGACGTTGTTTCGCTGATCACTACGGGCCAACTCGCAACCAGCGACACGAGCACTTCAATTCTGTCGCAGTCTGGTTTGGGAACGGCGACGAGCCTTTTGACTGACGCGCTGATCAATGCGCCGGCGCAACGCGCGACCAGCAAGCTTTTCGGCTTGAGCCGGTTTGAAATTAATCCGGTGATTGGCGGCAGTGGCTCCACGCCGGCGGCGCGTTTGACGGTGGGGAAGAGAATTAACAAGGACCTCTCGGTGACTTACTCAACCAATGTTGCGTCGGATCCGAATCAAATATTGGCCCTCGAGTATCGTGTTTCCGACCGCCTCTTCTTCATTGCGCAGTATGAACAGGCGTCGACGCGCCGGCTGACGACGCGCAACAACAACTTCAATTTTGAGATTAGATTCAGACGACGATTTTAAGGCGGGTGCTGGTGCGACGGCTTCTTTCGACAGTGTTTCTGATAACCACGTTGTTGCTGGCCTTTGCGAGCGCGCAGGCGGCTTCGATTTTTGCTGAATACGAAGGCCGGACGATCACGTCAGTTGAAGTTACTTTCGAAGGCTCACCCGCCGACCCTGCCGCTGAAGCAGAGTTTCTCTCAATCATCCGCGTTGTCCCTAACACCGAATTCTCGGCGGTGAATGTTCGCGATTCGCTGCAAGCTTTGTTTGATTCCGAGCGCGTAGCGAGTGCGCGCGTCGAAGTGATCGAGCCAGGTGCAACTAAAACCGGACCGCTGCGCTTGCGTTTTGTAATTCAGCGACAGGTGCAGATCGGCGACGTCAAATTTGAACTAACTCCCGCGCTGGGCACTCCGATTACCGAAGACGAGTTGCGCGCTCGCGTAAATCTCACCCAACCGGGCACGCGCCTCTCTAAACAAATCGTGCTGCACAACTCGGAAGAACTCCAGGTCTTCCTGCGCGATCGCGGTTACTTCAATGCCGTAGTGGAGTCGCGCGAGCAACTCGATCCGAGCGGAACGCGCGCGACGGTTACCTATCACATCGTGCCGGGCGAGCAGGCGCGGGTTGAGGCTTTCAACATCAACGTCAATGGATTTAATCCGGCAACCACTAAGCCCTCGCTACAGCTCCAGCCGGGCGCGCCTTTTACGCGCGAAGCATTAGGGACAGATACAAAGCAGGTGCGCCAGGCCCTGATCGATCAGGGCTACCTCTCGCCTTTGCTCGAAGACGCGCGGGTGGAGCGCGACCCGGAAAAGAACACCATCACTGTAAACTTAACCGGAACAGTGGGACCGAAAGTCACGGTGCTGGCTCCCAATTATCCGATGAGCGAAAAGATCGCGCGCGATCTCTTGCCGGTGAAGCGTGAAGGTAACATCGATCAATCGGCGATCATCGAAGGTGCGCGCCGGCTCCGCAACAAATTGCAGGAGCAGGGTTATTTCTTTGCCGAAGTAACACCGGTCTGCACCGTGACGCCGCCGACGCCCGAGCTCGGCCCAAATGGCGCTGCCACAACCTGTGAAACTTTGAATCCTGAGAATCTAAGCGG
>JANLYZ010000068.1:0-9146 GCA_031365905.1 Chloracidobacterium sp. | reverse complement strand
CAGAGGCGTCTATCTTGAGCTGTCTACAAAGAAGGGTAACGGACACTACGATGTCAACGATGCAACCATCGCCGAAGCTGTACTGACGACAATTGTGAGGATGAACAAACGTGAATTGGTCATGTCGGTTTCCGATGTCAGTCGTAGAATCCCTCACGACGTCAAGGTGGCAGTCTGGCAACGGGATCAGGGGAAATGTGTGCAGTGCGGCGCGTCAAGCTATCTTGAGTTTGACCATGAGATACCGTTTAGCAAAGGCGGGGCAAATACAGTTGGAAATATTCGGTTGCTCTGCCGTCGTTGCAATCTGGTAAAAGGAAATAGGATTTAGCCACTTTTGAACAGCCATAAACAAAATGAAAACACTAATCAAACACGGCCGCATCATCACTGCCATTGATGACTACCACGCTGACATCCTGATCGAAGACGAACGCGTCTCCGTCATCGGCGCCAAGCTCGAGATGGAAGCGGACAAAGTCATTGATGCCGCAGGCAAGCTCGTCATCCCCGGCGGAATCGATCCACACACGCACATGGAGCTTCCTTTCGGCGGGACGAAAGCCTCCGATGATTTCACCACTGGCACGCGCGCCGCAGCGTATGGTGGCACTACGACCATCATCGACTTCGCGGTGCAGTACAAGGGTGAGTCGCTCATCCAGGGCATCGACAACTGGCACCAAAAGGCCGAAGGCAAGACGGCAATCGATTATGGCTTCCACCTAATCACTACCGAACTCGAAGACAGCCAGATTGAAGAGCTGCACACAGCGATGGATGAAGGCGTGACCAGTTTCAAAATGTTCATGGCCTATCCCGGCGTGTTTCTGGTTGACGATGCGACGATCTTTCGCGCCATGTCTGCTGCCGGCGAGCGCGGCGGTTTGATTTGCATGCACGCGGAAAACGGGATCGTTATTAACGAGATCATCAAGCATGCGCTGGCGAAAGGTCATACCGCGCCGAAGTATCACGCTTTAACCCGCCCGACGATTGCCGAGGCAGAGGGCGTGCATCGCGCGATCGCGATTGCGGAAATGGCCGAGTCGCCTGTTTACATTGTGCATCTGTCCTGCGCGGACGCGCTCAACCAGGTGCGCCAGGCGCGCGACCGCGGCATTCCCGCCTTCGCTGAAACCTGTCCGCAGTATCTTTTTCTTTCGCTCGATGACTATGACGAGCCCGGATTCGATGGCGCAAAGTATGTAATGACGCCGCCGCTCAGGGACAAGGCAAACCAGGCAGAGTTGTGGAAGGGTTTGAAGATGGACGACCTGCAAGTTATCTCGACCGATCACTGTCCCTTCTGCATGAAGGAGCAAAAGGAACTCGGCCGCGACGATTTCTCGAAAATCCCGAACGGCGCCCCCGGCGTTGAGAATCGCGTGCCCCTCATTTACAACGGCGGCGTAGTTGAGAACCGCATCAGTCTCAACCGTTTCGTCGAACTGACTTCGACCGCGGCCGCGAAGATGTTTGGTTTGTTTCCAAAGAAGGGCACGATCGCGGTTGGTTCGGATGCGGACATCGTCATCTTCGACCCTGATAAGGAACAGACACTCAGCCTAAAGACAAACCACATGAACGTCGACTACTGCACTTATGAGGGCAAGAAGATCAAGGGCGTAGTAGAGACTGTGCTCTCGCGTGGCAAGGTCGTAATCGAAAATGGCGAATACAAAGGCAAGCCGGGTGACGGACAGTTTCTGAAGCGCGGCACTTGCGTAGCGTTCTAGAAACTCGTCAGCTCATAGATCCGTTTCTTCCTCGCCCATGAGCCAGAACAAGTGCCCCAGTTGCAAGCTGGTAAATGCAGTCACTGACGAAAGCTGTCGGCGTTGCGGGGAATCCTTGACTGGCCCGGCTGTCGAAAACTCCCAGGTCCTTCCAGAGGGCAGCAGGAGGCGCACGCTCGGCAAGCGCTTACTATGGATACTCGGCGCTACGATTCTTTCCTTGTTTGTCTTCTACCTCTCACTGCGCCTGACGTCAGACGATCTCGGCTACGACAAACGTCAAATTGTGCTTCGGTCAATTGCAATTCTGGAACAGCGGGGCTTCAGCCGGGAGGCGACCGTGCTCGGTACGTTTACCAGCTACCGGAGTAGCGATAATTGGTGGAATCGATACCTGGGACACCGCGATGCCTATGCCGCCACCAACTTTCCCTTCGAAGTGTTGACGTTGTACCCGGAATTCTTCGCCGATTCTTCGGATGATTTAGAAAGGTCCGCGATCCTGCTGCATGAGGCTCAGCATCTCCTCGGCGCAGGCGAAGAAACGGCGCTCGAATACGTTTGGCTCAACAAGCAACGCCTGGGATGGACGGAAGACAGGTATGGCCAAACGAAGGTTTGGAACAATACCAAAGAGCTGACCATGGGTCTCGTGCCACAACTGTTCCACTGCGGCTTGGAAGGCAAATCTGAGTGTCTGCGATAAGGCATCAGAACCGGGAGCGGTAGCGACCGGACAAATAAGTCCTCGTCGGACGATTGTGGCCTGCGCATCAAATATTCAGATCACTTTAAGTTGACTGTTCGGCCGGTCGTTATCGCTCCCGGTTCCGATAATCAAGAGCAAGTCGAACTTCCTTACCCAGCCAAACGTGGGACTGAACGGAAGACACTTGTAGCGTCACCGCGATTGTCTTAATATGCGCCCTGTCTAGATCCTTCAGACCACTCCAAGCATCTTCCGCCACCCTATGGAAACACCTTCAGAGACAATCCAACACCCCGACGGTCGCGTCGAATTGCGCGCAGAAGCCGCCGAACAAATCCGTACCAGTCCGCTCTACAACGAAGACCTCGCGCCTGTTCCGGTTGCGAAGCGCAATTGGACTACTTACAACTACGCCGCCCTTTGGATCTCGATGGCCCACTGTATTCCGACCTACATGCTTTCGTCGGGACTGATCAAGATCGGAATGAATTGGTGGCAAGCGCTGATAACAATTCTGTTGGGTAACGTCATTGTTCTGATTCCGATCCTCCTCAATTCACACCCGGGCACGAAATACGGAATTCCCTTCCCGGTGTTTGCTCGCGCTGCTTACGGAACCTACGGCTCGAACCTTCCTGCCCTGATGCGTGCGATCGTCGCGTGTGGCTGGTTTGGTATTCAGGCCTGGATCGGTGGCGAGGCACTGTACACTTTCTTAGGCGCGATCATCCCGGGATGGGCGACTCTCCTCGGGAACCCAATTGCTGGGCACGCGCCGACGGAATGGTTGTCGTTTCTGCTGTTCTGGGGACTCAATATCTACATCATCTATCGGGGCATGGATCTACTTAGAAAAGTTGAAAACTGGGCGGCTCCGTTTGTGCTGATCATGACCGCGCTGTTGCTCAGTTGGGCAATCTGGAAAGCACACGGGATCGGTTACCTGCTTACGCAGCAAAGCAACTTTCCCACGTTCAAAGCATTTTGGCCGACATTCATTATTTCGCTTACCGGCATGATCGGATTTTGGGCTACGCTCTCTTTGAACATGCCTGACTTCACACGGTTTGGGCATAGCCAGCGCGAACAGGTTGTCGGGCAAGTGGTGGCGTTGCCGACGACGATGACAGTGTTTGCCGCCATGAGCGTAGTGATCACATCAGCAGCCTTGGTGATTTACCCAAACATGAAGATGGAGGAGCTGTGGGATCCGATAAAGCTTGTCGGACAGTTTCATAGCGTTGCCGTGATCGCTATATCGATGTTCACGGTTGTCGTAGCAACCCTGGCGGTCAACATCGCGGCCAACGTCGTTTCACCGGCCAACGATTTTGCGAATGCTTTCCCGAAGCTGATTTCTTTTCGCACCGGCGGGCTGATTACGGGACTTATCGGAATACTTATGCAACCGTGGCGACTGCTCGCGGATCCTTCCGGTTACATCTTTGCCTGGCTGGTCGGATACTCAGGGGGTCTCGGTTCCATCGCCGGCGTCCTGATCGCCGACTATTGGCTCGTGCGCAGAAAACGTCTTGAACTCGGAGACCTCTATCGCACGAAGGGCGTTTACAAGTACAACGGCGGCTGGAACTGGCGGGCCGTCATCGCTACCCTGCTCGGCTGCACACTTGCATGGATTGGCTTGGTCGTGCCGGTTCTTAGACCGCTCTACAACTATGCCTGGTTTGTCGGCTTCGGCACTGCTGCCGTCGTTCATCTGATCCTAATGAAAGCCTTGCCACCAGCGCCCGTCTTGGCAAGCGACGCGTAAGCGTTGTAAGTTAGTCAGCACCTCGTTTTGAAATCTGCGAAAAACTCCGGGAGTCATCATGCCACGTACAGTCAAATGCGGACTCATCCAATGTTCAAATGCGGCGCCAACTGATTTACCCATTGACGACATCAAGCGCCTCAACCTCGAGAAGCATCTCGGATTCATCGATCAGGCCGCTAAGCAGGGGGTGCAGATCCTTTGCATGCAGGAGATCTTCACCACTCCCTACTTTTGCGCGGAACAGCAGACGCGTTGGTACGAAGCGGTCGAAAAAATTCCCGATGGGCCTACCGTGCGGCTGATGCAGGAAGTGGCGAAGACGCATGGCATGGTGCTCGTCGTCCCGATTTACGAAGAAGAGATTACCGGCATTTACTACAACACTGCGGCGGTGATCGACGCTGATGGCAAGTATCTCGGCAAGTATCGCAAGAACCACATCCCGCATGTGAACCCGGGGTTCTGGGAAAAGTTTTACTTCCGGCCAGGCAATCTTGGCTATCCGGTTTTCGACACTGCGTTTGCGCGCGTCGGCGTCTACATTTGTTATGATCGGCACTTTCCTGAAGGCGCGCGCGCTTTAGGATTAAACGGCGCAGAGATTGTTTTCAATCCTTCAGCGACAGTGGCCGGGCTTTCTGAATATCTCTGGCGGATTGAACAACCGGCGCATGCGGTCGCCAACGGTTATTTCGTTGGCGCCATCAATCGCGTCGGCCACGAAATGCCCTGGGACATAGGCGAGTTTTACGGCCAAAGCTACTTCTGCGATCCGCGGGGACGCTTCATCGCCGAAGCAGCACGCGACGAGGATGCTCTCGTAGTTGCCGATCTCGATCTCGACATGATTCGCGAAGTCCGCAACACCTGGCAGTTCTTCCGCGATCGGCGGCCGGACACGTATGGCGCGCTGGTGGCAGACTGAGGCCCATTCATTATGGCAGTCAATAACAAATCAGAACTCTTCAGTGCCTTTCTCCGACACCAGGCGCGCTTGAAACATTTCGGAGTGAAGCGGTGCGGCGTGTTTGGATCGTTTGCGCGTGGGATGCAATCCGATGAAAGCGATGTCGATATACTGGTTGAGTTTGAGCCGGGCAAAAAGTCGTTTGATAATTTCATGGGATTGGCGTTCTTTCTTGAGGAAATGATGGGAAGAAAAGTTGAGTTGGTAACGCCTGAATCTCTAAGCCCTTACATTGGGCCACACATACTTCGTGAGGTTGAGTATGCCTCGACAGGCGAGTGAGTATCTGCAACACATACTGGATGAAATTCAGTATCTCACAACCACAGCCGAGGGTATCGACCGAGCAATATTTTTATCCGATGATACCCTGAAGCGTGCTTTCGTTCGCAGCATCGAAATAATAGGCGAGGCGGTGAGACGGATTCCGGAGGATGTGCGTGAAAGACATCCTGAGATCGAATGGCGCGCCATTGCCGGAATGCGGGATAGACTGATTCATAGCTACTTCGGTGTTGACTACGAAGTAGTCTGGGACGTAGTAGCGACCAAAGTTACACCACTTGCAGAAGGAATTCGGTCCATCCTACATCAGGAATCAGATAAGTCTTAGATCAGACTCTGTGGAGATAAATCATGGATCTATCAATTGTCGTAAACGGAATGACCTTCCCCAACCCCTTCCTGCTGGGCTCCGGCCCGCCGGGAACGAACGCCAATGTCATTGCCAAGTCGTATAACGCCGGCTGGGGCGGGGCAGTAGCGAAGACGGTCAGTCTCGAATCGGCGAAGGTTGTTAACGTGGTGCCGCGTTACGGCAAGCTGCGTTCAAAGATTTCCGGTGAAGTGATTGGCTTTGAAAACATCGAGTTGATTTCTGATCGGCCGATTGATGTTTGGCTCGAAGAGTTTCGGCAGATAAAAAAAGAATTTCCGAAGCACGTCCTGATAGCGTCGATCATGGAAGAGTTTGAGAAGAGTCGTTGGCAGGAACTCACGCGCCTGGTTCAGGACACCGGCGTTGACGCCTTCGAGTTAAATTTTTCCTGCCCGCACGGCATGACGGAGCGCAAGATGGGTTCGGAGATGGGCGAACACCCCGATCTATGCGAGCAGGTGACGAGCTGGGTAACTGAAGTCTCAAACATTCCCGTCTGGGCGAAGATGACGCCAAACATTACCAACATCAAGGAGCCCTCGCTCGCGGCTGTGCGCGGCGGCGCGGTGGGCATCTCGGCAATCAACACGATCCTTTCGGTGATTGGCGTCGATCTCAACACGCTGCGGCCCATGCCGACTGTTGAAGGACACTCCGTACCAGGCGGCTATTCTTCGGCTGCTGTCCGTCCGATAGCACTGAGAATGGTGAGCCAGTTAGCATTGGGACTGCCACAGGACGTTTCCATCAGCGGTATCGGCGGCATTGAATGTTCGCACGATGCGATCGAGTTTCTGCTATTGGGTTCTTCAACCGTGCAACTTTGCACCGGCGTAATGCTTCATGGCGTGAAGATGATTGACGAACTTAGAGAGGGACTCGAAAAATTCATGACGGACAAAGGCTTCAATTCCGTTCAGGAAGTTGTCGGCAAGAGCCTCGGCTACTTTTCAACGCACATGGACCTGGTGCAAAAGATGAAAGCGGCTAAGCGAACTAAAGCGGGTGAAGCCAGCCGCGACAATGAATGGGGCCAGAAGGACATCACTGAAAAGACTGCGGAACTCACGTCGAACTAACCAGGCAGAAGCCCGCGCGTCAGCAAGGGCTTGGATTGTTCTGCCCGCAGCCCAGCCCTTGCTGACGCGCGGGCTTCTGCTCGGGACTTCACTCAAACTCGGCCACCACTGGCGCGTGATCCGAAGGTCGCTCCCAAGTGCGCGGTTCGACGTCAATCCAGGTATTAGCGCTACGCCCGACCAGCGGTTTAGTCAGCCACATGTGATCGATGCGCAGACCCAGGTTGCGCCGAAACGCTCCCGCGCGATAGTCCCACCACGAGAATTGGCCGCCCTCTTCGTGATGCAGTCGGAATGAATCGGTGAAGCCCCAGCGCTTGATCTCGTCGAGCGCGGCACGCTCTGCCTGGCTGCACATGATTCGTTCCTGCCAGAGCTGCGGGTTGTGAATGTCGCGATCTTCGGGTGCCACGTTGAAGTCTCCGCAAAGAATGACCTTGTCTCCCGTCCGATAGTTGTTATCAAAAAACGCTCGCAAGCGTTTCATCCAATCCAGCTTAAACTCAAACTTATCTGAGCCCACCGCCTGTCCATTCGGAATATAAACGTTAACAATGCGAACGCCGTCAATTGTGGCTGCGAGCAGACGCGCATGTGCGCCTTCCTGATCTTCATAGTTACCGCGTTGCACTTCGGCGCATTCCTGCCGCGCCAGAATCGCAACGCCGTTATAGCTCGCTTGACCAAAAACACTCGCGCAGTAACCGATTCGGGAAAACTCCGCGAAGGGAAACTTATCGTCCGTACACTTCGTCTCCTGCATGCAAAGGACATCAGGCTGGATCGATTCCAGCCAACGAACGACGTGCGGCAAGCGCGCGATGATTGAATTGACGTTCCAAGTGGCGATTTTCATCTTACATTACAGAACCGAACGCGGTAGCGCCGAATGCTAGACTCGATCTAGAAAGAGTCTCCCTTTCCGTCCATTTCAAACCTATTAACGAAGGTGCCTCAAACATCCGGCGCTACCGCGCTCGGTTCTGTAACTGTAACACTGGTCGCTTACCGCCGAGTCATAACGTAGCGACCAGCCCCGTAATCACAGCGCCGCGCCGCGGAATGTCATCAATGAGAATGTGTTCGTGAACGGCGTGCGCGCCGTCGCCGTCAATTCCCAGTCCATCGAGCACAGCGGCCCCCGCGGCGGCCGCGAAGTTTCCATCCGAAGCGCCACCCACTTGCGTTTCACCCAGCTCGAATCCCAGTTGAGCTGCGATAACTTTGGCGCGGTTGTAGATCTCGATGACCTTGTCATTGCGCTCGAGCGGCGGGCGATTGATACCGCCCTTCACTATCAAGCGGATCCGATCGTCGATTGGGCGCAGCTTGAGAATTTCGTTTTCAATCCGTGCGGCTTCTTCGTTGGTGCTGAAACGAACATCAATCTCGACGCGTGCCTGGGCGGCCACCACGTTCGAAAGGGTACCACCCTGAAATACGCCGACGTTCACACTGATGCCATCGCCTTTTCCATTAAGTGCGTGCAGTCGGTCCGTCTGTCGCGCCAGTTCCAGAATTGCGCTGGCACCTTTCTCCGGTTCGAGGCCGGCATGCGCAGCGCGACCGCGCGCTTCGATTGAGAAGATGCCTGTACCCTTGCGTCCGGTCTTGGCACGTCCACCACTCGCCGGCGGCTCCAGCACCAGGACCGCGTGCGCCTTCCGCGATTCCGCTTCAACTAGTTGGCGGCCGGTAAAGCTTCCCGCTTCCTCATCGCAGGTAAGCAGCAACACAATCGGTCGCTCTGGGCGGGTGCCCGTCTCAACGCAACCGCGAATGACTTCAAGCGCCAGCGCGCAGTTGGCCTTCATATCGAAGACGCCTGGCCCGTATGCCCGATTGGCTTCGACGCGCCAAGGACGTTGCTTGAGTGAGCCGCGCGGATGCACCGTGTCCGTGTGTCCCAAAATCAGAATCGGCTTAGCGCGCGGCGAGTCACCCGGCAAGCGCAGTCGCAGATGCTCGCCATAGTGCTCGCTCGGGACGCGTTCGATCTTCGTCACGCCATTGATCGCCTCGCCGGCGGCGGCGAGCAGCGAAACCACCGCTTTGCTTCCAGCTTCATCGCCAGACGGCGACTCCGTCTCAACCAGGGCGCGCGTGAAAGCGATGAGTGCTTCCCTGCGGCCAAGGAAGTAGTCATGCAAAGAAGCGAGGTTGGCGTGGGAAAGTTCCATTGGGTGAACTCAACTAATCTTCTCTCTTCTAACAGTCAAC
>JANLYZ010000043.1:0-2030 GCA_031365905.1 Chloracidobacterium sp. | reverse complement strand
ACAACTAAAAACTCGAACCAGATCCGCGCAGGATGCGATGGTTCGAGTTTCTTCAAGCCGTTAATGGCGCTGAGCGGTCAACCGATGAACATCTCATCCTCTGCGTAGGTTTGGTTAATGGGCTTCGGTATTGGCGCTACGAGAACTTCGAGGCCGCGACGGAAGCCCGCCATAATCGCCGCCAGCTCGCGCGCCGGCTCGACCACTTTTCGCTGAATGAAATCAGTGGTGGTTAGAACCTGATCGTGCGTGCGATCGATCGTGCGGCTGACGCGTTCGACTTTGTCGCGCGCATCGTGGGCCGTCTCGCTGACCATGTCTTTCAACTCGCCGACTTCGTCTTTAATTATTCCGAGCGACTCGGACAGGTTTGCAGTCGCCGCCGAGAGGTGACCGGACACGGCCGTAAACTGTTCCGCGATCAGTTTGCCCTGCACGGCAATCTGCTGGCCTTGTTCGCTCATCACCGTGACCTTCGCGATCAGGGGTTCCAGTTTCTCTTCCAAACGATTGACGGATTTCACCGCGCGGCTAACGAAGACGGCAATGGCAATCATCGCCACCGCGATGATGACGAAGGATAGTGCGATGACAATCATCACCCAAAACAGCGGATCGTTAGGGTTCATCTGAAACGCGAGAGTTACCATGTTCGAATTGTCGATTGCCAATTGCCGATTGCCAAATTGCCGCATCCCGGTTAGCGAAGCGAGTGTTAATCAGATCGTAAGCGGGAACCTAATCGGCAATCGGCAATCTAGAATTGGCAATGTTCCTAGTTTGTCTTGTCAGTGTATTGCGGAGCGGCTTCGATGCGGCCAGACAATTCTGTCTTGCGCTTCTCTTCCTGATACGCCTTCTTGCCGGCATCGATCGCCGCGGCGACAGTGCTGGTTTGGCGAGCCGCAGTGGCACGCGCGGTCTGCGCCACTTCACCGACCTTCTCAGAAGCTTGCGTATAAACCTCGGAAGCTCTGGTCGCTGCCTGGTTGTAAAGCTCACCGGCACGTTCACGAGTTGATTCGTAATACTCGCCGGCGCGTTCGCCAACTTGCTGGGCAGCCTCGCGCGACTTGTCGATGCCCTTGCGGGTTGCGTCGGCTAAGTCACCGCGGAGTTCCTGGCCTGATTTTGGCGCAAAAAGCAGCGCAATCACGGCCCCGATACCGCCGCCTATTAAAAGGTAGGTAAGGCGAGTTGAGATATTGTCATTATCGTTTCCCATAAAGAATTCCTTTCCTGAAGCAAAGCGCCCGGGCCTTGCGGTTAACTGCTAACTGTTGGTTTCGGACTTGACTATAACAAACCCGCGCAAAGGGGCGCAAGAAGGTGGGCCAGCGGCGCGTTTGCTCGCCCAATCTTCCACCGCTCCATCATTTGTTAAAGACTGAAAATGCTGCCTTCGGTGCCACCGCTGGCTTACTTATGTTTCTTAGCGCAATGGACGGGAACGAGGAGAAACTTTTCCCAGCCGCCAGGCTTTTTGGCGTCAGTATGGATCGGGAGTTTGTTTGCCGCTTCACCGTGACCACCGCCCCCTACCGCGGTGAGATAAGTGCCCTTCGCTGTCTTAAAAGCGTAGACGTGCTTCCGCACATGCTCAAGCGTGAATGTTTCCCAGGAGCGAAGCGCGGTGCGATCAGTGCTCACGGGGTGGTTCGGGTCGCCCACTCCGCCGCCGTTGACGGCTGTTAGGTAATTGCCGCTGTGCGTTTGAATGGTGCAGGTGCCATCCTCATGGAACCTTATCTTGAATTTTTCCCAGTCGCCGATTTTGTTAGCGTCCGTATGAAGCGGCAGTTTATTCGCTGCCTCACCCATGCCGCCGCCGTTGACCGCAGTCAGGTAGTGTCCATTGCTGGTGCGAATCGCAACTCTTTCCATCGGGTTTCTCCTTATGAGCTGGCTTGTGAGAGCCGTTGTTGGTTTCGTTAACTACTAGGGAATTCGTGAGCACGATAAGAGCGAGCGCCAAACGCTGTCAAGCTTCCTGGACTAGTTCGACCGTACTAACCCACCGGGCTAAAGTC
>JANLYZ010000005.1:0-6994 GCA_031365905.1 Chloracidobacterium sp. | reverse complement strand
GCCACTGCGCCTGTCGCTGGATCGCGCGGCATCTGCCAACCGTCAAAAACTTTCCGCAGACCAAAGTAATGACTGCGCAGCACGACCGAGCCGTGGTCCTCATCCAGCATCTGCTCCGCTTGCCATTCGAATCCCTTGATGTTCGTCTTGTTCAGCAGCTCCTTGAATGCGACAAAGTCTTTGCCGATATCGCCGGGTTCGTTGCCGAGCGAAGTAAACAAAGTGGCTTTCAATTCCTTACGCGTCTTGAAAAATTCTTCAGCGCGCTTCAAAGTCGCATCATCGCTCCACTGCAAAGAAGGACTTACGGCAATGTAAGAATTGAATAGTTCCGGCCGCGTGATCAATGTATGAACTGCAAAGAGTCCGCCCAACGAGTGACCGGCCAGAATGCGATACGGCTGCACGCGGTAAGTTTTCTCGATCTCCGGAATCAATTCGGTCTCGATAAACTTGAGAAACGCATCAGCGCCGCCGGCGGTCGCAAACTGCACGGCGTTCGGTCCGGTCGCTTTCGTGGGCGTGAGATCGCGCGTGCGGTCCGTATTGGGAATGCCAACGACGATCATGTCGGAGATGCGGCCGTTCCTTACCAGAAAATCTATCGTGCTGGACGTGTGGCCGATGTGCGCGTCGCCGTCAGTCATGTAAAGCACTGGATACTTGACGTTGTTTGTCGCGTACCCCTGAGGCGTGCGCACCAGAACCACCCTATCTTCTCCCAGCACGCTCGACTTGATTGTCAGCTTTGTTGGTGCGCCATACTGCGCAAAGGCCGAAGTGGAAAAGAGAACCAGAAATGCCAGGGTCCCCAGGAAACTGATAGCGGTGCTTCGCGGGCGGTCATTTGAATGATGAGAACGAGCATAGAGTCCTGCTCGAACGAACGGGCGATCAGATGTGGGACGGATTGTCATGGTTCTGCTCCTGTGGGAAATAAGTGGGAAAGCCGTTTCACAGTTTTCGACGTTGCCGCCGTATCCGGTGATTAGAGTAGTCCTTAATAACAGCAAGGCCACGGGGAGGTGAGCCTTTTGTGACCAAGCGGCCATTGTTCGTGATGAACTGGTCGAGAGAGCCGACTTCGATACTCCACATCCAGCGCCTCGTTCGCTTATCGGACAACGCGAGCGCAGTTTTTCGCACGTTGAGATCGGCACTAGTCTTGCTACAAAGTCGGGCTTCAAAAAATAAAGCAACACTCAATCATCTGACAAGGGGAACAGATATTATGAAGAACGACACATTGAACACCAGCCACGTAACCGAGTTGTTGTATCAAGCTCTCGAAACCGAGAAGGGCGGGGTCCAAATCTATGCGACAGCCGTGCGCTGCGCGTTGAATAAAGATTTGAAGGAAGAGTGGACTAACTATCTCGAACAGACGAAGACGCACGTTCAGATCGTTTCAGACGTGCTGAAAACGATGAATCTGGACACAGAACTGGAGACACCGGGACGAAAGATTGTTCGGCATATTGGCGACTCGCTGGTTAAGGCAATGGAGATGGCTCTCAGGGGACCCGACCCGGCAGCTGCCCAGATCGTTGCCGCGGAATGTGTGACCCTCGCTGAAACCAAAGACCACCTTAATTGGGGGTTGATTGGCGAAGTTGCGAAAAGCTCGAGCGGCGACACGGCGGGAGCTTTGCAGCAGGCCCACGATCAAGTTGAGCCGGAAGAAGACGAGCATCTCTATCATACTGCGGGCTGGACGCGCGAACTTTGGATCGAGGCCCTGGGAATGCCGGCAGTGTTACCGCCGCCCGAAGAAGAACGGGACGTAGAGACAGCGATCGAAGCGGCACAAGCTAAGAAAGCGCGGGCGAAGAAAGCGTAGAGTGCCTTCGCGCCTTTGGCGCTGGGGACTCGAAATTTGCATAGTTCAGTGAACTAAGGGAGAGACGATGACCACACGGAAAGTGATAAAAGGCAAAGCGAGCAAAGTCGCAAGCAAGGCTAGGGTGTTACAAAACCAGGCTCGGAACGACGGGAAACTTGACCCGCGAAATAACGACGCCAAGATCGATGACCTCCAGAAAAACACGGAAGACAGCGGCGGGGAATTCCTTACTACTAATCAGGGCGTGCGTGTAAACGACAATCAAAATTCGCTCAAGGCGGGCGAACGTGGTGCGACCTTACTCGAAGATTTCATCCTGCGTGAGAAGATCACTCACTTCGACCACGAGCGCATTCCGGAAAGAGTTGTTCATGCGCGCGGCTCGGCGGCGCATGGTTATTTTCAAGTCTACGAATCGATGGCCCAATACACGAAGGCCGGGTTCCTACAGGACCCGGCGGTAAAGACGCCGGTCTTCGTGCGCTTCTCGACGGTCGCCGGCTCGCGTGGCTCAACAGATCTCGCACGCGACGTTCGCGGTTTCGCGGTAAAGTTTTATACGCAGGAAGGAAACTTCGATATCGTCGGCAACAACATCCCGGTCTTCTTTATTCAGGATGCGATGAAATTTCCTGACTTAGTCCATGCCGTCAAGCCGGAACCCCACAACGAGATGCCGCAGGCAGCATCAGCTCACGACACTTTCTGGGATTTCATTTCACTGATGCCGGAATCGATGCACATGATTATGTGGGTCATGTCGGATCGCGCAATTCCGCGGAGCCTGCGCATGATGGAGGGTTTTGGTGTTCATACCTTTCGCTTCATTAATGAAAAAGGGAAGTCGCGTTTTGTAAAGTTTCACTGGAAGCCGCTGCTTGGCTTGCATTCAGTTGTTTGGGACGAGGCGCAGAAAATCTCCGGAAAAGATTCTGACTTTCACCGGCGCGATCTTTGGGAATCAATCGAGAATGGCGATTTTCCGGAGTGGGAGTTTGGCGTTCAGATCGTCGAGGAGAAAGACGAACACAGCTTCGCTTTCGATCTACTTGACCCGACGAAAATCATTCCGGAAGAAATTGTTCCGGTGCAGCGCATCGGAAAGTTGACCCTCAACCGCAACCCGGACAACTTCTTTGCCGAGACGGAGCAAGTCGCTTTCCATGTCGGCAACATCGTGCCGGGTATTGATTTCACCAATGATCCGCTGATGCAGGGACGACTGTTCTCTTACACAGACACGCAGTTGATTCGGCTTGGTGGTCCAAATTTTAACGAGATTCCGATTAACCGTCCCGTGGCGCCGGTTCACAATAATCAGCGCGACGGTTTCATGCGGCAAACGGTTAACCGCGGCCAGACGAGCTACGAGCCGAACACGCTGCGAGGTGGCTGCCCGTTTCAGGCCGGCGCGGATATGGGCGGTTTCACGAGCTACGCCGAAAGGATCGACGCGCACAAAATTCGCGCGCGCAGCGCGAGTTTCTTTGATCACTTTAGTCAGGCAACACTGTTCTTTAAAAGTCAGTCTGAGGCCGAGCAACGGCACATTGTTCGAGCATTGACCTTCGAGTTAGGAAAGCTTGAGACGCCCGGAATCCGAGAACGCATGTTGGTGCTGCTGGCCCAGGTGGATAAGAATCTCGCGAACAGCGTGGCTGATGGACTGGGTATGATAGTGCCCCCGAGGCTCGATACGCCCCTGAACATGAGCATTCCTGCTGATGGCGATCCACGGGAGTTTCAACCGAAGCGTGTAACGCAGAAGATAGAGACTTCTCCCACGTTGAGCATGGTTAACAATCCCAACTTTCCGAAGGACACCATCAAAACACGCAAGGTCGCGGTGTTGCTCGCCGATGGATTTGATGACGCTGCGGTAGCGGAAATGAGTAAGGCGCTGCTTACTGCTGGTGCTGTGCCTAAGACAGTTGCGACCCATCTCGGCGTGGTCACCGGGGCGGATGGGGCCCAGTTGAAGGTCGACTGTAGTTTTCTTACTGGTGCTTCAGTTCTATTCGACGCCGTTTACATTCCGGGCGGAGACGCAAGCGTCGCAGCTTTGCAGCGAGAAGCGGAAGCTGGCGAGTTTTTGCGTGAAGCATACAAACACTGCAAGGCAATCGCTGCGAGCGGTGCTGGAGTCGGCTTCCTTGCCAAATCACTTAATGAGAAGTTCAGCGAAACCAACACCGCGGGAAAACTCGTGGCTGCGAAAGATGGCGTCGTGACAAGTCGTGCTCCCTTAACAGCCAACTTCGCAAAGGAATTTATGCAGGCCATAGGTCGACGACATTGGGAGCGAGAAGAGTAAGTGGCAAAAGCAGGGTCATGTTTTACGCGAAAATCCGCGCGCCAGGTTGACGCGCGGATTTTCCTTATTCGTTCTATTTGTTTCCGCTTAATGCGAAAGGTGTACTCTATTAAGCCGTTTCATTGGCTTTATCGACCACAGACTTTAACGCCTGAAATGTAGGTGGCCACAGGCCGACGAAGATTCCCGCCTTTTGCTTCCCGCTCAAATACAGCGCGATTGACGCTCCGATTGAGCCGAGTGTCAGAATATGAAAGAGACTGACTCCAGTTGCTTTCTGTGTTGACTTGTCCACTACTTTAAGCATTGACTCGGCGGCGTCTCGTTTCGCAGTTGGTTGCAGATCGCCGTTTGCGCTGGCGCTGCTTTCAGTCTTGGTTCCCGTAAATGATGTTTGTGTTGCTGACATATATCTCCCTTTTCTTTCTTCGATGAAAATGATACAGCTTCGATGAGCTTATGCTCAGCTTTGCAATGCGTGTGCCCGCTCGCAGATTGCCGTCGAATTTTTCTCTTGTTGGGCGAATGTTGAGGCGCTCAGAATTGCGAGAAGACAGACCGCCAGTCGAAGCTGAAATGTAGCGAGAGGTTTGCTACTCCAACGGCCTTAACCGCTAATTAGCTTCTCATTCCGGAGTCTGGTTTGCCCGCAAGCCCGGCGGCGATAAGCGGCACGATGCGGCGTGGCTCATCGATCGCGGCTTTGATGTGGCGAGCGTGGGTGAAGTGGCCCACAACGTAAATTCCGGGTACGTCGGTTTCAAACGTGTTTGGATCGTACACCGGAATTTCAGTCAACTTTCCAGTCTCGGTTTTCACGCCGAGTTTCTTCAAGAGGGTCAGATCGGCATCACTTCCAATGAGCACGAAGAGCACTTCATTCGGCAAGGTCAGCGTTTCGCCGTCCTCGGTAGTCAAAGTAACATCATGTTCGGCGATTGAAAGCACTTCCTTATACAACACAACGCGCAGCCGTCCGGCGGTAACCTCTTGTTCAAGCGGCGAGCGCACCCAGTGTTTCATCGCGCCAGCTTTTGGATCGCGGTTTTCCCAGTCTTCGCGCCAGATGACGAGCGTGGTGCGTGCGCCTTCTTCGGAAAGGAACAACGCCGCTTCGGCAGCGCTATTGCCGCCGCCAACCACCATCGCGTCTTTCCGAATGTAAGCGTAGGGTTCAACGAAGAGATGATGCACCTTGGTCAAATCTTCGCCGGGAATGTTTAGCCGGCGCGGATGCGCCATCGCGCCAATCGCGAAGAGGATTCGCGCGGCGCTGTATTGATTCCTGTTGGTGTGCACCAGAAAGCCTTTGGCCTCGAGGTTCTCAATATCGAGCACTTCTTCGTCAGTGTTTATCTTGAGATCGTGATCGAGAACAAAGTGGATGTAATGAGAGAGTAGTTCTTCGCGCGTCGGTTTTTCGCGGCACGGTTTCAACGCGCCGGCGAACATCTCCAGCTCGTTTGGCGTGGAGAAGAGCGTGCGGCCCACCGGATACTTGCGAATCGTGTCGGCAATGGTTCCTCTTTCCAGGACGATATAACTGAGGTCCGCCTGCGCTGCCGCGTGAGCCGCGGACAGTCCCGCCGGACCGGCGCCGATAATTAATAGATCGAGAGCGTTGTTCATAACTAAACGAAGACTTCGCCGTGAGCGACGACAACTGACGGTCCGCCAACACGTACTTCATCGATTGCTCCCGGTTTGCCGGCGACTTCAAGATTGATGCGGCTGGGACGCTTCATAAAATCACCCTGCTCGATGACAAATCGTTCGCGTCCGTCAACCAAGTCGACCCGCGAAGCGCCATGATAAACGAGATAAGCTCCCAACGCGCCGGCAGCGCTACCCGTGGCCGGATCTTCCGCGATGTTGTCGCCGGGCGCAAACATGCGTGCGTGTGCGCGCGCTTCACCAATCTCCATCGTCTCGCGAGTAAAAGCTTCGCAGCCGGTAGCGCCGAATCGCGCATAGACTGCGGCGAGCAAAGAACTGTTTACTTTGCAACGACCCAGATCAGCCAGAGATCGAATCGGCACCGCAAGAAACGCAAGGCCAGTCGAGATAGTTTGAATCGGAAGAGTCTCGTCGAAATCTTCGAATGACAAACCGAGAGCGCGCGCCAACTCCGCCTGTTCGCTTGCGTCCTCGACCTCGCGCTTAATCTCAAACTTTCCCTGCGTCATCACAACCTGCACCGGCGCACTGTTTTTGAATTCGATGTCCACCGGCAGAACGCCAATACCGACTTCGTGATGAATGCGTATCCAACCGCTACCACCTTCGGGAAGCGGCACCACACCTTCACGCGCTAAAGCGTTCCAGGTGCCGACAACCGGGTGACCTGCAAAAGGAATCTCTCGCACGGGCGTGAAGATACGGAGACGGCGCAATACTACCGATTGCTCATTGCTGATTGCAGATTGTTGATTGTCGCCAGCCTCCGGTGAGTCGTCCGGCTTGAGGACAAACACCGTCTCCGAAAGATTCATCTCGCGCGCAATATTCATCATCTGCTCGTCAGTCAATCCTTCGGCTTCGGGAAACACAGCGAGTGCGTTACCAGTAAAGGCTTCCTCCGTGAAGACGTCGAGTTGTACGAAGCGATACTTGTTCATCTGAGAACCCCACCTTCGTTGCCGCTGATTCTTGTGGTCAATCGTGTCAGCAATCTTTCGGAATATTCGCGAACATCATCGGGTCGGCCTTCGCCAGCGGTCAAGCGCACATCTCTGAGTTTCAAGAAAGACTCATTACCCGCGAAATGTTTTCGCCCGCTGTGACATTACAACCGGATGCAAGAACTCAGTCAGCCAAAATAGGAAATGGTTGCGGCA
>JANLYZ010000004.1:0-4579 GCA_031365905.1 Chloracidobacterium sp. | reverse complement strand
GCTAACAAACCAGTAATGAAAAACGTCTACCTTGCAGCACCCGTGCGCACGCCAATCGGCCGCTTTGGTGGAACGCTCGCTTCCTGGAGCGCTGCGGATCTCGGTGTGGCAGCAGCGCAGGCTGCTTTGGAACGCGCGGGATTGAAACCCGATCAGATTCAACAGTCGATTTGGGGTTGCGCACGACAGGCCGGTGGCGGGCCAAACGTCGCGCGGCAGATAACTTATCGCGCCGGTGTGCCGGAGACGGTGCCGGCCTTTACAGTCAACCAGGCCTGCGGCTCAGGTTTGCAGGCGATCATCCTAGCGGCGCAGCAGATTATGCTTGGCCGCGCGCACGTTGTGTTGGCGGGCGGCACGGAAAGCATGTCGCGCGTGCCGTATTTCGCCGAGGGGGCACGCTTCGGAATGCGCATGGGCAACACGGAACTCGTCGACGGCATGTATCGCGATGGCTTCAATGATCCACTGTCAGGATTAGTGATGGGCGAGACTGCCGAGAACCTCGCGCGTCAATACGGAATTACGCGCGACGAACAAGACGAGTATGCATTGCGTTCGCAGCAACGCGCGCAAGCGGCGATAGAGTCAGGACGATTTGACGCGGAAATTGTTTCGCTGGAGATCACGGGACGGAAAGGTGAAACGACTAACTTTGCTCGCGATGAACACCCGCGGGCAAACACAACGATCCAGGACATGGGAAAGTTAGCGCCCGTGTTTTCCAAAACTGGAACGGTGACGGCCGGAAACTCTTCAGGCATAACTGACGGTGCCGCCGCGGTAGTTGTATTGAGCGAAGCAGCGTTGAAAGAGTCGGGCGCAAAAGCGGAAGCAAGAATCGTTGATTACGAAGTGACCGGCGTGGCGCCTGAGATTATGGGCATCGGGCCAGTACCGGCGATCAGATCATTGTTAGCACGACAGAAGCTTTCGCTCGCGGACATAGATCTGGTTGAAGTGAACGAAGCCTTCGCGGCGCAAGTGATCGCCTGCGATCGCGAACTGAAGTTTGATCCTGATCGGCTGAACGTAAATGGCGGCGCAATCGCGCTCGGTCACCCCATCGGTTGCACGGGAGTTCGTATTACCACCACGCTGCTGCATGAAATGAAAAAGCGCGGGGCGCGCTTGGGACTGTCGACGCTTTGCGTAAGCGGAGGCATGGGATTGGCGTTGCTGGTCGAAAGCGTGTGAACTTGTGGGACCGCGGGCGGTCCCAGCCAGTTAACAGGCCAACTGGCGATGCTTGAGTGGCATCCGAACAGCCAGAAGATCTTACGGGTCAAATTCAAGAAAGGGTTTCTTTATCGTGATAATTAGTTTTCTCAAATCGTTTGCAGCGGTACTGCTGCTCATCTTTAGTCTTTCAGTAATCGGACTGGCGCAACGTAATCGCACGGCAACCAGCACGAAAGCGGCGCCGTCATTAGCGTCGTCCCTGCCACCGTCTGACGCGGTCGCAATAATCAACGTAGCGCGCATCTTGAATGAAGCGGTGCCTAAACTCCTGGCGGAGAATCCGGCAAAGCTAGCGGAAGTCACAAATGACTTGGCAAAGTTTAAGTCGCAGACCGGTCTCGACCCGCGCTCGTTCGATCAAATTGCGCTGGGCCTTAGTTATAAATACCCGCGAGAAGGCATCACGAAAATTTCAAGCGTGGCATTGGCGCGCGGAAGCTTCAACGCCGGCGGCATTGTTGCTGCCGGCAGGTTGGCGGCGAATGGCAAGTACAGCGAACAGAAGTATCAGGGGAAAATGATTTACGTCTTCAGCATCGAACGACAACTGAAGCTCTTCGGTTTGTGGGATCTGAAGCTGGGCGATCTGGCAGTCACTGCGCTTGACGGCAACACGCTGGCGCTGGGCGATCTAGAGGCGGTGCGCGGCGCGATTGATTCGACCAAAGCCGGCAAGCATGCCAATCCCGAATTGGTTGCACTCGCCAGTCGTGATCAAAACGCCATCGTGGGTTTCGGTGGTAACATTTCACCGAAGCTGCTGGAGAATCTGAGTCTAACTAACGACACGGTGGCTCGCGAGTTGACCGCAGTCCGCCAGGTCTATGGCACGCTCGGCATGCCTAGTTCCAATCTGGAATTGATGCTAACGGCGCGGACGGTTGACACATACTCCGCAAAGAATCTGGGCGACACGGTCGAGGGCTTGCGACAACTCGGTGGCTTATTTGTTAACCGGATCACGGGAGCGAAGGGCGTGTTGGCAAGGACCGCGTTGGAAAATTTGAAAGCTACTAACACGGGCAACGAGCTGGAGATCAGAACGGCGGTTGCTCAGTCGCAAGTGGCGCCGCTGATAAAGTAGAACTGTCTCCCGGAAGCGCGGGCATCCGGCTCGCATTAAATAGGACAAAGGGCCGATTGCGTCTTAACGCTACCGGCCCTTCGTCTTTAGATATGCGGGCGGGATGCCCGCGCTCCCTGCCTACCTGGCCGGAATCGGGAATTGCGGGCGCTGCGGTTGTGGTGCTACCTCGGGTTCAGGTTCGCTCGCTTCCAGGCTCGCAACCACGTCGTCATAGACTTTGATCTTGCCGTCGTGCTTCATGCGCTGCTGGACCGCGCTGATATAGTCCTCATAAACCTGACTTTGTTTACCTGACAGCATCGTTTGTGTTAACTGTTCTCGCTGCTTGGCAAACTCGGCGAGGTCAGCTTCATGACGATTCGTCACTCCCACAACGACAAAAGTATCGCCAACCTTGATGGGACTCTTCGTTACTTCCCCGTTCTTCAGCGCGTAAACAGCTTCGTCAAGGGCCGGACTCATACCTGCTTTGCCGAGAGCCGTGCCGAGCTTAAAAGCTTCCTCTGTGACTGATTCAAACCCAGCTTTCTCGGCTGCAGCTTTTAGATCGGCGGTGCTATTCAATGACGACGCGATCTCTTTGGCCTTTTGTTCCAACTGCTCCTTCGCGTGTTGCTGTTTCACAGCGTCGGCAACTTTGGTCTTGATCTCTTCAAAGTCCGGAATGCGTGGTTCCTTTTTCTCAAGGAGCAGCGGAATCGCAAATCCGCCCTTCACTCCGGTCCGATCGCCAACGTCGTTCGGGTTGTTCAATGGTCCTATGACTGCTTCGAACTGCTGGCTGCTGCCGATCCCCGGAACGTCGTCGCCGGGTTTAATGAAGCCTGTCTCCTTGACCATGTCTCCCGGCTTCATGTTCGCTTCGGCCGCCAACTCCTGCGCCACCTTCTGCGCGTCCTTGGTTTCTTTCAATCGGTTTTGAGCGCGCTCAGCGATTTTCGCCGCCGCGACATATCCCTTACGGTTGCGCAAGGAAGCCAACAATTCCGGCTTCGCTTCCTCGAAAGTTTTGGGTACTGATTCACCCCGCCGCAGGATGTACCAATTGCCTCCAAACTTGATCGGAATGTCGGAAACGTCGCCCGGCTGCATATCCACCGCGCGATCGTAAAGGGCATCGACCTTGTTCGGATTTTTCTTGACTGGGTGCGTCAGATAACCGCCGCCCTTCGCGGTGGCTGGATCTTCAGAATTTCCGCGGGCCAGATCAGCGAAGACTTTCTCGCCGGCGTCGCCGCTCGCGGCGCGAGCCTTCACGATCAGGTCTTTGGCTTTCTGTTCCTGCGTCGCCTCCAAATCCTTGCGCGCAACCTTCAAAAGAATCTGCTGCACCTTGACGCCGGCCTCTTTGTTTTCCGGAGACAGGCGGTCAAACTCGTCGTGCAATTCTTTGTCGGTAATCTGCAGCTTGTCGCCAGACTTCGCCTGATCAATGTAGACGTAGCGAAGCTTCTTTTGCGGCTCGGTGATTTTAAGGTCAGTCTTGTGCTGTTCGTAGTAACTCTTCAACTCGTCATCAGACGGTTGGATTTTTTCGGCCAGTTTGTCCGCAGAAAGGACCGAATAAATAACGTCGAAATTCGCGTGGGTCCGTTTGTAATCTTCCTGAACTTCATCAGGCCCAACGTTGACTGCGGCAGTTACAAACGCTCGGAGTTTGTCTTGCGCGATCTCGTCGCGAACGGTTCGCTCATATTCATCATATCCGCCGTAGCGCACGGTGACTGATTCCTTATAACGTTCCATGCCGACAAACTGACCGGACGCGTCGGTAAACTGTTTGCGAATTTTTTCCGCAACTTCCGCATCGCTTGCCGCAAGGCCCAGCCGAGCCGCTTCCTGAGACACGACGCGACCTCGAATCAGGTTATCGATAAAACGCTTGTAACCGCCCAACTGCGTCATGCTGACGCGCCCGCCAAACATTTGCAGGTAGTTTTCTTTCAGCCGCGCAACTTCAGCCACAGTGATCTCTTCACCTCCAACCTTCGCCACGACCGACGTGTTGCGGGCGGGTTCTACGTTGTTGGTACTCTTCGGGGCAAACATGACAATAAGACTTACCGCCATTATGAGTACGAATCCGAGAACGATGATTCGGCTGGTGTTTTTCAGCCGCGACAGTTGTTTGAGCATTAATTTACCTCTCTAGCAAAGGGCGGATTGTAAAGGAGACGGGATGAGCGCGCAACCGGGCCACCAATTGCTCAATCGGAACCGAGAGCGGTAGCGACCGGCCAAACACTCAAC
>JANLYZ010000488.1:0-2259 GCA_031365905.1 Chloracidobacterium sp. | reverse complement strand
AATCACAAGTACCAAACCTTCCAGGTGACGAACTTTGTGACGGCGGTAACTGATAACTGCGACACCATCGGCGTCAGCAGCGTAGTTATCGAGAGCGTAACCAGCGACGAGATCGAGAATGGCAACGGAGATGGCAATACTCTGAACGACATTGTCATCGCCGCAGACTGCAAGTCGGTCCAATTGCGCGCCGAACGCGAAGGGATCAGCGATGGTCGCGTCTATACGATTACCTTCAAGGTTAGCGACACATCCGGTAACGTGGGACGAACAACCGCCAGAGTTGTGGTACCGCACAATCCTGGCCAGACCGTAGTGGACAGCGGAGTCCACTACACGGTCAGCGGCAATTGTCCCTGAGTCTGGCAGGACGCTACGGCTCATTAACACAATCCGGCGGGCGTTCCCGAGCGCCCGCCACCCCACTGAAGTTTCGAGAGGAGTAAGGGAGGAATAGGATGAAAAGTTCACGCACTATGCGCAATATGTTTCGGCTTGTTCTAGTCTGCGCAATCTTTGGCGCACTGGCGACGCTGCCGCTGCTATCGAGCGCGCGTTCGTCAAACTCGGTAACCATAGTGAACAATTCCGGTCGTGCAATTCGCTATGCCTACGTATCACATGTTGACGTTGACGACTGGAGCGGTAACCAACTGTCCGGAGACGGCATTGCCTCCGGCCAGTCGGCGACGGTCAACTTTTCTTGTGACCAGCAACAGATCAAAGTCATTGGCGAGGATCAGGATGGCTGCTTCCTATCGACGGTCGTGGCGTGTGGAAGTAATTCAACCTGGACAATCACCAACGACACGGCAGCCGATTGCGGTCAATAGGGCAAGCGCTCGTATCGCAGACGGCTATTTACTATAAAACCCAAAGACCTTAAACTGACAGACTTAACCCGAATACCTAAAAGGAGACCCCAAATGAAGAAGGTTCTAAATCTATTAGCAGTCTTAGTTTTCACTTGCGCTTTCGCGTCCCTCGCGAATGCACAAGCAACACGCACCTGGGTATCCGGTGTTGGCGACGATGCCAATCCGTGCAGCCGCACCGCACCGTGTAAGACTTTTGCCGGCGCAATCTCCAAGACCGCATCTTGCGGCGAAATTGATGCGTTGGATCCGGGCGGCTTTGGCGCCGTCACCATCACCAAGCCAATCACGATTGACGGCACCGGAACCCTGGCCGGTATTCTTGCTTCCCTGACGACTGGCATCACCGTCAATTTGCCCGTCACCGCCTCGTTCGACGTCGTCACCATCAGAGGTTTGTCGATCAACGGCTCCTGCAATGGCATTAGGGGCATGAATATTGTCTCGGCCGACGAAGTGAACGTTGAAGATTGCGTGATCTTCAGGTTTGTAAACGAAGGCATCCTCGTGAACGCGAGCACCAATACATCCCTGAACGTTCGGAACAGCACCATCAGAGACAACGCCGGCGATGGGATTGGCGAGGGCACCTCGTCGGGCTTCGCCAAGGCCTCGCTGATAAATAGCTCTTTCATCGGCAATGGCCAGGGCGTTCATGCGAAGATCAACGGTCGAATGGAAGCGCTGAACTGCAACTTCTCAAACAACACCAACAACGGCGGCTTGGCCGATGGTGGTACTGGAGTTTTGCGAATCAGCACCTCTGCCATTTTCAATAACGGTACGAATGGCGTCAACGCACCTGCCGGTGGTGTCCTTGAGATAAACAACAACGACATTCACAACAATGGCGGATCGGGAGCCCTGGCTTCCGGCGGCGGTGTGGTGCAAACGTTCGGCAACAACCGCATCCTGGCCAACGGTACCGACGGCTGTGCTACCTGCACGCCGGTGGGACCGCCAGCCTAAGGAAGCGCTCAGCCGCTTTCTGTTAACCAAATCCCGTTCGGCCTTACAAGTCGAACGGGATTTTTTACTTATTGAACCTACCAGAAGGTAGAATTATCGCAGTGGAGGGAATGGACGTGAAGAGATTGGTTTATTCGATAGTGCTGGTCTCGCTAATGACGATTCCGAGCGTCGCGTTTCCGCAGGCTGCGCTGCCGAGAGTCAAAGTGCCAGCCGCAACGCTCGCTGGTCGCTGGCAAGTGAAGTTTACGATGACGGGCCTGGTAAAGAATCTGGTCTTCGAGGCGAAAGCCAAAGGCTCCGGTTCTTTTCGGATGCTGGATACGGGGCTCGATGATAGGCCGGCTCCGGATCCGCAACCGGCGGTATGGTCCGCTCTGTCTAATGATCACGTCAGCTTTTCCGGCGAGACTGA
>JANLYZ010000479.1:0-12042 GCA_031365905.1 Chloracidobacterium sp. | reverse complement strand
GCGCCCGAACTGGCGCGCGAGATAAGCAAAGCCGTGTTGCCCTATAACCTGAACGCGATTTCGCAGACCGCGGCGGAAGTAGCCGTCGAGATGTACGAAGAAGAGTTGCGACCGTTGGTGCGAAGAATCATCGACGAGCGCGATCGTTTGTACGGCGAGCTGGGCAAAATTGATGGTCTGACGCCTTTGCGCTCACAGGCAAACTTTATGGTTGTGCGTTCGGCCTTAAATCCGAAACGAGTCTTCGCTGATCTTCTTGAGAGAGATATTTTGATTCGCGACGTAAGTGGGTATCCGATGTTGAGCGAGTACTTCCGGGTCAGCGTTGGCACGCCCGAAGAGAATGATCTATTGATCGCGGCGCTACGAGAAGTGTTTAGAGTGCGGCCAGCGTAGCGCCACAAAGGTGAAACAGATGAAAAAGGCTGATAGCAAATCAACCGAGCGCAGTGCTCAGGTCCAACGCAAGACCAAAGAGACCGACATTCGGGTGCGACTGAAACTTGATGGCGCTGGTCGCTCGCACGTAAATACCGGGTTGCCATTTCTGGATCACATGCTTGACCTGTTTGCGAAGCACGGACTGTTTGATCTGGACATTGCTTGCCGGGGCGATCTGGAAATTGACGACCATCACTCGGTCGAAGACATTGCGATCACTCTTGGACAGGCGCTGTCCCAGGCGCTGGGCAATAAAACCGGAATCAAAAGGTATGGCGAGGCGGTGGTGCCGATGGACGAAGCGCTCTGCCGCTCGGTGATCGATCTTTCGGGCCGGTTCTATTTGGTCTATGAGGTCAATACGCGGCGCCAGAAAATCGGAAACTTTTCGGTTGAGCTAGCCGAGCATTTCTGGCGATCATTAGCCGAGACCGCGAAGTTCAATCTGCATATCGACTGCCTGCGTGGCCGTAACACTCACCACATTTTAGAAGGGACATTCAAGGCGACCGCACGCGCGTTGCGCCAGGCCGTCGAGCGTGACCCGCGAATTACCGGTGTGCTTAGCACGAAAGGAGCTCTCTGAGCGTCATGCCGCAAGTTGGCATCATCGATTACGGAGTCGGCAATCTTCGTTCTGTCGAAAAAGCATTTGCTGCCGGCGGCTGCGATGCGGTGGTGAGCGCGGACGAAAACGTTTTGCGCACGGCGGAGCGTTTAGTGCTCCCCGGGGTCGGGGCTTTCGCCGCTTGCATGACGGCGCTAAGCGAACGCGGCTTTGATCAACTTGTGTGCGAGCGTGTGGCCCAGGGAACTCCTTTGCTAGGCGTGTGCGTGGGCATGCAGATGCTCTTTGAAGAATCGGAAGAGTTTGGCAGGACGCGAGGCCTGGGTTTGCTGCGTGGCCGAGTGCGCCGCTTCTCAGATGATCTGGTCGTGCCGCAGGTAGGTTGGAACCAAATCCGGCAACGACACGCACATCCTCTCTTTGAAGGAATTGCGGATGAAGCGTTTTTTTATTTCGTGCATTCCTTCTATTGTGAACCAGCCGATGCTGGAGTCGTACTGGGTGATACTGACTACGGCGTCGCTTATGCGTCGGTCGTGGCGCACGAGACTGTTTCGGGCGTGCAATTTCATCCGGAGAAGAGCCAGGCGACAGGCCTGCGGTTGTTGGCGAACTTTGCGCAGACCAATTAATCATGTTGGCAAAGCGAATCATTCCCTGTCTCGATGTCGACCGCGGCCGCGTGGTCAAGGGCATTCGTTTTGTCTCGCTCGTTGATGCCGGTGATCCGATCGAGCAGGCTAGACGTTACGACTCAGAGGGTGCGGACGAGCTGACTTTCCTGGACATCACCGCGTCGTCAGACAAGCGCGAAATCGTCGCGGCGCTGGTCAGGCGGGTAGCTGACGAAGTCTTCATTCCTTTCACGGTCGGCGGTGGATTGCGCTCGCTGGAAGACATTCGTGCGGTGCTGCGTTCAGGGGCCGACAAGATTTCGCTTAACACTGCGGCGATTGAGTTGCCCGAGTTAATCAGCGAAGGGGCGGAGGTTTTCGGCTCACAATGCATGGTCGTTTCCATTGATGCGCGGCGGCGCAACCCGAGTGACGCGAGCGAAGGTTGGGAAGTTTTCACCCATGGCGGGCGCACGCGCACGGGTTCGGACGCGATCGAGTGGGCCATGCGCGCCGAACGCCTGGGCGCAGGAGAAGTACTTTTGACCAGCATGGACTGTGACGGCACGCGTAACGGGTATGACCTGGAGCTGACGCGGGCCATAAGCGACGCCTTGCGCATTCCTGTAATCGCCTCGGGTGGCGCGGGGACCTTTGAACATTTTTACCAGGCACTGACGGCAGGCGGAGCGAGCGCGGTGCTGGCTGCGTCGCTGTTTCACTCAGGCGAATACACGATCGCCGACGTGAAGAATTATTTGCGCGAGCGAGGAGTAATTGTGAGATGAAGATTTCAATCAAAGACATCAAGTTTGACAAGGATGGCCTCGTGCCGGCGATCGTGCAGGATGCGAACACGCTGCAAGTGTTAACGCTCGCCTATATGAACGCGGAAAGTCTGAAGCGAACTAATGAAAGCGGTGAAACCTGGTTCTGGTCTCGCTCGCGATCAAGCCTGTGGCACAAAGGCGAGACCTCCGGCAACAAACAGCGTGTGGTTGATGTGTCCGTCGATTGCGATCAGGATGCGATTCGCATTCTGGTTGAGCCCGCCGGGCCAGCCTGTCACACCGGCGCGCAATCCTGCTTTCACAACGAACTCCAGGACGCACCGGCGGGCGATAAACGGGAAGGCTCAGCCGATCTGGGCCCAGTGCTCAACGATCTTTATGCGCTGGTTGAATCGAGGAAGCGCGAGCGGCCTGCGGGTTCCTACAGCTCCTATCTGTTTAATGAAGGCCTCGACAAAATCCTGAAAAAAGTTGGTGAAGAATCAGCGGAGACGATCATCGCGGCCAAGAATAAGGATTCCGAGGCAGTCGTTCGCGAGGCTTCCGATCTGCTTTACCACTTGATTGTGCTGCTGGTGGAATGCGGTCTGACCCTGGATCACGTCGGCGCCGAGTTGAGCGCCAGAAGGGAGGAAAGTTCGAATGATGGTCGATAACTCAATCCTCGAGCAACTCCTGGAATTTGCGGTCGCTTTGGCGCGAGACGCCGGAGCGATCACCGAACACTACTTCAAAGGAACTTTCTCTCCTGACCGCAAGGCTGACAATTCATTTGTGACGGTGGCCGATCGTGAAGTGGAAAGACATATCCGAAACGCAATCGAGATGGCTTTTCCGGATGACGCGATTTTGGGTGAAGAAGAAGGCGAGCAGACCGGCTCTTCAGGGCGGCGTTGGATTATTGATCCGATTGACGGGACGTATGCTTTCGTCCACGGCGTCCCGTTTTACGGCGTGATGATCGGACTTGAAGTCGATGGCGAACCGCTCCTGGGTGTGGTCAATCTGCCGGCGCTGAGTGAAATTATTTATGCGGCCCGGGGGTTGGGCTGTTTCTGGAACGGCCAGCCAACGCGAGTATCTGAGACCTCGATGCTTGATCAGGCGTTGGTGTTGGCGAGTGATTTTGGCGCGAGCGGTGAACACAGGTTTGGCCCAGCGCTCGCGGCTTTGCGAGAAGAAGCGAATGCGTCGCGCACGTGGGGCGATTGCTACGGACACATGCTCGTCGCTACCGGTCGCGCGGATGTGATGCTCGATCCGATCATGAATATTTGGGATTGCGCCGCGCTGCTTCCGATCATCGAAGAAGCCGGCGGCACGTTTACTGACTGGGATGGCCGCCGAACGATTGCCGGTGGCAATGCAATCTCCACAAACGGCGCGCTCTTTCAGGAAGTAATGCAAACGATCCGGAAAGCTGAAAGTGTCTGATGCTAATCATCCCCGCAATCGATCTTCGCAGTGGTTGTTGCGTCCGCCTGACTCAGGGACGCCGAGACAGCGCGAAAGTTTATGACGGCGATCCCGTCGCTATCGCGAAGCGTTACGAAGCGGCCGGCGCACAGATGGTACACATCGTAGATCTTGACGGCGCTTTCTCTGAACCAAACTCCGCCAACCGCCAGACGGTTCACGAGATCGTCCGATCGATCCGGATCCCGATACAGTTTGGCGGAGGATTGCGCGATCTCGATCAGGTCGGGGAACTTATCGATCTTGGAGTAGCGCGGGTCGTACTGGGAACGCTGGCAGTCGAATCTCCGGAAAAGCTGACGGAACTTTTGCGCAGGTTCGGCAGCGAAAAGATTGCCGTGGGGATTGATGCGAAAGGAGGGCAGGTCGTGACCCGCGGGTGGGAAAAAGATGAAGCACTGTCAGCTGTTAGTTTCGTTGTTCACCTCGCCTCGATCGGCATCGGACGCGTCATCTATACAGACGTGGCGCGCGATGGGATGCTGAGTGGTGTCAATGTCGCAGCGACGTGCGAGATCGCGCGCGCCTCGGGGCTACAGATTACCGCCTCAGGCGGGGTGTCGTCGCTCGAAGACATCAGCCACGTCAGCCGCGCAAACTGCGGCATCGACAGCTTGATTGTTGGGAAGGCCCTGTACGAAGGCTACTTCACCATTCAAGAGGCTCTATCGGCAGGGAACGAATAGCAAGCTGGGCCTGGATTGACTGTCACTGTGGTTGGCATCAAGAAGAAGTTGCGAAGAGTGTCCACTGCGAAGAGCCATTTTCTTAAATCCCTGCACTGAGTCACAAAGCCCTTGTGAGAATCAAGAGCATGCCTCCTCACCTGGCTAACATCGCGAGCCCGATGAACCCGAACAGCAATCGATACCGTCGCTGCATCCATAATGCGGTCTCGAATCCCAATCCACGCTGGAGTGCTCGCAAAGACCATGCGACATGCAAAGGCCACCCGATAGTGGTCCAGAGCAACAACCTTGGCAGGAACCCCAGCGCGGCTAAACCGGCGAGTACCGCATAAGCGGCCGTAAATGTGCACAGGCTCGCGAGAAACGTGCGCCGACAACCGAACACTACGGCACTTGTGCGAATTCCGTTGAGAAGGTCACCCTCGTAGTCGCGCACCTCCTGGTTGAGATGGCCGCCGGCAAACACCAAACCAAAGAAGAGACTGATCACGATACCCCTTGCGTCCAGGGCGTGGGATAAGGTGTAACCCAGCAAGAAGTGTAGCGCGCCTCCGACCAGGTGATTGACCGACGCCAGGATGGGCGTGCCTTTGCCGAAACTCGGCGAACACGAGTATAGAAGGCTGAGGGTTGCGATCGCGGCGCCAAGCAGTATGGCCGGTCTGCCGACGGCAGCCAAGGCGACATTCGCGAAGATGAGGAGCGCGATCGCAACGCGCGCGACCTGACGCCTGCTAATGCCCCGCCGAGCAAATACGAGTGTCGCTCGCCGCGGATCACCGATGTCGCTCCTGTGCCCAGCCCAATCATTGAAAACAAAGACATGGGCCGTGAGCGCGAGACTGCCGAGCAGTAGTAAACCTAGCCGGATCACGCCGATTGGTTCGAGGCTGAAACCACCGAAGAAGCTACCGAGAATCGGCGAGGCTTGCAGCGCCACCACCTCCACCGCTCGCGCGGACGCGAAGTGTTGCAGGACTCGCGCATACTGCCGAAAAGGCGATTGAGAAGTCATGGCCATGGTTAGTGAAGCTGCCCGGTTTCGACCTTGGTTGCTTGGTAAAGCCGGAGCCACAGTGCGTAACCAAAATCCTCGGACCAGTAAAATCGTTTTACGGTCGCGCTCAGATCGTTGTGGTAGAGCAGTGGCGGCGAAAAACGAAGCTCGGCAAAGTCGTCGCTGCCAATGCGCGCAAGCAGTTTGCGAATCGCCTGCCGCGTGTTCTCGTCCTGTGACGACGCCCTTGTTTCAGCGAGCCGGCGCACCACCTCACTCCAGATTTCCTGTCCAGCAGCGGGAAGCGCCAGCCGCTCCGATGGTAGCGGAATTGCGCAACCGAGCTGCCGCAATTCGGCACTACGGAGGTAGGGCACCAACGGAGTCTTGGCGTAGTAAATCCAGAGATCCTCGTCCCAAAACGAGCGTTGCAGCGCATCGCAAAGGTTCTGTGCGGCGGGCGGATCAAGTTCGCGCAGCATCAAGTACACGTGCATCTGGATGGCGATATCGGTTGGATTTGGATCGCGGCCGGGATCTATGCACTGGTATTGCTTTTGTGGGGCGAGCCAAGTGCGATATAAACCCCGCGCGTCGCGATAGCGATCAATCTCTCGCAGCATGGATTGCTGTTTCGGGTCATCGGCACGATGGCCGGCGATTCTCCACGCTAGAGCAGTGTCGTCGGCGTCCGGAGTAATGACACATCCCAGCTTGCCAATGGTGGGTCCGTCGGGTAACCCATGATAGCGTACTAAGCCGTCGCTTTCGATCTGTGCCGCGAGATGCCGTCGTGCACGCTCCACCACATCGTCGAGACTTCGCTGGCGTGCGACTGGCGAGAGCAAATCCACTAGCATTGAAGTCAGGTACGTGTTCATTTCCTGTTGCGGAGCTTCGTAACGAAGGTCCGTCGTATGCGAGGTGAGCCAAAAGCCGTACCTGTCTTGCCGCTCCCGCAACAACAACGCCGCGCGCTCTGCCATCGCATTCAGCTCGGTCCCCGACGCCGTCTTGTGTGGCAGCGTGTCGATCTCGCAGGGAGGCTCCGGTGCGATCACGTTTACGCGCTGTTCACGAACAATGCGGATATCGCTTCTCGGCTCGATGCGAACAGCGAGCTGAAGCACTCGCTCCCCAGGTGAAACGCCCTGCGTGTTGGCAGATACACGCCAACCCGAGGGGGACATGGCGTGCACCACTTCATTAACATCCACTCGCGGTAGAAAGTCCGAGGTCGAGCCGATCAGGACCCCGTCTATCAACACCAACAGTCGGGCAGGCGTGCGCCCGCAGGTGAGCGCCCATCCTTCGAGCACCGCTCCGGGTTCCAGGTCAGGGACCTCGCCGGTGCCGGGAAGCAGCGTCGGTCCTACACGAGCTATCGAGCCGGCCGCATCGCACTGGAGTTCGCCGGGCGCATGCGGGTGACGAAATTCGGTGAGAAACGGAACATTCCTGGGGTTCCACGCAGCGCGCATGGATGCGGGATTTCCTGCGAAGATGCTTGTGTCACTGGTCTTCGTATACCAGAAGGCGCCTATCGTCTGTACGCCTACTGACACCAACATCGCCAGAATGAGCAGGCCGCGTGCGAATGGGCGCAGGATCCGCGGAGCGGGAGCGAGCATCCATAGCAGAATCGGCAAAAGGTCTGTTAGCCAACGCGGACCCCACGACACTCCAGCGCGCCAGTCTGCCTGCGAGTAAAGTAAGAACTGGGCGGCGACGGCAAGACTGAGCGCCACGGCGAGCACTTTCGAGTTTGGTGTTCGCAGACGCTGAATCAGCCCCACGGGAATGAAGGCAAGGAACGGTGAAAAGACGAGCAGGCCGCGCGTGGGGCTGACCAGCAATGCGGGCATACCTGACCAGCTCAGTTCGAAGAATTTCTTATTTGGCGATTTTCCCAGGGCGTATCCACCGGCGTAGTGGCCGATAAAGTCGAGGTTGTAGTACAAGAGTGCCGCCAACGGGAGGGCGGCGCCGGCGAGAAGCCATAGAGCGCTGCGTCTTCGGCTCCAAACAGTGAAGAGCACCAGCGCACCGGCAATCAGCGCGTCCGGCGGGCGATTCGCGGCCATGACAACACACACGGCACCGAGTAACGCAGTGCGCACGGCTGAGGCGGGGACGACGACAAGCAGTAATGCCAGGGCGATCAGGAGTTCTCCAGTCCCGTGCTGCCAAAGTGCCTGGCTGGAGATCATCCATGTATTAGTCCCGAAGGCGAACACCAGCGCGAGCGGGAGGCTCCACCGGGTTCCCTCGCGACGCAGCACCAGGTACATAAGGACACTTGCGAGCGAGGCAAGAATCGACGCCGAGATCTTCTCCATCAATTCTGCCACCCGGTCAACCTGTGGCTGCTTCCAACCGTGTGTGTAGAGCCAGATAACCGCGGGCAAATAGAGTGGGGCCACGAGCAATGGTGTCACCACGGGATACAGGGAAGCGAGTTGATTCTGGCGAGTGCGGACCATCCAATAAGCCCACGGCTCGTAGTAGGTGACCTTACCCTCAGCGCCCGCTGGCCGATTCCGGTCTGCAATCATCGAATGGCCGTGCGCAACCAGGCGCGTGTCCACATCGAGATCGAGCGTGCCATAGTGCCAGAGAATCAGCGGCAGATATCGAGCGGGCACTGTGTCGCCGGCGCCGATCTGCCGCAGGTTCGCGTTGTAGACTAAGAAACAGACCAAGCCCAGGAGGAGCGGCGCTTTCAAAGATTGCAGGTAAGAGCGAACCGATCTTCTGGACGATGGTGAAGTGAAAACGTGCTTGGTCAATTCCCCTCCTTAAGTACATTCTTGCTGTTCAATAACTTTGAATCATCATGTTTGGGAAACCATTACTCACGCCCAAGCGATCCACCGGCGGTCAATTCGGAGAACCTTGATGCTGTTGGAGGAGGCCGTTATCGGCTGGTCTTCGGGGTTCTGTCAGTCCTTCAAAAGCTCGTCGACAGTTCGGACCGGACGGGTGGCATTATCAAATCTCCTCTCAAAATTGAGCGGTTAATTATCGCCACTTACCCAGACTTTTGAGAACCTCATGGTCTTGCTAGTCCGCCTCGCCTCGCGCATCGGCACTTAGCATTTTTTCCGAATGCTGATTGACTGTGTGCCTGATGCCAAAGAGGTGGGCGAAAAGCTGTTGAGCCCGCGCCAGATATCGGTTTTTGAAACGACCGTAACGACAAACCCAGTGCCAGGCCCTTGAATTCAGAATCGCGTTCAGTTGTTCGACGCTGGTCAGGGAAATCATTACCACGTTCATCCGACGTTTCAATTCTTCGGATTCGAAGGGATTGCCGAAACTTCTCCACTCGGCCGGAAGGCTTCGGTAATGAATCCTGAGGTCAGAGGGGATGGGCTCACCTGACTTGAAATAGCCAAAGGTGTAAGGCCATGAGATCGTCTCCTGATAACCATTTGCGCTAAGCAGTTCCCGGTAGTCGGCGAATAATTTTCGCAGGTCGGGCCGGTTTGAAAAACCGTAGCGCGCCAGACTCTTCGGGATATGGCTTGAGATGGCGTTGCTCCCCGGCTGATAGCCGCTGAAGTGGAAGAAATACAAAGTCCCATCGTTACATTTCCATTGGCCCTGCTCGATCCTGACTCGACGGCTGTGCAGGTTCCAGTAGGCGACGTTGTAGCCCGAGTCTTTCTCAACCAGCACATGCTCAAAAAAGAGCGGCACAAAGTCTATGAACTTCTGGTCCACAAAGTAGCCACTCAACAAGTCAACGACGCACTTCTGATACAATTTTGGCTTCCACCAATTTAGAAACTTTTGGGCATTCCCGCTTGAGTTGACTCCGATGAAGCCCAGGTTGAATTGGCCGGCCCTCAAGATGTGACCATCATCCGGCAATAAGTCGTCGTCCGGATAGTCTGCATCCAGGTGGGGCGTAAGAATGACGTCGTAAGCATCCAACTTTTCATATATCCCATCCAGCGAACCCGTGATCAGAATGTCCGGATCAAGGTAGAGCAGTTTGGCAATGCCCTTTTTGTGAATCAGATAATCAAGCAGATAGGCCTTAGTCGCAGTGCACAACTCCTTCACATCATATTTGAAGCAAAATCCCGGGAGGTTTGGAATCTCCAGATCGGTTAGCCTGACGATCTCAAAGCATTCATCCTGAGGACTCAGGTAACCCTCGAAATCATCAACGATCAGAACGTAACACTGATAGTCCGGATGCAAACTGAGAAACGACTGCGCCAACGTTCTGGCGAACGCCAGATAGTTTTTGGCGATGATGGTGCAGATTGCGCGGTCTCGAATCATTTCGACTTCTTCCGGGACAAACGACTCCCTGGGCGTTTGGTGTAAAGCAAAAAGCCTGTTGACCATTGCCTGCTTAATGCTGTTGGCGCATCTCGGTTGAAACGGCTTGCAGCAGGATTTTCTCAAGCCGGTCAATGCTGCTCTCGACGTTCCAACTCCGCTGCACGTTGATGACGGCCCGCGCACCCATTTGCTTTGTCAGCGCGGGGTTCTCCAGGAGTTGGCTGGCAGCGCGCGCGATACTCTCCGGCTCAGGATCAACTAGAAAACCGTTGACCCCATCCTGAATAGTTTCGCGAATGCCGCCTTCCGCAATGCCAACTACCGGTAAGCCACAGGCGTTCGCCTCGAGGGGCGCGAAACCGAAAGGCTCAAGCCTTGATGTGAAGAGCAGAAACGTAGCTTTGTTCAAATTTGCGACGAGGTCAGCATCAGAAATAGCCATCTGGATCCGCAGCTCGACCCCTAGTGAACGAGCGAGTTCAAGGATCGTATTTCGGTATGCTTCGTTTCCTGAATTGGCGATCCACACGAGCGGAGGGCGAGGTTCAGCCAGCAAAGCCACGGCCTTGACAGCCAGGTCCACTCCCTTGATTGAATCTAACGAGCCGAGCCCGACAATGACGCGCTCCCGCGGCAATCCGAAATCACGAAAGAGCGTTGTGTCAACGCCGAGATAGCAGACCTTGGCGTCCACTCCATAAGTCCGGAGCACACTCTCACGGCTGAAATATGAATTGACGAGAACCTGATCGCAGGACCGAATGTTGAGCCACTCCTGTTTGGCCTGCAACCGCAGGGTCTGCAAGAGCGGGTAGTCCGCAATGAATTGGCGGGGGCGAAAGAGGGTCGCTTGCTCCAGGTCTTCAGGAGCATTGGACACCCAGGGAAGGACCGGCCGGGCCTCATAGAGGAACCGGCAAGGTTCCTGTAGATACAGCACCTTTTTCATCCGCAGGTGCCGCATGATGTAAGGCACGTAGTAGTGGAGAGCGCTGGTGGCAAAGAGTACGTCAAAGTCGCCCGCTTCAATTTCGTGAGCACAGCGCTCGCTCGCCTGATCAAACGCCCTCATGCGATCCACTGCTTTATTCAAGTCGGGTCGCCATTTGTGGGTAAAACTCTTGCGTGAGCGGCCTTTCAACTCGGAAGAGATAATACGTTCGGACGCAAATTCCGAGAGAGGCAAATATGAATGGTTGGCTGTGTCCAGACTCCAGCAAGCGAGCTTGTGCCCACGTCCTACCAAACCACGAACAAAATAATAAAGCGCACGCTTTCCCCCGCCGCTGGGTAAGTTATGCCAGACCGCTATCTTCAACATTCTACCTGCTTGGTGACCATCGCTTGGGTTATGAGACGCAAGTGGCGAATGATAGTTATGCGAATCAGTAGTTGGGACAAGGGACGAACCGCAGAGTTAGTAGAATTTTTCTGCCATGGAAAACCTGCTGATTGAAACATCTACCTGTCTGTCTGTCGCGTCTACGATACCTCGTTAGAGACACGTTTTCAACGCTGAGCAATAGCCGTCTGCCAGCGTTCGTCGGCAGTCCGCGGAGCGGACGCCAGCATAAAGCCCGGGGGCGCGAGCCCCGGGATCAAAGGCCCCTAAATAATTATATTGAGCCCGCCGAGCGGGCGAAAGACTTCGGCATTGCGATCATGATTCGGCTGTCGCTCTAACGCTCGACGTGAGCCCATGGCGATGACCAGTGCAAAGACAATCGTGAGTTCAGATTCTCGGCCTCATGTCTCCTCCTCCTTTCTGTTATGCCGTGTTCAGCGTGCAGTGTTCTGTCTCCGTCGCTGCTCGCTTGCCTTCATGACTTCATTCATGTCCGCCGCTGGCCGAATCTCGAAAATGTTGCCATACGTCAGAGCCGGATGCTGGCCGATGAGCTGTAGAGCATGATTCATGTCCCTCGCCTCAAGGACGAGAATGCCGCCGAGTTGTTCTTTGGTTTCGGCATAGGGGCCGTCGGTCGTTGCCACCTTGCCGTTCTTCCAATACAGGGTCAGGGCGGTCTCCGGCCCCTGAAGCGCTTCGCCACCGGCCCAGTGCCCGCTGGCGCGAAGATGGTCGTCATATTCAAGGCCTGTATCGAACATGGCGTTTCGCTCGCTCTCAGTCAAGCCATTGAATTTGCCTTTGTCGTTGTAGCCAAAG
>JANLYZ010000416.1:0-10473 GCA_031365905.1 Chloracidobacterium sp. | reverse complement strand
AGCTTCATATAAACCTTTTCCCGGGTTCTGTAGTTTTGGATGCGGGAGCGGCAAAGTATAGCTTGTCAGCGCCAAAGGCGCGAAATGTAATAGCCTGACCCACCGCCCCCGGTTCGTTGGGGGCTATGAAGCTTTTTCGATCGTTACCAGACGGTCTTTGCGAGCGAGTATCCAACCCAAACCAGCAATAGCCCGCCAACGTTTGAGACGCCGATATTAAGAAGCGCCCGGCCCATTTCGCCATCGCGGAGCAGCGTAAACGTCTGCAAGCCAAAAGATGAGAAGGTCGTAAAACCGCCGAGCAGTCCTACTAGCACCACTGTGCGCAGAGTCGGATTGATCAGGTAGCGTTCGAAGAGCAAATAGAAGAGCATGCCAGCCAGGAAACAGCCAACCAGATTCACAACGAGTGTGCCGGTGGGAAACGTTTCGCCGAACCTTCTCGCAGTCGATTCAGAGAGCCAGTACCTCAGCAGTGTACCAACTGCACCCGCGAGCCCGATGTAAATGAGCCGTAACATTCGATGCTGGAGTTTAGCGTGTGAGGCCGAAAGATAAAAGTGTTTGCTGTTCGCGCTTCGAGCTCATTGCGGGGGAGACGCCCGCGCCGGAAATTTACTTGCCATCTGTAACCGGAACTTGAAAACTCGCGCCGCGCCTGCTCGGTTGCAATCACTCTTCATACTAGGCAGAATAACAACGCGTCAACTAATCATCGCTTTTATTACCGAAAGCGAATTCTCGTCACAATCTAAGAGGCTATTGCAAATGAGTACGGACAAAGAACCTGGCAACGCGCCGAGAGGCGCGCTCCGGCTCGCCCCCAATTGCGATGAAATCGAGGAGCAAAAAACGAAGCTGCCGCGGCAGTTTGTGAACTTCACTTTCTATCACGCGCGTCCCGAATGGCGCTCGCTCGGGGAGGACGACAAGCAAGGGAGCAAGGAAGAGTTTATTAAGGCGGTCAACGGGTTTCGTCCCCAGCTAATGATCCACACTTACTCGACGATCGGGTTGCGCACCAATGTTGATTTCATGATCTGGCGCATCGGTTCGGAACTCGATCCGATTCAGGAGATGACGTCGCGGCTCAATCATACGCAGATGGCGAAGTATCTTGAGCCTTCAGTGTCGTTTCTTTCGATGACGAAGCGCTCGATGTATATCGACAAAGATAATCCGTCTCACGTTGAAGACCGGTTGCATATTGTGCCCGGCAAGTCAGACTATCTCTTCGTTTATCCCTTCGTGAAAACCCGCGAGTGGTATTCGCGCACGCCCGACCAGCGCCAGGAGATGATGGACGAACACATTCGCATCGGCACCAAGTATCGGTCAGTCAAACTTCACACTACCTATTCGTTTGGGTTGGATGATCAGGAATTCGTAGTCGCGTTTGAGACTGACAATCCGGCGGATTTTCTTGACCTGGTGCAGGAACTACGCGAGACAAAAGCAAGTTCCTATACCCTGCGCGATACGCCGATGTTCACTTGCCGACAGCGCACGCTCGCCGAATGCCTTGAAGCTCTTGGTTGAGAACGAGACGCAGGGACACGGTGAATAGATTCATAGTTTCAATTGTTGCCCTTGCCGTAATCCTCGTTGCATCAAGCAAGTTCGACAACCCTCAGGCACAACAACTTCAACAGATCTCCGCGTCTCCGCGCCCCCGTGTCTCCGCGTCCCAGTCCGCAGAGTACCTTTGGTTCGAAGCCGAGAACATGCGCGGCTTCGGCACCAAGCCAACTGGCGAACCAATTCAAAATCCATCGTGGATGAATCTTCCCAGGGCGGATGCGCCGGGTTGGGGAATCAACGGCCCCGGTGTTTCAGCCGAATGGTCGCAAGGCGGCGAGAGCGAATGGAACTCAGCTGCCGCCAGCGCTGATGAGACGAGCGGGAAAATTTATCAAGACCTCGAAATACCGCGCGCCGGCAATTACAAAATTTGGGTGCGCTATGCTGACTGGGCCAACAAGTCGGAGACGTTCGTCATTCGCCTTACTCAGGGCGAGCGGGAGGTCTTCCGTCACGAGTTCGGAACCAAAGACGTCATCGACGCGCACGACGAAGTCAGCATGTATTGGGGCTGGGCCTTTGCCTGGGACGGAGCGGAAGCGCAACTCGGAAAGGGTCCGGCTCGCCTCTCGGTCGAAATTGAAAAGCCTGCCGGCGCAAGACGACATGTCGATTCCCTGCTACTGACAAATGATCTTGCTTACGTTCCTGAAGGAAGACGCAAGCCGGACTTCGCCGCCGCGCGTTACTTGCGCGAGTGGTCATCTTCACGCCCGGAGCTTTCTTCTTTACTGCAACCAGCATCAGCCTTCGCAGTTCCCAAGTCATGGCAACGTCCCGCGATCGCCGGCCGCGATTTCCTGATGCCATGGAACATCAGCCCGGAGTTCTGGAAGCTTTACGACAAGCCCGCTCCGGAACGTCCGCTCTATCCATTCAATGCCGAGCCCATCGAAGACTTCGTGCAGAAATACAAAGGCGCGCACGACGTGCCGCTCTTCAGTTCCAAATTCGTCGTGCCCGTCATTTACATCAACAACCTTCCCGAGTACTTGAAAGACGGCAGTCCCTTTTTGCGATATCTACGCGAAACGAAAGTTCCGTTTGCGATTTTGATCAACTACGGCTCGGCCGCGATGTCGGCGGAAGATGGTCAGGCGGCGTGGAAACTTCTGACGGGGGAATTCAAAGATCAATTTTTGGGTTGGATGTCGGGCGAGAGCGTGGGCTACGTGTGGGAGCAGTCGCCGGCGCAGTTGAAGATTAACGCATCGATGTCGCGCCGCGAATTGCTGGAGGCGCACCGTATCTTCTATACCGACGCGATCGCGCGCAAGTGGGCGGCGATTTTTCATACCGACACCGGAGCGATGTGGGACAAATTGATCCCGGCGCAGTCAACTTCAAGCACTTCGTTTGCGCACGCGTTAACAGAGTGGGGCGTGCGCCTGCTGGGCATCGAGACTGCGGCCGTGCAGCCGATGTTTGCGATGCGCACTGCTTTTACGCGCGGCGCGGCGCGGCAATTCGGCGGAAACTTTCTTTATTACCACGCGCCAAACTTCGGCGACACCGCGACGACATTTACGAAACAGCAAAACTTTGCCGGCCCGGATAATTTTTTTCATTCGCGTTATGGCGCCACGATGGGCCCATCGCTTTCGTGGTATCGCAAAAGTTATTACTTCTATTACATGGCAGGCGCGTCGGGAATCTATCTTGAACAAGGCTTCGATCAATTCTTCAAGCCCGGTCCCGGCGATCATGAGTTTCAGTTGAACCCGCTCGGCCGCATCACTGACGAGTTCATGCGCTTTGCGGAAAAGCATCCCGACCGCGGCGCGGCTTACACGCCAATCGCGTTTCTGCTCGACCCGGCCCACGGCTGGGACATGACTGACTATCCCCAATGGCCGTTTGAAGTTTCGCCGATCAACCGCAGCGACCGCGCACTGCGTGAACTTTTCGGTGTCGCGTATTACCCGGGCCTGGTGGTCGAGGGCGAACCCGCAACCGGCGATCGGCAGGCGTTTGTTAACGGAATTTTTGGCGACATTTTCGACGTGCTGGTGGCGTCCGATGTCAAGAGTCTTGTCAGAACCGGGAGCGTTAGCGACCGGCACAGTAGCCCGACTGTAAAGGAGGGCTCCAACGTTGTTTACCCGCTTGATTCTTATCGCGCCATCGTGGTCGGCGGCCAGATCGAATGGTCACCGCAGTGGATGCAAAGGCTCATCGACTACGTAAAATCCGGCGGCACACTCGTGCTGAACTCCGCACAGATCAAAGGCGTGCCGGCGGACCTGCTCGGCCTGCGACTCACGGGCGTAACCGCTGAAGCGGACAATGCGAACTGTCTTTCGGCGGGCGAGGCGGCCCAGGACCTGCACGGTCAGGTATTTCGTTATGAGAAATTGGAACTGAAAGGCGCGCGCGCGCTCATCACTACGACCAACGGCGAGCCGCTCGTCACCGTTAACAAAGTCGGTAAAGGCACGGTCGTGTTTGCCGCTGTTCCTGATCTGCTTGGCGAAGACGAACGCATCACACCTTTCGCGGCGCATATGCTGGCGCACATCTTTGCCGCTGCAACTCCGATCACGGTTAGCGGCGACGTTGAGTATCTCATCAACCGGAACGACTCCGGTTGGGTGGTCACGCTCTTCAACAACAACGGCGTCTTCAAACCACAGCAAGGCCTGGCCCAGGTTGATCGCAGCGCTTATGTCAACGCCACTATCAGTGTTCCGGGTCAAACGATTCAGAAGGCTTTGGATTGGACAAACGAGCGGGAAGTTGAAGTGAAAAACCAGAATGGACTGAGCGGCGTGACAATAAGGATCGCACCCGGCGGCATTTCAATTATCGAATTGCGAATTCAGAACCGGGAGCGGTAGCTACCGGTCGAAGATTTAACTAACGCTATCGACATTGCCCGCTCAATTTCACAATCGTTATTCAGCCGGTCGCTATCGCTCCCGGTTCTGATTCATGCCTGCTCCTGCCGCCTGTTCCCCGCTCCCGTGGCCGCTCAACGTTAGAAGTTTTGCAACTGCCTTACCGATTTCATCATCGCGGTGTTCGTCGACCGCCCGTACCAGCGGTTCGATCTCGCCGGTCTTCGCCATCACAAAAAGAATCGACAAAGCATTGTAAGTGTCTTCGCGACTCTCGCTGCCAAGGTTGTTGATAGCTTCCGACGCCAGTCCCGAAGTGGCAATGGCAGCGCCAATGTTCTGACGGCGGTCCGCTGACGCAGCTTCGAGCGCTCGATTAAACAAGTCGACAGTGCGATCGGGCTCGAGCTTGCGTAGCGCGCGCGCAGCGGCATTGCGAACGTGCGGTGAATGATCGTCGAAACAGACCACGATGCGATCAAAAGCGTCGGGTGAACCTGATCGCGCCAATTCGGCAACGGCGGCCGCGCGTTTGTAAGGGTCAACACTGTTAAGGTAGCTCGCAATCGCCGGCATCACCGCGGGAGTCGCCACGGGTGCGTCTCTGGCATCTACCTCTGCGACGACAACTGGTTTCTCAGGCTTCCGCGGCTCTGGCTTTTCGTTCGCAGTCTCACTCACCAGCGGCTGTTCATTCATAGGAGCGTTCACGCTAAGCAACTCGTCTTCCGCTAAGGCGCGCGCTTCGGCCTCTTCGCGCAGGCGATCTTTGCGCTCCTGCAAACGAGCCTCGGCGTCTGCGAGTTGCAGAGTTGCTGCTTCCAGCCTGGGCCGTTCCTCCTCTTCAAGTCTGCGGAACATTTCGATCGCTTCCCTGATGCGCTTTTCCTGTGCCGCCCTCGACTGTGCTTCGATGGCCGCGTTGCGTTGCTCTGATTCCAACTTGGCGCGCATCCGTTCTTCTTCCGTGGCGCGCGCATGGGCTTCCGCTTCCACGCGCTGAACCTTCTCTGCAATTACACGATAAGCATCGTCCGCAGCGCGACGCTTTACTTCGGCGTCCTCGATGCGCCGCCGCGTCTCAGCGTCCGCAATGCGCAGGCTATCGATTTGACCAAGAATCTGTTGCTCTTTATCAGCGCGCAGCTTGGATTCAACTTCCGCTTTGGTTCTCATCAGCTCGAGTTCGGCAAGGCGCTGCTGTTCTCCTTCGGCTTGAAGACTGATCTCCTCCTGCAAACGCTGCAACTCCTGGTCACCGCGACGACGAGTTTCTTCAATCAGTCTTAGCTGTGTTTCCACTTGTTGATTGATCTCGGCTTCCAGCCGCGCACGCTCTATCTCAGCTTGGGCGCGAGCCTCTTCAGCGACTCGCATGCGCGCCTGAGCTTCAACGAGTCGTTGTTCCTCCGCGTCGGCTCTTTCGCGCGCAGCCTCAACCTCCCCACGACGTCGGGCAACATCTTCGCCGGCGTGACGCAGGCCTTCCAGCTCGGCATGCAGCCGCTCCTGTGCCTCGTTGTTCTTCTTGTCCGCTTCGGCGCGCAGGCGCTCGGTTTCCGCTCGTTGAGCTGACTCCACTTCTGCTTGTTCTGCCTTCAATCGTTCCAATTCGCTCGCTGCCCTGTCGCGCGCAACACTCACGTTGGTCTGCTGCAACAGAGCTTCATCGGTCGCTCTCTGCAACGCCGCTTCCTCGCTCTGCAGCCGTTGCAGCTCTGACTCGTGTCGCGACCTGGCTTCGTTGCGCGCGCTTCTGGCTTCAGCCTCAAGCTCCGCTTCGACGGCCTCCTGGCGTGCGGTTTCCAATTCCGCTCGGCGCCGCGCTACGCCGGCAACATCAAGTCGCAGACCGGCAGCCTTTAGCCGAAGGTTCGTCTCTTCGTCCGCATACCGCTGCGCCTCAGCTTCTGCTCGTAAACGTGCCGCGCGCTCCGCCGCCATTGCCTCCCGCGCCTGCGTCCGGCGAAGCTCTGCCGCTTCTTCCGCACGTTTCCGCAGGTCTTCGTCTTCCAGTAGCCGGGCCATCGCTTCAGCTCGTAACTCTGCTTCGCGCTCCGTGCTCCGGCGAGCTTCGCTTTCCGATTCCTTAAACGCAGTTGCAGCTGCCTTAATTTGCTCGGCTACTTGTGCCACCGCTTCGCTGAGGGTTTGTTCGTCGCGAAGTAGTTGTTCACTTTCGCTGGTTATTAGCGAGACAGGTTTCGTTTTCGGGGTCACGATCACTCCCGGGCTCTCCACGGTTGGCTCTGAAACAGATGCGACCTCATTCTCCTCCAGCGAGGTGATGGGTGTATCCGCGACGGCAGCGGGAGCGAGTTGCTCAACAGCGGACGTTGTTGACGCTGCTGCTTCACTAACAATGGATTCCGGGCTCGCGCCAGTGGTGGGAACGTTATCGCCGGTTGCAGCGCCAATCTGGCCGAGTGCATCCTCGGCAGCGCTCCGAACCTCCGCATCGTCATCGAACATCGCGGCGATCAAGTGCGCAGTCGCGCGTTGATTGCCAACCAGCCCTAACGAGCGGGCCGCGACCGCGCGCTCAGCCGGCGAGCTTGCCGTGCGCAAGTTATGCACGGCCTCATCAAAATATCCGTGATCCAGGAAAAGTTGACGCGCGCGTTCCTGTTCCTGTTCCGAGGAAGTCTCGGCATGCTGCTCCACGCCTAATGATTTTTCTTGCTGCGCAGTTAAAGCCTCGCCCGCGCCGGGGCCAGACATCGCATTAAGAAGTTCAGCGGCAACCACATCTCGAGTCTCTTTGTCTTCCGGGGCAGCAACGTTTGCGTCGCCGGACCGGCCGGAAAGGAACTCTTTGACTGCGCTTAGGCCGGCTTTGATTTGCTGGTTCACAGACGCTTGCTTTCCCTATTTGGTGAGACAACCTTAATCACCCTCATAGTATGAAATGCAACTCGGAAGTAACAACTCGCGAGCTTCCCACAATCCGGACAGATCTATTTACTTAAAGATAGTCCGATTCCCCGATTTCTTCTACAGAAACGGGCCGATTTTTATATTTTTTGCCAGAAACGGGCAGACGTTGGGTTTTGAGGAAATTCGGATTGAGCGGTCTGATGCGAGTAAGTCTACGACCGCAGGTTACGTTCATCGAGTCCGGCGCCTTATCACTCGTTAAGCGTACTCGCAATTTTTTCCAGCAATATGTCAGCCTCGAAGGGTTTCGCAAAAGCTTCGGTGCAACCGGCGGCGCGCACATCGGCTATGACGGCTTCTGTTAGGTAGGCACTGATGACAAAGATTGGTATCCGCGCGAGTTTAGCTTGAGCGTGAATCCGTCGGGCTGCCTCTACTCCGTCCATCTCAGGTAACGAGAGATCCATGATTATCAGATCAGGATATATCCACCCGGCTTTCAGCAGTCCTTCCAGTCCGTCCTCGGCTTCGATTACGTCATATCCCCTCCGTTGCAGCAAGACAGCGAGCAATTCTCGGGTATCTGAATAGTCTTCAATCAGCAGGATCGTACCTCTGACCGCTTTCCTTGATGATGGACGTCGGGGAGCAGTTGCGTTGGCAGGACACATGGTTACCTCACAATTTGGCAGTTGGAAATTTAGCAGTGAGATAACGGGGCCGGTAAGAAAAGATTAGCACGTAGCACAGTTCACTGGAAACTACTTCGCCAGCGAACAGTATGGTTTTTTTGTTGCGGCCAATAAGCACTAGCCGGCAAACAGCAACCACACAATCGACGTTGCTGCAATAATGGCGAGAGCACCGCAATCAGTTACCCTATGGAACGTTCTAATCTCCCCAGCGTAACTGGGGCGTTGGCCGTTATTGCCAGGTGTTCGCTACAATAAGATCAGTCGTCAGGAGGGGTATCATGTTTTTGAAGAATCGCACTAGACTCTTGGTTATTGTAAGCTTGGTTTTCCTGCTCGGTGCTGCGGCAGCGTCTAAGCCACGACGAATGAAACGCGTTCAAACGGGTTCATGGGGTGGGCCACATATCAGACTGGAGGTCGGCCAGGGATCGGCGACTGTCGAGTACGACTGTGCGAATGGCACGATCGAAGGGCCGCTCACCATCGACAGCAAGGGCCATTTCAACTGGAGTGGTACTCACAACCCGGAACACGGCGGCCCAATTCGAGTTGACGAGAAATCGAATAGTCACCGCGCGATCTACACCGGATGGGTGAAAGGCGACAAGATGACGCTGACGCTAAAACGTGCGGACAACAACGAAGTGGTGGACACGTTTACTCTGACACGCGGCGGCGGCGGAAGAATTTTCAAGTGTAAATGAGTTGAGATCAGGTAACGCAACCGTCAGTCGGCTGACACGTGGCCGTCTCGGCTCCCGCAGACAAGTACTTAGCGTTACCAAAACAACCATGGGCAAAGTTGCTTGGAAGTTCTTGATCAGCGGTGAGGTGCAGGGCGTTGGTTATCGCTTCTTCGCGCAGCGCGCGGCCGCGCGCCATCAGGTGTTGGGTCATGTGCGTAATCTGCGGGACGGCAGTGTAGAGGTAGTTGCCGAAGGTTCCGCGGGTGCGGTTGAGGAGTTTAAGAAAGACCTGGTCACCGGCCCGCAATGGTCACACGTGGCGCAGGTTGAAGAAATCAGCCTTGAACCAACCGGGCTGTACGCAAGTTTTAGAATTGAACGCTGAGAACAGTTCGTAGTTCGTTGTCATTGGTCAGTTGCACCCGCTCCAAAACTACCGACTACTGACCACTGCCAACGGACACCCAACTATACTATGGACGATTTAAAACAACTGATTCGCAAAGTGCCGGATTTTCCCAAGCCCGGCATTAATTTTTATGACATCACTACGCTGCTCAAGCATCCCGATGGTTTGCGCAAAACTGTCGACGCGTTAGCTGCGGAGTATGAAGGCGTGAAGGTTGATACCGTAATCGGCGTTGAGGCGCGCGGCTTCATCTTCGCCCCGGCGCTCGCCTATCACCTCGGCGCCGGCTTCGTGCCGGTGCGCAAACCGAAAAAGCTGCCCGCGGAGTGCGCGTCGATTTCGTATGACCTCGAGTATGGGCAAGACACGCTCGAGATTCATTGCGATGCGGTCGGCAACGGCCATCGAGTGATCATTGCTGATGACCTGCTTGCCACCGGCGGCACGGCAAAGGCTGTCTGCGATCTGGTCGAGGGATTGGGCGGAACCGTTGTGGGTTTAGTTTTCGTCGTAGAGCTCGAATTCCTGCCGGGCCGGCAGAAGCTCAATGGTTACGACGTCCGTTCATTGATCAAATATCAGAGCTAGAGGTCAGCAGTCAGAGATCAGCAGGCAGACATAAACTCTCACGTCTGATTCCTGACTCTGATCTCTGATCTCTGATCTCTGTTCTCTGTCCTCTGTCCTCTGTCCTTTACCATTTACGATTTTCCATTTACGATTTACCAGTTCTCGCTCCCGTAGCTCAGTTGCATAGAGCGTCCGCCTCCTAAGCGGAAGGTCGCGCGTTGGAATCGCGCCGGGGGCACCACTTCTTATTCACGTTGGTTCAGACGAGTAGGTGGTGATGGAAAAGAATTCGCATCGGCGTAGGACCCTCATGAGTTCCCCGTAGTCTTCCCCGAGAGAATTTCTTCAGTTTTCTACGAATTTTCGTGATGTCTCGCAAACGAACGATCAAGCGTCCGGCCGCTCGTAAAGGCATTTGGCTTATCGTCGCTTTGAAATTTTTCAAGTGTTTGCTCTTGATTACAATGGGAATTGGCGCGCTTTCGCTACTCCATGAGGACGCCGCTGCGCAGGTCACTGAGTGGATCGGACGACTCGGAGTCGATCCTCAAAATCACTTCATTCACAAACTAATCAGCCGGCTCTGGAATGTTGACGATAAGAAGCTGGAGGCTATCAGCGCCGGGACATTCTTCTACGCGGCCTTGATGCTTACCGAAGGTGTCGGTTTAGCACTACGTAAGCGATGGGCCGAGTATTTTACTATTATCGTAACGAGTTCGTTTGTTCCCCTCGAAGTCTATGAGTTGATTCGGCATTTTAGCGCCATGAAAATATTTGTCATTGTTGTGAATCTCGCGATCGTCGTTTATCTCGCC
>JANLYZ010000393.1:0-1690 GCA_031365905.1 Chloracidobacterium sp. | reverse complement strand
GCCGGCTTCCACGCCATAGGCATTCGCGCCAAGAAAGATGTGGTTCGCGTAAAGCTCCATGATCTGGTTCTTGGTGTAGTAGCGCTCGATCTGAAGCGCGAGCGCCCACTCGTTCACTTTGCGTTTGAGCGTCTGCTCTTTCGAGAGAAATAAATTCTTGGCAAGCTGTTGCGTCAGGGTCGAGCCGCCCTCAACTTTGTCGCTGGTAAGGTTTTTCCAAGCGGCGCCGATGATGCGAATGGGATCGATACCGACGTGATCGTAGAAGCGCGCATCTTCGACAGCGAGGATCGCGTTTTTCATGACTGGCGGAATTTCGTCGTACTTGAGTGGGATTCTTTTCTCGAGCGCAAACTCACCGATGACTGTAGTGCCGTCGTCTGCATAAACTCGTGTGACTACGCTTGGGCGATAGGTCGCGAGTGCAGCGACTTCGTTGGCGGCGCGGGAGTAGTTGAGTTCATAGGCGGCAATGATTCCGGTCAACCCACCAGCCGCGAGGGCCAGAAACAAAACTGCCGGGAACCAAAAGCGCCGCAGCAGGTGCCGGCGTTTTTCGGGCGGCGCAGTAACGATTGCTTTGGGGGAATACGCCTTCAACTTGGAATCAGGAGACTTTGCAGCCATAGAATTAAGCCCTCTTAATACAATTTCCTTCAGAATGCGGTCTGCGGCCAACGTGGGTTCCCACAGTGCCCAACTTCGCGGCAATGACGCGAAGGATTATAGCTTACACGCGAGCAAAACATGGACGGTGCAAGCACTCTTGTAGCGAGATGTTTCTTGCTTTCTCAGAGAAGCCTTACCGCAATAGACCTCATGAGATTAATCTATTATGCAGTCCGCGAAGCGGACGACTGGAAGTAGCCCAGCGATTCATTGCTGGGTTAAGAAAGGGTTTTGAAACCTAAGTCCGGGAACCGGACGACTGAATTGAGCGATGTCGCACGCTTACGTCAACAACCTCATGCATTGCACCTTCAGCACCAAGGAACGTTTTGCCTTTCATCAGTGCCGAACTGGAATCGCGACTCTGGCCTTACGTCGGAGGCATTGCCAGAGAAAACCGAATGAAGGCTTTGGCTATCGGCGGTATGGCTGATCACATGCATCTTCTGTTATCGCTTCCTGCAACGCTGAGTTTTGCCAAAGCTGTGCAGTTGATAAAAGGTGGTGCCTCGAAATGGGTGCATGACACGTTCCCTGAATCCGAGAAGTTCGCGTGGCAGGAAGGCTATGGTGCGTTCAGTGTGAGTGCGTCACAAGTCGAGAGGACGATTGCCTATATCAGAAATCAGAAAGAGCATCACCGAAAGAAGAGTTTTCAGGACGAGTTTCTCGAACTGCTCGATAGGCACGGCGTCGAATACGATTCGCGTTATGTGTTCCGATAGATTCAGCCGTCCGCTTCACGGACTGCGCATCTCTTTTCAGGCGTGATCCCACCGATGAATCGGTGGGCTATTTTCAATCGTCCGCTGCGCGGACTACAATGGCCGTCCACTGCTGAACGGAATGAGTATGCAGAACCTCGATCTAAACAGGACAACGGACGCGTGGTCGTCACTAGCGGGCAAAATCTACGTGCCGCATTCTGAAGAAGAATACCAGCAACTCGTCGCATTGCTCGATTCTCTCATTGACGAGGTCGGCGAGAACGAATCCCATCCACTCGCATCGCTCATGGAGA
>JANLYZ010000351.1:0-4015 GCA_031365905.1 Chloracidobacterium sp. | reverse complement strand
TTGTCCGAGGTAGTCTTCGGCCGACTGCTTCATCTTTTGCAGGATGATTGCCGAAATCTCCGGCGGGCTCCATTCCTTGCCGCCCGCTTCGATACGCACGTCGCCTGTGCCGGCAGCCTTTACCTTGTAAGGCACCTGCTTAGTCTCTGCGGTCACTTCGTCAAAGCGCCGGCCCATAAACCTCTTGATTGAATAAACTGTGTTCTCCGGATTGGTGACCGCCTGGCGCTTCGCCACCTGGCCAACCAAGCGGCTGCCGTCTTTGGTAAACGCGACCACCGAGGGCGTGGTGCGGCCACCTTCTGAATTTGTAATGACCGCGGGTTCGCCGCCTTCCATGACTGCCACCACGGAATTAGTCGTTCCCAAGTCGATTCCTATGATCTTGCTCATTTGTTTTGTTCTCCAAAAACGATAATTTGGCTCGCTGCCTGCGCCCCATCATTTCAAATCGTTCCCTTGCACGAGCCACCAACAACGCTAGTTGAATGGGCAGGTAATATAATATGTGAGCCCTTCGTTGTCAACTTTTGATAAGCGTGGGGGCCAAGCCAACGAAAGGCAGAATTCAGGAGATTATGAAAGGTTTTCGGAGGTGGAACGCGGTCTCCGGTCCTCGTTCATGAGTTTCGAGACGAAGAAGATATAGTGGAGACCCGAGAGAACAGCCAGAGTGAAGACTGCGGCATAAACCGTGGGTAGATAATAGCCATGGTACTGAGGAACACTGGCCGCAAACATGATGGCGGCGATGCCGCCAATTTGGACGGTGGTGTTTACCTTGCCAAGCAGGGAGGGTCGAAAACCTCTAAAGCCGGTCATGATGTTGATAGCCAGCGCACCCACGGTGATGAAGATGTCGCGGCTGATGACGGCAATGGTGACCCAGAAAGGCACCGGCAAGTGGCTCGGCAGCGGCTGTGGAAACACACTGCGCATCGAGAGCACTACAAACGCTGAGACCAGCATTAGCTTGTCTGCGATGGGATCCAGGATGGTGCCTAACTGTGACTCCTGTGCAAAGCGTCGCGCCAGGAGTCCGTCAAGCCCATCGGTAATTCCGGCGATTACAAAAACTCCCAACGCCCACAGAAACCTTTGATAGAAAAGTAACGTGACAAAAAGGGGGATGAGCACCATCCGGAAGACGGTGAGCAGGTTGGGAACGGTAAGAATCCGGGAGGACATTATCGTAACGCAAGCCGTTAGCTTGCAGACGCAAACTAACAGTTTGCGTTACATACTCTCAACTGGTTCTTAATTCGAGTAACGAAACTTCAGGAGGGCAGCCGAAACGAACCGGCAAAACTACGGTTCCCAAACCACGCGTTATGTAGATCTGGGTTTCGCCCTGACGCGCCAGCCCTTTTAGCAAGCGGCGACGCGGCCGGCCAGCCGCATTGCGTTCCGATCGCAGGCTCACCTGCCCGCCGTGTGTGTGCCCGCTCAGGACGAGATCCACGCCAGCCCGTGCGGCCCGGCGCAGAATGATCGGGTTGTGCGCGAGCAGCAGCTTAAATTCGTGGTCGCTTGAGCCCGCCAGGGCAAGTGGCAAATCTTCAAGCCCGACCATCGTATCGTCTACGCCCGCCAGCCAAATTGCCGCACCGTTTCTCTCGAACCGCATGCCCTGATTGACCAGGACGGTAATTCCCTCAGCGCGGAAGAGATCGGTGACCAAAGCCGCATCGGTCCAGTGGTCGTGATTGCCGAGCACAGCGTAGACGCCATAGCGCGCGCGCAAGGCGCCGAGCAGTTCTGCGCAAGGTGCGGCATAAGCGCGTTCCTTGGAAACATAGTCGCCGGTTAGCGCCACGATGTCAGGCTGAAGACTATTCGCCGTCTCAACTGCGCGTTCGATCTGTTCGCGGCTGGTGAAGGGGCTGTGATGAATGTCGGAGAGTTGAACAACGCGGAATCCGTCGAGTTCACGCGGCAAACGCCGCAAGTGGATTTGCTGATGTTCCACCGTGAGCCGGAAGGGCTCGGTAAGCGCTGAACGCGCCGCTTCACTTAGGTTAAGAGCCAGCGCGCGCAACGGAGTTTGTGGTCTTGAACCATTCGACGTGACACGTCGGCGCTCTTTCCATCTAATAGGGGTTGACATGTTGTGTGTTGTTTTCTTATGCGTCTCAACGTCTCGGACCGGCTCGCGAATTCTGCCGTATCCCGTGACGCTAAGGTTTGGCGCATTATAGTGGCGAGAGGTGAAGGGAGCAACCAAAGCTTAGATAAAATAGGCAGTGTCTTGGATATATAATAATCGCGCAATTTCTAAGTGCTCATGATGAAGCAACGAAAAGCATTTTTTGCGCTGGCTGCGGTTCTGATGTGCGCCGCTTCCGCACACGCAACTCCGGAAGCTGCATCAGGGCCGGCAGGTGAGGCTTTCCCGTCCGTGGCTCTGATCGGACTCGCGGCGATCCTGCTCGTGGCCAAGTTGGGCGGCGAACTTTTTCAACGACTACAACAGCCGGCCGTGTTGGGCGAGTTGATTGGCGGAATCATTATGGGAAACCTGGCGTTGCTCGGTTTCACTGCCGCCGAACCGCTAAAGACTGACGCGATCATTGCAGCCCTCGCGCAGCTTGGCGTCATTCTGTTGTTGTTTGAAGTCGGGTTGGAGTCAAACGTTGGCGAGATGCTTGAGGTTGGCTGGTCGTCTCTGTTTGTTGCCGTGGCTGGAGTAGTCGCGCCGTTTTTTCTGGGTTGGGGAGTGTCGGCTTACTTTCTTCCCGGCGAATCGCGCCTGGTTCACATCTTCATCGGTTCCGTGCTTTGCGCGACGAGTGTGGGCATCACTGCCCGAGTGTTGAAGGATCTGGGCAAGCTCAGCCTGCGCGAATCGCGAATCATTCTGGGCGCCGCTGTGATCGACGACGTGATCGGATTGATGATTCTGGCGGTTGTGATCGGCACGGTCACTGCGACGATCGGCGGCGGCTCGTTGTCTTTCGTTCATGTCGGCTGGATCGGTGCTAAGACCGCAGCTTTTTTTGTGAGCGCGTTTGCTCTTGGGCATTACGCGGTGCCACACATTTTCCGCGGCGCGGGGAGGTTTAGGAGTCGCGGCACGTTGCTGGTATTGTCAATCGCGTTTTGCTTTTTGCTTGCCTGGTTGGCCATGAAAGTTGAGCTCGCCGCGATTGTGGGAGCGTTTGCCGCAGGGCTAGTGCTCGATGAAGCGCACATCAAATTTTTTAGGGAGCGAGGCGAACACGATCTTCAGGAGTTACTCAAGCCCGTAACCACTCTTCTGGTCCCCATCTTCTTTGTGCTGATGGGCATGAAGGTCGACTTAAGAGTGTTCGCTCGTCCGCAACTGCTCGGCTTCGCCGTCGCGCTGACGCTGGCGGCGATTGTCGGCAAGCAGATTTGCTCGCTCGCGGTGGCTGAGCGTGGTCTAAACCGGTTGGCGATAGGACTCGGAATGATTCCGCGCGGCGAAGTGGGACTAATAATAGCGGGCATTGGAGCGACGTTGATGTTGCCGGGAGCGGCGGGAGTTCCGGAGCCGGTGATCGGGCCGGCGACGTTCGGTGCAGTTGTGATCATGGTGATCGTTACCACCTTGATGACGTCGCCGCTGCTCAAGTGGTCGCTGGGGCGGAAAAAGAGGAAGGCAGAAAGCACAAAGCAGTAGGCAGTGGACAAATTCTACGAAGCACTATGAAACAAAATAATAATCGAAGCATGCGGCGCTCAGTTTTCGTACTGACAATCGTTTCGCTGTTGCTGGGTCTTTCCGCATTCAGCAAGCCGGCGCGGGTGTTCGCGCAGAGTCCGCAACCAAAGCAGGTGGGTACGCTCGTCGCAATCATTTCCAGAATTGAAGGCGATGAAGCGCAGGGGAATCTGGATGCGGTCGTGCTCATTCAAAACGGCAAGCTGCGTCAGCCATATCCCGAATATAACGAGGCGGCGATGCGGAAGTTTGCGGGCGAATATTTTGCGACCGGCAGCAGGTACCGCGTGATGTTCGGTGGCGGGGAAGTCGGCAGCGCCACGATCAAGG
>JANLYZ010000340.1:0-1625 GCA_031365905.1 Chloracidobacterium sp. | reverse complement strand
CTGCTGAGGTGCCGAAGTAGTGTGCGAAAACTCTTTGCCGGGCCAGGCCAACGATCCTGCTTATCAGGATGCCCGCGCCCACCATGAACGCCGATCGGCTCGTGCTCTTCTCGACCTTTGCCTCGGGAACGGCGGGCGGCGTTCCACCGCCAGCGGCTCCGACTTGATCAATCGTTTCCCCTGCGATGGAACTGGCTTCGTCGTGAACTACGCCCGGAACCTCGGGCGCTTCTGGAATTTCGTCGGGAATGCTGTCGTTAGGAAGGTCGCTCATCTTTTTAGCCGGGAGCGCGGGCATCCTGCCCGCTTCCTTCCGTTCGCGTACGTACCGTCGCTAGTAAAATGCGGGCAAGATGCCCGCGCTCCCAGGTTACAGCTCATCGTTAACCGAGGTCGTAGTCCTTAATTTTTGTGAGCAGGGTTTTGTAACTAACACTCAGGTTCTCGGCCGCCTGCATTTTGTTGCCCTTGCTCGCGGCCAGTGCCTCAAGAACTTTTTGGCGTTCCACCAGGCGCAGTGCGCGCTGGCCTACTTCAGAAAGACTGCCCGACAAGTCAAACAACTTCATCGCCTCAGCGGTGTCCACCGGAGCAGTGTGCAGGCCTAGATCTTTTGCTTCGAGCAACATCGTGTCAGACAAAATGCACGCGCGCTCGATTGCGTTTTCCAACTCGCGCACGTTCCCCGGCCAATCATGCTTCCGCAACGCTACTAAAGCTTCATCGCTCAAAGCAGCTTCGCGGCCGCGCAATTCCTTACCCAGCTCAGCGGCGAAATGCTTGGCCAGCAGGGCAATGTCACTTTCGCGGTCGCGCAGCGGTGGAATCTCAAGCGGAAAAACTGCCAAACGGAAAAACAGATCGCGACGAAACGCGCCAGTCTCAACGTCAGCTTTCAAATCGCGATTCGTCGCCGCCACTACGCGCACATCGACGGGTATCGGCGCGCGCCCGCCAATTCTGTCGACAACCTTCTCCTCGATCACGCGCAAGAGTTTTCCTTGGACGGCGAGGGGCAGTTCACCAATCTCATCGAGGAAGACTGTGCCGCTTGAAGCGAGTTCAAACTTGCCCAGCCGTCTGTCGCCCGCGCCGGTAAATGCACCGCGCTCGTGACCAAACAGTTCATTCTCAATGAGCGATTCGGGAATCGCAGCGCAGTTGATGGCGACAAAAGGCCGGTCGCGCCGGCCGGAGAGATGATGGACCGCACGAGCGAAAAGTTCTTTGCCGGTTCCCGATTCACCCAACAGCAAAACGGTCGCTTCTGTTTGGGCGACGCGCTGAACTTCAGACACCGCGCGCTTGATCGCATCCGATTCGCCGAGGATGCGCGGGAAGCCGTAACGGCGCGACCACTCTTCACGCAGCAGAATGTTTTCGGTTCGTAGTCGCTCCTGCTCGAGCGCGCGCTCGACGATCAGCAGGAGGTAATTGGAGTCGACCGGCTTCTGGAGAAAATCGTGGGCGCCGTCTTTCATTGCCTGCACGGCTTCGTCAATCGATCCGAAGGCGGTCATGACGATGACGGGAATACTTCCGTCGGCAGCACGGGCGGCGCGCAAGACATCGAGTCCCGATCCATTCGGCATGCGCAGGTCAGTGAGAACGAGCTTGTGTGGGCC
>JANLYZ010000270.1:0-2467 GCA_031365905.1 Chloracidobacterium sp. | reverse complement strand
CGAGTGCGGAAATGGCAAAAAGATAACGAACACGAAGGATGTCCGGCAGATTGAGGAAGGCGCTCAGCAAAGTGCCGCAGACAAAGCCGAGCTGCACCGCGATCGTTAGCCAACTCGCGCTCGATTCGCTTAAGTTCCATTCAACACGCAACGCCGGGACAACGGCCGAGGCGCTAAACCACAGCGACATGCCGAGCAGTTCCGCGAGAGACAACAACACCAGCGCGCGCCAGCGACCAGCGGCGGGTATCTCGTTCATCAGTTTCGAGTGGGCAGCCATGAACGGCGGGAAGAATACTACAAGACACTACGAACCGCTTGTGCAGAACCGGGAGCGGGTGGGACCGGATCCATCACTAAAGTGGGTGAGTGCTTAAACGGAATATTCTGGATTGTAAGTTGAATCAAGGATCGGGTCGCTACCGCTCCCGGTTCTGCAACCACTTCTTCGAATCGTGATATTCTGGGAGCCCCTATCAGTTAGTGCTATCGGTGTGCTTGAGGAAACTCCGGTCAAATTTTCTCGACGCGGCATCATCACACGATCATCGGGCTGGAGAGAGAGATTCTCAAATCGCTATGAGTGAGTTTTTCGGATCTTTATCAGGCACGTTTAGCCGCACCTCAGGCTACGCTGACGAGCAGCCGGTTAGCGCCGAAATTTACAGCGTTGAGCGTCTCGAGCAATACGCGCTGACGCTCGCCGCTGAACACAAGACCATCACCAGGAAAGGGCGCGCACAACTTTTGCCGCGCCTTGAAGATAACGGCCGCAAACTCGTCGCTGCTTATCGCACGCTCGTCGAAACAATTCGCAAGGGGCGGGCAATCTCGCCGGCAGCAGAGTGGTTGGTTGATAACTTTCACATCGTCGAGGAACAGCTTCGCGAGATTCGCGAGGACCTGCCAAAGAGTTACTACCACGAGTTGCCGAAGCTCGCTGAAGGCGATCTGAAAGACTTCCCGCGAATCTACGCCGTCGCTCGCGCGCTGATCGCGCACACTGACTGCCGGCTCGATACCCCCACGCTGCGGCGCTTCATCGCTGCGTATCAAACCGTGGCCCCGCTTTCAATCGGTGAGTTGTGGGCGGTGGCGATCACGCTGCGCCTCGCGCTAGTGGAAAATCTGCGCCGCCTGGCAGTCGGGATTGTGCGCGCCCGCGAGGAGCGCGAGCAGGCTGACAAACTCGCTGACAAGTTACTGGAACTCGCGACGCGCCGGCCCGAAGGTTTGGCGTCTCTGGTTTCTGAGCGCTTTGGCAAACGCGAGAAAATTCCCCAGGCGTTCGTCGTTCAACTCACGCAGCGATTGCGCGAACAGGATCCGTCGCTGATGGCGGTGATTGAATGGTTGGAAAAGCAACTTGCCTGGCAAGCCACCAGCATTGAGCAAGTTATTCATGCTGAACACCAGCGCCAGGCCGCGACGCAGGTTACGGTCGGCAACATCATTACCAGCATGCGGCTGTTGTCGACGCTCGACTGGCGCGACTTCTTCGAGAGCGTAAGCCTCATCGAACCGCTGCTGGGCGCCGACCCGGCCGGCGCTTACGCGAGGATGGAATTCGCCACGCGCGATCGCTATCGCCATGTGATCGAGCGCATCAGCAAACGCACGCGAGCGAACGAACTGGAGATCGCGCGCACGGCGGTGGAACTTGCTGAAGAAGCGGTGCAGACTGAAACCGGCGCGAGCATCGCCGACGCGCCAGACGAAGTCGATCGTTACCTGCGGCAACGGCCGGAATCACACGTCGGTTTTTACCTGGTTGATGCCGGTCTCCATGAGTTGGAGACAAGTTTTGCCTACCGTCCCAAACTAATTGAAAGGCTGCGGCGCTTTATTTGCCGGCATGCCGCCGCCACTTATCTGGGAACGCTCGCGTTTCTCACCTGGTTGGTAATGAGTGTCCTCGTCCTCGGCGCTTATTTCAGTTCGCCATCTGCCGCCGGCTCGACCACCGCAAGCTGGACACTGCTAATTACCGCAACTTTGCTCGCGCTCATTCCCGCAAGCGACCTGGCGTTGAGCGTGTTGAACTGGGACGTGACGCACTTCTTTCCGCCGCGCCTCGTGCCGCGCATGGAAACGACAGCGGGTATTCCTGAAGCAGCCTGCACGATGGTTGTTGTGCCGACGATCTTTTCCAGCGAGTCGCAGGTAAAGGCCCTGGTGGAGCGACTCGAAGTTCACTACCTCGCCAATCAGTGTGAGCACATTTATTTTGCCCTGCTCGGTGATTTTCCTGACGGGGACGCGGAAGAAACTCCCGGCGACGAATGGCTCCTTGAAGTTGCCGAAGCCGGAATCGCGGAACTCAACCATCTCCATAGCCAGGCAGGGACGCCTCGCTTTCATTTATTTCACCGCCGCCGGCAATGGAATCCGGGCGAAGGCAGATGGATCGGTTGGGAACGAAAACGCGGCAAGCTGGAAGAATTTAACCGGCTGTTGCGCGGCGCCG
>JANLYZ010000234.1:0-6715 GCA_031365905.1 Chloracidobacterium sp. | reverse complement strand
TCAATGTGGGATATTTTTAATGTCGCGCTCATCTTTTCGACCATTCGATTGTCGACGCCGCTGATCCTCGCGGCCCTGGGCGGATTGTTTTCTGAGCGTTCCGGCGTCATCAACATCGCGCTCGAAGGAATGATGTTGGCTGGAGCATTTACTGCCGCGGCAGTAACGTATGCGACGGGCAGTCCGTATGTTGGCCTGGTCGCCGGAATGGCCGCCGGGATGTTGATAGCGGCAATCCATGCCGTTGCGTGCATTCGCTACCAGGCTGATCAGGTTGTGACCGGCACCGCCATAAACATTTTGATGCTCGGCATGCCCGCGTTTCTGAGCGGCGCCTTTTTTCTATCATCAGGCTCAACGCCACAGATTCCGAAAGAACACTTGATACCTTGGATTCCCATCGTGATTGCTTTCGTAATGGTTCCGCTTAGCTGGTACGTGCTGTACAAGACTCCGTTTGGACTGCGGCTGCGCTCGGTTGGCGAGAATCCTGAAGCTGCCGATGCCGCGGGCATTCGCGTGGCGAGCATGCGATATGCAGGCGTGTTGTTGTCAGGCGTGTTGGCCGGAATCGGCGGCGCTTATCTTTCGATCGGACAGTCGTCCCTGTTTACCAGAAACATGACATCCGGCCGCGGCTTCATCGCGCTGGCAGCATTAATCTTTGGAAAGTGGCGTCCGTTTCAAACGTTGCTCGCCTGCTTGTTGTTTGGTTTCACTGAAGCGGTATCGATCCAGATGCAGGGCGTCGTAAAGCTGCCGTCCGGAGACGACATCCCGGTGCAGTTTATCCAGATGGTTCCGTACGTGCTGACCATTGTTGTGCTCGCCGGCTTCATCGGTTCGTCGCGGCCGCCGCGAGCGCTCGGGATTCCATACCAGAAGGAACGGTAAGCGCTGTCAGAACCGCCTGCGTCAGCGGGCGGCCGCGGCATTAACCTGCGCCACCCGCTTACGCAGGTGGTTCTGACATGGCGGCAACGTTGGCAGTCATCGCAATCAATGGTTGAAGCAACAGCAAAAACAGATCTTTATTCGCGCGTTGAAAATGCGGCGCGCGCAATACGCGCTCGCACTGAATTAAAAGCGAAGATCGCAATCGTGCTCGGTAGCGGCCTCGGCGCTTTTGCCGAAGAGTTTCAGGAGTCGGTGTCTTTGCCATATCGCGAGATTCCCGGTTTCGTTTCTTCAACGGCCGAAGGACACGTTGGAAGTTTAGTGATCGGAAAAGTTGAAGGCGTGCCGGTCATGGCCATGCAGGGGCGTGTACACTACTACGAAGGCTACACGCTCGAGGAAGTCACATTCCCGATTCGCACTTTTAAGTTGCTGGGCATCAACACGCTGATCTTGACCAACGCGGCGGGCGGCATCGACGTCCAACTGACGCAGGGTACCTTGATGGTTATAAGCGATCATCTGAATCTGATGAGTGTGAACCCGCTGCGTGGTCGTAACGATGAACGCTTTGGGCCTCGCTTTCCTGATTTGACGGAAGTGTATTCCCGCGAGTTGCAGCAATTGGCAAGCGAAGAAGCGAGGGCTCTCGATATCACTGTCCGCCGCGGAATTTATGCAGCGCTTGCGGGGCCAAGTTATGAGACGCCGGCCGAGATTCACATGCTGCGTGCTTTTGGCGCTGACGCGGTGGGCATGAGCACGGTGCCGGAAGCGATAGTCGCGCGTCACATGGGAATGAAGGTTTTGGGCATTTCGTGCATTACCAACATGGCCGCCGGAATCAGTGAGAATCCGATTAATCATGCAGAAGTGATGGAGACAGGCCAGAAGGTTCGCGAGACATTTACGCAGTTGTTACGTCGCGTGATCGCGAAAGCGCCGACCGAGTAGACAGACTTGACGTAGGACAGGCATTCATGCCTGTCCGGCTTTGCGAGTCAGGGACAGACAGGAATGTCTGTCCTACTTAAAACAGGAAGTAATAGTCTTTGTGAGTTTAATCATAGGCATTTCCGGCGGCACCGGATCGGGCAAGACTACTGTTGCAAACCGCATCCTGGAAACGGTGAAGGCGAGCGAAGTCGTTTTCATTCAGCAGGACTCCTATTATCGTAACCTCAAAGATTTGCCGCTCGACTATCGTCAGCTCGCCAACTTCGATCATCCCGACGCCCTCGACAACGATCTACTCGTCAACCACATTCGCAAACTAAAAGCCGGCGAGCCGATCGAATTGCCGCTCTACGATTTCAAGACGCACAATCGCCTGAACGAGACGCGCGCCGTTGAACCCAAGCCGATTGTTATCGTCGAAGGCATTCTGATCTTCGTTGACCCGCGCCTGCTTGAGCAATTGGACATTAAAGTTTTTGTCGACACGCCGGACGACATTCGTTTTATCCGACGTCTGCGCCGCGACATTGCCGAGCGTGGGCGCACGGTGGAATCAGTCATCGAACAATATCTGGCCACCGTGCGGCCGATGCATATGCAGTTTATCGAACCGTCAAAGCGTTACGCTGACGTTATCATTCCGGAAGGTGGGCATAATTTAGTGAGCATAGATCTGATTAGCGGGAAAATTCGTGAGAGGTTGGCAAGCGCTTTAACCTCGGTGGGAGGACAAGCGTGAGCGAAGAGAGTTTGCAGGAATTACTAGAAACAGCAAAGGCCGCGCGTCTGCGTTCAATCGCGCCGTTTTCAAACTTCCTGGTCGGCGCCGCGCTAAGGACCGACGAGGGAAAAGTCTACATTGGCTGCAATGTGGAAAGCGCGAGCTACGGGCTGACGGTGTGCGCTGAGCGCGTGGCTATCTGGAAGGCGCTATCAGAGGGAGAGCGAGAGTTTACCGAACTCGCGATCGTTGCTGACACCGAAACGCTGACGCCGCCATGCGGTACGTGCCGGCAGATCATTTGGGAGTTTGCGAAGAACGCGACAATCGTTCTCGGCAATCTTCATGGCGAGACGCAGATCGTTTCCATTAAAGAACTTCTGCCGCGGGCTTTCGACGCGCGCTTTCTTAGCGCCGCGAAAGAAGCGAAAGAAGCGAAGGAATCCGCTTGATTGGCAGGCTTGTCGCGACCTGCGCGTCTTTGTGTTGACCCTGTGTTCTCTGTGCCTCTGTGGTGGACACTTTTGCATTTGATTACCACAGAGAACACAGAGACAGCATGGAGAAAGAACTGAAATCAAGCTGCATTGAAAACAATATTGTCGTCTACGCCATGTCCAAAAAAATCTTCATCGTCGTTTCACTCTTCGCCGTCCTTGTCGCCACTGTCCTCCCGGCAGCAGCGCAACGAAACCGAGGTCGTCGCATGATCCGAGTTGATCTACTGGTGCTTAACGGCACGCTCGTCACCATGGACAAAGACCACCGCGTCATACCGGAGGCGGGTGTTGCTGTGGAGCACGGACGTATAGTTGCCGTCGGCTCAAGCACGGATATTATCCGGATGTACTCCGCGCCGGAGCGAGTGGATGCCGCCGGCAAGCTGATCATCCCCGGACTCATCAATGGGCACACGCACATTCCAATGACATTGTTCCGCGGTCTCGCTGACGATCTCGACCTGCAAGACTGGCTCACGAAATATATTTTCCCAGCCGAGGCTAAAAACGTAACCGAGGAATTCGTGCGCGCGGGCACGCGACTGGGCCTGGCAGAAATGATTCGCGGCGGGACGACCACCTACTGCGATATGTATTACTTCGAAGACGCAATCGCCGATGAGACAGCGAAAGCGGGCGTGCGCGGGGTATTGGGGGAGACGGTGATCGACTTTCCCGTCGCCGACAATAAGACTAACGCCGAAGCGATGGCGTATGCCGAACGGTTTGTTCAGAAGTGGAAAGGAAATGATCTGATCGTTCCGGCGGTGGCGCCGCATGCTCCATACACAGTTTCCGAAGAACATCTGAAAGCCATTCGTGCGTTTTCTGATCGCACCGGCGCGCCTATCGTTACGCACATTTCGGAAACCAAGAGAGAAGTGGACGACAGTATCAAAGCTCACGGCGCGAGCCCGGTTGACTATCTTTCGCGCATTGGATTTCTGAGTGATCGCGTGATCGCCGCGCACATGGTTTGGCCCAACGATGGCGAGATTGGTATTTTGAAGCGAGCAGGCGTGGGCGTAGTGCACAACCCGCAGTCAAACATGAAGCTTGCGTCAGGTGTCGCGCCGGTGCCGAAGATGTTGGCAGAAGGTTTACGCGTGGGATTAGGGACGGACGGCGCGGCGTCTAATAACGACCTAAGCATGTGGGAAGAGATGGACACTGCGGCGAAGCTTCACAAAGTGATCAGCGGCGATCCGAAAGTAATGTCCGCCGAGCAGGCGTTTGAACTCGCGACTATCAGCGGCGCCCGCGCGCTGCACCTGGAAAAAGAGATTGGCTCGATCGAGACGGGAAAGCGCGCCGACCTGGTGCTCGTCAACCGCGACGCACTCAATCAGATTCCGCTCTACAACGTCTACTCCGATCTGGTCTACGCCACCAAAGCTTCCGACGTGGAAACAGTGATCATCAACGGCCGCGTGGTGATGCGCGACCGCCGACTGTTAACGCTCGACGAGGCTGCGATCAAAGAAAGCGCCCGCGTCTTCCGTGAAAAGATCATCAAGAGCCTCGGCGGGTCCGCGATTCCATAATAAACGACGCCACCTTTTCCGCAGTTCAAATTCAGTGAATATCCTGCCCCGGGCGTTCATCTCGTCGAAAGGAGAGATCATGAGCCGAACCCGCCAGATGACGACACCTCAGCAATTTGTGTTAAGCCGTTTGTCACGACAGCTCTATCTCGATTTTCTCGCCGAGGCAAAAGCACGGGGGTTCTCGTTTGTCCGCTTCCAGGATTTCCTCGCTGGTTGCCCATCGTTGCCACAACCCTACATTGCGCTTCGCCACGACATTGACTTTGCGCCGGGATACTCTCTAGAGATGGCCCAACTCGAACATGAAGTTGGGGTCACGTCCACCTTCTTTGTATTGGTGGACGGCCACTTCTACAACCCGTTGCAGCGCGAGGTCATCCGCCAGCTGCGTCAGATACACTCCCTCGGTCATGAGATAGGCTTACATTTCGCACTGAGTACCGCCGTTGAAGCTGACATCGGTAAAGAGGTCGCATTGAGGATGGATATCCTGAGCACGATCGTGGGAACGCCGGTCCGATCCTTTTCGCAGCATGACCCCGTTAATACCGGCTTCGTGGCGATTGACTTGCCGCAAGAGCGCTACCCTTGTGTCGATGCCCGCGAGGTGATCAACGGCAACGAACTGCTGTACGTGAGCGACAGTGCGATGATGTGGCGACGCTACACTTTCGAGACTGCGCTCGGCGAGGGTAGGAACCTCTGCTTATTAGCGCACCCGCATTCCTGGCTGCATCCCCAGAACGACTACGTGGCTATGATCAGGGAATTCGAATCGCGTGAGGCGCAGGGAGTGACTGATCGTTACGATGCTTTTGTCGACGCACTCACCGGCTACTACACGCGACGACTCAATGAGGGGATTTGAGGTGCTCCGCGCAACCCTTTCCGAAAATGAGATACGCCTAGTGATTGGTCTGCCTGGGGAAGGCAGTCTGATCGTAAACGGCGTTGCGCCGCTCGATGCCCGCGAGGATAGGTGCCTTTATTTCATTAACAAGAAAGTGGCAATCTCGACTTGCAATGATCTTGCCGTACTTCAGGACTGCATCGTCATCGCGCCGAGCGGTTCAATGTTGTCTAACCAGTTGGGTAACTGCCTCGTTTTGGAAACTGCCGATCCGCGGGCGGCTATAGCCAAAGTCTTGGGATTCATTCGGGCCGAGGGACGGCAGCCAGACTGGGTGCCGAGTCGTAGGATCGCACCAGGCGCTGTTATCTCTCGGTTGGCCGTTGTTGAGGGCAATGTCGAGATCGACGACGGTGTCGTCATTGAGCCTTTTTGCATGGTCGGCCCAGATGTCCGCATTGGCCGCGGATCGATTCTCCGATCCGGAGCGCGAGTGTATCCACGTGTGACGATCGGAGATGAGTCGGTCATCGGCACAAACACCGTGGTCGGACATGAAGGCTACGGATTTGTGCGGGACGACCTCGGCAACAAGACACGAATCCCTCATCTCGGGGGCGTGGTGATTGGTTCACATGTTGACATCGGCGCCTTGACCACCGTCTTGAGCGGAACTATCACGCCGACCGTAATTGAGGATCACGTCAAGATCGACGATCACGTCCACCTTGGCCACAATGTCCGGATTGAGAGAGGCGCCAGCGTTACCGCAGGGGTGGTGATTGGCGGGCACGCCGTCGTCGAGTCGGAAGCATGGGTCGGTATCAATTCAAGTATTCGCGACGGGCGTCACATCGGCTCTCGCGCTCTGGTTGGAATGGATGCGTCGGTACAAGAGGACCTGACCGAGAATACTGTGGCACGCGCTCCACGCCCCGACGTGAAGCTGCGTGCAGACGATGACCCCAACGTGATCGGATTCAAGGACCAATAATTTTGCGCCGTGGAAAAGTTCGGCTATTAAAGTGCGTCGCCGACGTTATTCCTCACGATGAGTGGTGCTGAAATAGACGCTCGAAAAATAAAATTGCCGTTGACACGTTGAACCGCACGATCCAGTTTAACTACAACACCTCGGATAACACGCTTGCTTCCATCACCCAGACCTGGACTGTGGGTGGACAATCACAACAACACACCTGGGCCTCGTTCAGCTACACCGCTAATGAAGTTCACACAAACT
>JANLYZ010000225.1:0-2053 GCA_031365905.1 Chloracidobacterium sp. | reverse complement strand
TGACGCCGACGCTATTTCGCGTTGCCGTCGCGACGTGAGCACCGCGCGCATGGAACCAGGCGTGCAGCATTACGCAGTTGATTTGGTGCGCCGCACGCGCACGCATCCCTTCATTCACTATGGCGCGAGTCCGCGTGCGTCTGTGGCTTTGCTCTTGTGCGCGAAAGCGCTGTCGGCGATTCGCGGCCGTGAGTTTTCAACGCCTGATGACGTGCGCGATGTGGCGCGTCCGGTGCTGCGACATCGACTGACGCTGCGCGCGGAAGCGGAACTCGACGGCGCGACGCCGGATGCTGTCATTACCGATATTCTGAAGAGTGCGGAAGTGCCGCGATAGAAGCGCGACGGTGGCCACTCACCGGAGGCGGGTACTGGTTTATTTTCAATGTTGATCAAGGGAGCTTTCTATGTATGCCGAAATCGCTACTGCCGCCGCTAGTATCAAAACCTTCGCGGATTTAACCAGCCTGATTCTCAAAACAAAGGTTGACTCGGCGGTAACGGAGAAAGCTATAGAGTCACAATCAGCGATCATCTCGCTGCAAACCGCCATGCTTGCGTTGCAGTCCGAGCATCAGTCTTTGTTGGCTGAGAAAGCAGAGCTTGAACGTCGCTTGGTTAACGTACAGAACTGGGAGGCTGAGGCAAGCAAGTATTCCCTTCAGGAGATTGCTCCGGGCGTCTTCGTTTATGTGCATGATTCGCAAGAAGACGGAGCCGCTCCATCTCATTGGCTTTGCTCCCGTTGCTACAATGAGAGAAAGAAGTCTATTCTGCAAAAAACGGGAAGAATGGGCGGGGCTAACATTTACCTTTGCCTTACGTGCCAGAACACTCTTCAGATTTACGGCACGCCCGGAGAGCGCCCGAAATCCGAGTGATTTCAAACTGAACCAGTACCCGGAGGCGACGTAGCTTGCCTTGGGCCTTACGCGTGTGCGAGCATTGAGCCGTCTGGAGAAATCATGAGCGAAAGCTATAAGGCCATACTCAAGGGCAATCATTTGGAGTGGACCGATGCTGCGCCATCTGACCTTGCTGGTGAACAGCCAGTTGAGGTAACTATCCTCGACGAAGCAGATAGCCTTAGCGATCGACGCCGGCGGATGGCTGAAGCCCTTGAGAAGCTTGCGGCCGCAGACGCATTTTCCGAGATCGCTGACCCAGTGGAGTGGCAACGCGAGATTCGTAAAGATCGACCGCTCCCCGGCCGCGAAGGCTGATGCTACTGGATAGCAACATTATCATCTACTCTGCAAAACGTGAGCACGTCGAGCTGCGGCACTTCCTAAATGAAAACCTCTACTCTGTTTCAGCGGTTAGTCGCATCGAAGTTCTTGGCTACCACCTCCTCGCTGGCGAGCGACGCGAATATCTGGAGAAATTTTTTGTTGCAGCCAACACTTTAGCAATTTCTGATTCCGTCATAGCTCAAGCTGTTCAGCTTCGGCAAGAAAGAAGAATGAGCTTGGGTGATGCGATTATTGCGGCCACAGCTTTGGCGCATCGGCTGGACCTCGTGACTCGGAACGTCCGCGACTTCAGTTGGATCCAAGGGCTGAGTCTTATTAATCCTTTCGAACCGGCAAGCTAGAGATTTGCAATTCGGCTAACCAATTTGGCATTCGCCATGCGCTTTGTCTTTACCAAGCTGTTCTACCTCCTGGTGGCGGCGAGTCTCCTACTGCTTTCGTTTTCGTGGGGGCGTCCCTCGCTGCGTTGGGTTGCGCTCATCTACGACCTCATGCTGCTTGCGCTCGCGATAATCGATGCGCGGCGTAGTCGGCTTCCCAAAGGCGTGCGCATCACCCGCGAGTTCGCGGGACGCTTTGCCGTGGGCGCCGAGAACGAAGTCCACATCAACGTGCAGAACGCGCAGCCTCGCGCCGTTTCTCTATTTGTCAAAGACGAATATCCACCGCAAATGAAAATCTCGGGTCCGCGCGAGGCGCACCTGCGCATTGACGGACAGACTTCCGCCGCGTTGGTTTACGGGCTGACGCCGCCGAAGCGCGGACGTTTTGAGTTTGGCCAAATCGTCGTGCGTTTTCTT
>JANLYZ010000221.1:0-3151 GCA_031365905.1 Chloracidobacterium sp. | reverse complement strand
ACCGTAAAGCGGCACGGAGACTCCAAAGAATGCCATCGCCGTCGCGGCGCCAGAGGCATTCACTCTCAGCAAGACCAAAGCAATTGACTGCACCTGTTCAGGCGTGAAGCCGTGCAAGACTGGTGACGCGGCACCGATTGTGGACAGCACCCATAGCGGGGCTATGAAGAACACGCGCGCGCCAGTCTTGATGATGCCGCCCGCGAGGTCGATGAACGCCGCAGCCAAAGCGACGGGCCGGTTGACCGGTCTCAGGAGCACGTACCAGAGTGCAGTAGTAGCGACGTTGCACACCATCTCGATCAGGAACACGGTGAAGCCGAGTCGGAAAAGGCCTCTGTGCGTCAGGATGTTGTTTGCGGTTGCGGCGGCATCGCTGAAATTAAGCAGCCGGTCGCTAACGAAGCCTTGAGCGAAAACACCGCCGAGAATTGTAAGCAGGAAAAGCAGGGCTATCACCCGGCTTAGAAGACGTGGATTCTTGATCATGAAGTTAGGTACGGTTATCAGAGGGAACTGGTTCCCGCGAAGACGACGCTGGAAGCTCCAGATACTCGCCGAACACTATGCTGCTTTCACATTCCCTGCGTCTGCTCTCTCGTTCCATTTCGGAACATCAATGCCCTTAATCAGCAACCAAACGGCCATTATCAGTCCGCCAGGAAACATCAACATCAGAAGGACATCCGATGCGTAGGCGGGCGCGAGGATCAGCGCGAAGTTTCTCACGACAAACCCAACCCCGCCGATTGCCATAAGCACGCCGAGAAATTTCGGAAGATAACCCGACCGAAAGATCAAAACCGCGCGCACAAGCCAGCCCATGCCATAGTAGGCGGTGAATATCATGCCCGCATATCCATAGAACTTGAGCGACAGCAGTACAAGAGCATTGATTTGTTCCGGCGAAAAGGTTTGCAAATAGCCGCTTCGCATGATGACCACTGGCGCGAAATAAAACAGCTCCGCAAAGGCGAAGGTAGCGGTGGCCACGAGCCCAAAGAAGGCGGCTAGCAAAGAGAGATTTTTGCTGACGGGTTTGAGCAACACGTACAGCAGCAGCGCCAGCGTGATATCGCACAGCGACTCAACCATGAAGGCCGCAAAGCCCAGCCGGTAGAGAAAGTCGAAGTTCTGAAGGTTCGCTACTGTAGCGGCAGCGTCGCCGGACACGATGAGCTTCGCTGGAACGTAAGCTTCACCCAACCCACCCGCCACCATCGAGAGTAAGAAAAGGATTCCGGCAACCCTCGCGTATCTTTGTATCTTCATGCGTTGACTTTCTTTTGTTGCTGCAGGCGAAACTGCACGTCAGAATTGGTTATTCCCATCAGAACGCGGCGCCTCGATAACCTACTTATCAAGACGAACGCGCGAGCGAAATGTTGCAACCATACGAATAATTTCTGAGCGACCACTTCCCGACACCGCGCAGAGGTTCCCCGATACACTCGATGTCTTGATTGTTCACGCGAGGTTGATCTCGGAAACTGGAGACATGTGTTATTGTCGCCAATCGGACCTTTCGGTTATATTCATTTGACGGAGAGACACAATGGCTACCGCAAAAGAACACATAAGTGAGATCATCAAACGCCAACCTGATGACAGCACCTATGATGACATCGTTCGCGAGTTGGCCTTTGACCTCATGGTGCAACGCGGCTTGAAGGACTCGGACGAGCGACGCACAATTCCCAATGAAGAGATGGAACGTCGGATAAAGACGTGGCAGAAATAAGCTGGACTCGCGAGTCTGAAATCTGGCTCAAGGATATTTACGACTACATCGCAGCAGATGGCGGGGTCCCCACGCGGGCATCCCGCGTGGGGTGTCGGTGATCCTCACGCCGCTGCTCAAACCATCACCAGCATTTACGAAAAGTCGCAACTACTCAGAAATCATCCGCGTCTCGGTCATAGATACGAAACCGAAACCTCGCGCGAAATTCGTATTCTCCTCTACGAGCATTACCGCATAACTTATCTAATCAAGGCCGACGGCAACATCGATATTCTCGGCGTCTTTCACGGCGCGTTGGATATCGATCGATACTTTGTCTGATTCTTCAGACGCGCTTCGCACGTCACGAAAGCCAGCCTGAAGGCGTGCGCGCCGCGCACTGGTTGTGCCGACACATTTGGAGTGCACTGATTTGCGCCGCCGGATTCGATCGCGCATCAGGAGCTTTCCGGCGAAAGTCCGTGGAGCGGACGACTGAATGAACCGCCAAGCGATTGAGGTTTAAGTTTCAGTCGCCCGTTTCACGGACTGCGATTCATTGTCGTCCGGCGACACAGCCGATAAATCAGAGGGCTATTTTCATTCGTCGGCTGCGCTGACTCTTGAGGCAAACAGAATCGCAAATCGCAGGCCTGACGCCGAGAATTTGACCACAGTGTCATCGTCTCTGCACGACTGACTCTAGAGACAAAACAGGCGTCAACTACGTCGCACGGATGTTCAGGCTCTCTATGGTGCCGCTTTCGTTACTCAGGTCGCGGCGTGGAACGCTTATGTGGCGGAACTGATAGGCTGCTTCTTTCAGGAGGTTGCCAATCCCTTAAACGGCCAATTTCATGCAATGCAAACCTTAGCCAAAGCGGCCGCGGTTTCTCGACTCGATCGGTTTTCGACACCGAACGCAGAGAATACGCGGAACCTGCTTATTGAGTGTACCGGGTATGATCCTTGGCCGGACTGGTATTGGCCATCTCAGCACATGAACGCCCTGAGCATTCGCATTCGGCTCAATGAGATCCTTAAAGTCAGGCACAGCTTGGCGCACGGGTTTGCGATGCCAGGCTACCCTTGGACGCAGACCGCTTCTGGAGAAACGCGGCTGACAGTACAAGGTCTAAATTGGACGCGAGCATTCTTCAATCGTTTGGTGAAAACGACGGATCATGGGCTGAAGTCATACTTGGTCGCGACGTACGCGGTTACGCCCGGATGGTAAAAGGCCCAAACTCATCGAATCCGGCGTTCAATTCCGCAAAAATTAAGAATTGGGGTCGGGCCTGCAATTTGTCCGATTCTCTCAAACAATACGGCAGCGACCACAATTTAGAATCGTAAGAGTTGCAGGTCTGACCTCGGTTTGATACGTCCCGACTCTGACGCAAACATCACGTTTGAGTTCTCTCATTC
>JANLYZ010000185.1:0-4290 GCA_031365905.1 Chloracidobacterium sp. | reverse complement strand
CTGCGAAAGCTACCGCGCTGCTTTCGGAGGCGGTGCAGGGTTTTGAGGGCGCTGAGATGCGTTTGCACGCAGCGGCAGCGCGGCGACGGTTGGGCGAGAGACTGCGAGACGATCGTGGCCGTCAACTAATCACAGAAGCTGACGCCTGGATGGTGGGTCAGAAAATAAAAAACCCCGAGGCGCTGACCCGAATGATCGCCCCAGGATTTTGAGAGGGAGCAGTCCACCTGCATGTCGGTCTGTTCTATAGTGTCCTAGCTTGACGGATCGCTATGGTAACGCTCGCTCAACAGGAGTATAAGTAGCCAGTCAACCCTCAAAGGAGTCTTAATGCAAGAAAGAGCCGAGTCCTGGTTACGCGTGCTGGCTACGGCGTTATTAGTTCCCCTCATCATTGTTATCTTGAGCAACTACTTCATCCCCAGCATTATTGAGAAGTCGAATAAACGGGAGGCACTAAGAGCGGCGAGGCTGAAAAAGTCACTTGATGTTGGAGATCATAACAAGGACTTCACCACTCAGTTACATAGACTCAAGACTATGATGCAGATGTTCAATGGGCTAAACATTCGCCGAAAACTCTCCGAAGCTCAACTGAGAGGTGCACAAGACGCCTTTCAGAAAGAGTATACGAATCAGTATCTAGCGCTGGATGAGACGGCTTGGTGGTGGTATGGGGAATTGCAACGAGATGCTGAGACTTATGACCTATTGTCGCCCGATGAAGAAAAAAAGTTAGTCGAGCTCACCCAAAAATACGGCGATAATGTTACAGCTGCTGTAGGCACCGTAGGGCCCTTGTGGAGTTATCTGTCATCTTCTGAATATAGTTTACGTGAAGACAAGAACCAATTTGGAACTTTAGAGTCGAAAATGAACACAGACCTCACCAGGCTTTATGACGATCGTGTTCAGCTTGTAAGAGAGATTTCAAAACTGTTCGCCCAATCCCAATATGAACCAGAGCATTAGCGACCCGCTGTTTGCAGCTGAAAGATTTATTAATTGTTGGCGGCAAATCTAGGAGCGGGCCGTTTATTACAGGGTTCTTGTCTTAGTAAATAGTTACGCAGCTCGTCTTTCTTCGGCGAGCGGCCGCGCCTGGCGTTGCGGTCGGATCCCCCAGTCGTAAGTCCGCCGCGTTAAGCGAATAGCCGCGCGCACCGAAAGCCGCGCAAACAAACCGAGCTTGGTCTGGCGCACGTTATCGGCAGCGATGCCGCCAGGATAAAGCGACGCAAACACCAAACACGCCACCGCGTATACAACCCTGCTGCTCAGCGGCAGATTACTCATCGGGCCATTGCGCGTGCGGGCAATAATCTCCTTCAAACTATAAAATCGGCTCCAGCTTTCCTGCGATTCCTTCTTTAGCTCCTCAGTTGTTATAGTCGGATGTGTGACCGCAACGTCGGTGTGATCGTAGTCGAGCCAAAATTTTTCCTTCACGATCTGCACTGCGTGCTTTGGCACGTAGTCAGCCTTGTCGCGGTTATTAAAATCGCGAATCATCTCGTGGTAATCCTTGGTTCCCGGATAGACGCTGTAAAGCGGAAACTGCGCGAAGGCCGTGCCTGACAAATGCGCAAACTGCCGCATGGTCTTGAGCGTTGACACGGTATCGCTTTCGAGGCCGCCAATGATCGAGGCCAGCACCATGATTCCGTGGCTCTGGATCGTTTGAATCGCCTCCGCCATTTTCTCGCCCACCGGGTTCCAGGTTTTGTTAACGTTCTTCAATCCTGCTTCGGTGAACGACTCCACTCCGATCAACGCCCCACGCAGCCGCATCTGGCTATACATCGCGTCCATGTATTCCTCGTCGGTATGACATTCCGAAGTCATCTGCGTAAACCCGTAGAGCGCAGGCGGGCCGGCCTTGTCGTATTCAGCGAACAGTTGCAGGCGATCTTCGCGTACGCGTTCGAGGTTGGCTCGCGTTTGCGGATTCGTTTCCCTGGCGATGCGCGCCAGCGTCGCCGGCGTAAAGTTGTCATCCGAAAAAAAGACGTAACGGAAGCCCAGCCCATAAAGCTCGTTGGCTTCTTCTATGATCTGATCGTTGGTATGCAGCCGTGGCTTGCGGCCATCAGTGACCCACACCGAACAAAAACTGCAATTCTCAGGACAGCCGGCGACAGTTTGAATGCAGCCCATTAGATACTTTTTTGGATCGAGCAGATCCCAACGCGCTTTCACCATCTGCTCGCCGGGCACGCGTCCGCCGTCATAGATCCGCTTCAAACGGCCCAGGTGAGCGTCCTCTAAAATATCTTTCCAAATGAGATCAGCGTTTCCCTTAACTACCGCATCAGCGCCCATCTCAAGCGGCTCCTCCGGGAAGATCGTTCCGTGGACACCGCCGACGATGACAGTTGCGCCGCGCTCCTTGGCTGCGCGCACTACGCGATAACCCGGGCGGCAGTTTGCCGTATGAATTCCCACCCCGACGATATCTCCGGGTCCTACCTCGTCGGCATCAAACGCCTTGACGGGCTCATCGATAATGACCGGGTCACCTGCAAACTCCACTGGCGTTGCGCCCGCAATGACAAAGAGCCAGCGGGGAGTTATCACGCTGTAGCCAACGGTTGCGTTTGCCGGATTTACCAGTACGACCTTAGTCATGAACCATTCTCCTTACGTTGTGCACATGATCCAAAACGGGTCCGGCGGTACTCGGGAGCACTTGAGAAATCGCACCGATGGATCATCCTGATGGTTACTGCGAGGATCAGGCTCTGCTTCAGAAATCGCGGACAGCGTAAACGCAGTAAGTAACACTGTCAATGATAAGGTTCTGGAATTGACCCGAAAAGTGGAAGATTGCGCGGGGATTGGGTTCGTTGCTCCTTTCGCGGGAACCAGGACAATCAGCTTTGCAATACCAGGTCCCGGAACGCAGCAGTTATCCTGGCGCAAGTATTTCCCGGATCAATTGAATACTGCCGGAAGTCGAACGTCGTCACTTGCACGACGCCGATGCTCGCTGAAGTAAGGAAGATTTCGTCGGCGTCAATGAAATCAGCCAACTCATAAACGCCTTCAACCACCGGGATAAACTGTTTGCCGGCCAGTTCAATGATCGCCGTTCGCGTGATGCCGGCAATCGCTCCGGTGCTGAGTGCCGGGGTGTGAAGGGTGCCGTCCTTGAACCAGAAAATGTTGGCCATCGTAGCCGAAACGATTTCACCACGCTCGTTGAGCACGACGGCTTCATCAAAGTCTCGCGCTTGCGCTTCCTCCCAGGAAAGCACCTGCTCCAGATAGTTCAAACTGCGGATGCCGGCCAGCGGCGACAAGGTGTTAACGCGATAAGGTGAAACTGCCAGCGACATTCCAGCCGTCGGAACTTTCTGCGGTTCGCCGGTCATGATCAATAGATCAGTTTTGCGAGGACTTTCTTTTTTGGTTCGCCAAACGTCCCGACCGCTGCGCGCTAACAGGATCACGCGCGCGCGTCCGTTTTTCACCCGGTTGACGGAAAGAAGTTTTCTAAGCGGCTCGCCAACGTTGCGTTCGTTCAAGCCGGCGCAGTCGACGCTCAATTTTTCGGCGTGGCTGCTGAGGCGTTGCCAATGCTCCGGCCAACGAAATGGCTTGCCGTTGTAGATTGCCACCGTCGTAAAAACTCCCCGGCCATACAACATCGCTGACGACACGGGCGCCACGCGCGCCTTCGTGGCTTCGAGCATTACTTTGTTGAGGTAGATTACGGGATGCATGATCGGCCTCGGCTGCAGTTCGATCAAACGAACCGCCAAGCCGCCAAGAGCGCCAAAAAATCAGAGTAATAAGAAATAGTTCAACTCAGATCAATTCTCCATCCTGGCGACCTTGGCGTCTTGGCGGTTTTTCTTAAGCAGCCATCACCTTGGCTTCGAGCTTTTTCGCGAGGGCCCCACGCCAAACGGTTTCCAGTTCTTCAACTTCAACTGAGACGGCTTCCGCTTCGCCGAGTTTGATGTGCAGCCGGTTGCCGCCGACCCGGCCAATAATTGTTATTGGACAATTCGCGCGCGCGGCCAACTCTTGCACCGCAGCTTGCGAAGCCGCCGGGAAACTAACAATGATTCGCGAAGGCGTTTCGCTGAAGAGTTCGCTCGCAGGGGGCAGCGGAGTCTCGGGGGCAATAATCTCAGCGCCAATGCCGCTACGATTCAGCGAAGAGAAACAGCATTCCGCCAGCGCCACGGCGAGTCCGCCATCAGAACAATCATGAGCTGACGCGAGCAGGCCGGCTTCGGCTGCTTCGAGACACACCTTTTGCACCGCGCACTCACGTTGCAG
>JANLYZ010000165.1:0-7010 GCA_031365905.1 Chloracidobacterium sp. | reverse complement strand
AGCCGCAGTGATCAGTCTTCTTGTCTTTGGTAAATACGCACCAACAACTAATGCTCAGACTCGGCTGCTGCGCACGCCCACAGTGAGCGCAACGCAAATTGCTTTCGCTTACGCGAATAATATTTGGACTGTGCCACGCGCGGGCGGAGCGGCACGCCGCGTCACCAGCTTCCAAGGTCAAACGTCGAACCCGCATTTCTCACCCGATGGTAAGTGGATCGCGTTTAGCGGCGAGTACGCGGGAAATCTTGACGTCTACGTGGCGCCCGCAGAAGGCGGGGAACCGCGCCGGTTGACGTGGCATCCAGGCGGTGATCTGGTTCAAGGGTGGACAGCCGACGGCAAGTCAGTTCTGTTCACATCAGCCCGCGCCACCTGGGCGCCGGCGGGCGCGCCGCGCTTCTGGACCGTGCCTGCCGGCGGCGGCATCGAAGAACCGTTTCCACTGCCGCGCGCCTACCAGGGAAAGATTTCTGCTGACGGCGCGCGCGTCGCCTATCGCATGAACAATTCCTGGGACGAAGAACGCCGGAACTATCGCGGCGGTCAGAACCGGCCCATCTGGATTGTCGATCTGAAGACCTACGATCTGATTTCACCGCCATGGACCGACTCGAAAGATATGGATCCAGTTTGGATCGACGACGCGGTCTATTTCATTTCCGATCGCGACGGCGTTGCGAACATTTGGGAGTACCAAACCAAGGCGAAGAAGCTGACGCAACTTACGAAGTTCACCGACTTCGATGTCAAGGCACTTGATTCCGGCGCGGGATCGTTGGTTTTCGAGCAGGCCGGTTATGTCCATGAACTAGATCCCAAGAACGGCCGCGAACAGGTCGTCAACATAAACGTCGCCGGTGATTTTCCCTGGATGATGCCAAACTGGAAAGACGTAACCGCGCGTATGACAAACATGGCGCTGTCGCCAACCGGCAAACGCGTAGTCGTCGAAGCACGCGGCGAAGTCTTTACCATTCCTGCCGAAAAGGGCGACATACGCAATCTCACCAACTCCAGCGGCTCGGCCGAACGCGATCCTGCATGGTCACCCGACGGAAAATTCATTTCCTATTTCAGCGATCGCTCGGGCGAGTATCGGCTTTACATTGAAGCGCAGGATGGGCTAACGCCACCGCGCGAAATCGTTCTCCAGAACTCGACGCACTACTACACCGCATCGTGGTCGCCCGATTCGAGGAAAATTTTGTTCAGCGATACGAACTTGAAAGTTTGGGTCGTCGACGTGGCTAGTGGCCAGGCGAAAGTTGTGGGCAACGATCCGTGGATGGTGCCGAACCGCACGCTCGATCCGGTTTGGAGTCCGGATTCGAAATGGGTCGCCTATGCCAGCCGCTTGCGCTCGATGTATCACGCGATCTTTGTCAGCAACGTCGAAACGGGAGAAACGAAACAGGTCACTGATGGCTTGGCTGACGCACAGTCGCCTGCGTGGGATGCGAGCGGCAAGTATCTCTGGTTTCTCGCGTCAACGGATTTTGGTTTGGGTTCGCAGTGGCTCGACATGACGTCATACGATCATGACGAACACTTCGGCCTTTACGTCGCGGTGTTAAAGAAAACTGAGCCCAGTCCACTATTGCCCGAGAGTGATGAAGACAAAGGCGTCGGCAACGCGTCGCCAAATCCGATGGGCGCTAGCGGTCGCGGGAATCGCCCGGAACCCGGAGCGACCGACGCACCGGCCGATAGCGCGCAAGGCGATCAGCCGGCGCAAACTCCGCGCAGGCCGCGCACGCCCGTAGCAGTGCAGATCGACTTCGACGGGTTGCAGCAAAGAATTGTTTCGGTGCCGGGCGTGCCGGAGCGCCAGTATTCCGATCTGCGCGCGGGCACTGATGGCACCGTGTTTTTTTTGGAGGCGAGTTCGGCACGCGGACAGGAGGGCACCGGTGGTCCAAGAGGAAACGAGTTGTGGCGGTATCGCTTGAGCGATCGCAAGGCAGCGTCGTTTGCAACCGGCGTCGCTGCTTACGATGTCAGCGCTGACGGACATAAGCTCGTCTATCGCACACCGGTTGCGGGCGCTTTCGGACAGGCGCCGGTTGCACCGCCGCAACCGCCGTCACTGTTTTTAGTAGATGCTGATAAAGCCCCACCGACAGCAGGGCAAGGAAAGCTCAACGTGCGGCTGCGCATGTATCTCGATCCGAAGCAGGAGTTTCAACAAATCTTCAACGAGGGCTGGCGCAACGAGCGGGATTATCTCTACGTGCCGAACATGCACGGCGCCGACTGGCCGAAGATGAAAGAGATGTATGGGCAGTTGTTGCCTTATGTGATGCATCGCGCCGATCTCAATTACCTGCTCGACATGATGGGCGCGGAAATCGCAATCGGACATTCTTACGTGCGCGGCGGCGACATGCCTGAAGTGCCAACGGTCCAGGGCGGATTGCTTGGCGCCGACTTTGCGATCGAGAATGGGCGTTACAAAGTAACGAGGATTTACGACAACGAGAGTTGGAACCCGGAATTGCGCGCACCGTTGGCGGTGCCGGGCGCCAACGTCGCTGTCGGCGACTACATTCTCGCGATCAACGGCATCGAGTTGAAAGCGCCCGACAATATTTATCGACTGCTGGACGGCACTGCGAGCCGGCAGACCTCGCTGACAGTGAACAACAGGCCGTCAATGGAAGGCGCACGCAGTGTAACTGTCGTGCCTGTCGCCAGCGAGCAGGGTTTGCGCACGCGCGCGTGGGTCGAGTCGAATCGGCGAACGGTTGAGAAACTTTCAGACGACCAACTTGCCTATGTCTATCTGCCAAACACCGGACAGCCTGGCTACTCGAGTTTCAATCGTTACTACTTTTCGCAGCAGGACAAGAAAGGCGTGGTGGTTGACGAACGCTTCAACGGCGGCGGTTCGGCGGCGGACTACATCATCGACGTGCTCGGCCGCGACTTCGACGGCTACTTCAATAACGTCGCCGGCGATCGCTATCCGTTTACGAGTCCGGCCGCCGGCATCTGGGGACCAAAGGTAATGATCATTAATGAGATGGCCGGCTCCGGTGGCGACTTGATGCCCTACATGTTCAAGCGTCGCAAGCTGGGTGTGCTGGTTGGGAAGCGAACCTGGGGCGGGCTGGTTCACACGGCCGACACACCACCGTTCATCGATGGCGGTTCAATGATTGCGCCACGCGGCGGCTTCTTCGCACGCGACAACAAGTGGGCGGTTGAGAATGAAGGCGTTGGGCCGGATGTAGATGTTGAGAACTGGCCGAAGGACGTTATCGCCGGACGCGATCCGCAACTCGAACGCGCGGTCGCGGAGGCGATGCGACTTTTGAAAGAACGGCCAGTTGACCGCGCGGTGAAGGAACCGCCGCCCCCCGTCTGGGGCAAACGCCCTTAAACGAAAGTAGGGGCACGGCATGCCGTGCCCCTACAAGCGCAACGTCGCGTACTACCCAAACGCGCGAAAACATTCGCACGATTTTCGCTCGTTACCAAATCACGCAGCGCTTCTTTTCCTCGCGCACCATCGCATCGCCCGCTTTACATTGAAACGCGGCGGCAAACTGCGGCATGTTCGAGACTGGCCCGTTTACCCTGAACTTCGCCAGTGGATGCGGGTCGATGTTAACCAGCATGCGGGCAAACTGCGGGCGTATGTTGTTGGCCCAGCCGCGAGCATAGCCGAGGAAGAACCTTTGCTCGGGCGTGAAGCCGTCAATCGTCACACGCGGTTTGCCTTCCGTCGCTTTCTGAAAAGCAGCGTAGGCGACAACGAGTCCGCCGAGATCCGCGATTGATTCGCCGGCAACTAGCTTGCCGTTTTCGTTGAGCCCCTTCTCGACTTCAAAACTATTGAACTGATCGATAACGCACTGCGCGCGCTCGGTGAACGCTTTCTTGTCGGTATCGGTCCACCAGTTCGCTAAATTGCCGGTCGCATCAAACTGGCTTCCCTCGTCATCGAAGCCGTGCGTCATCTCGTGGCCGATCACGGATCCCATGCCGCCGTAGTTGAAAGCGTCGTCAGCCTCAGCATCGAAGAACGGCGGTTGCAGAATGCCGGCAGGGAAAACGATTTCGTTGATCTGTGGATTGTAGTAGGCGTTGACCGTCGGCGGTGACATGCCCCATTCGGTTTTATCAACCGGCTTGCCGATTTTGTTTAGGTCGCGATGCTTGCCAAAAGCGTTGGCGTTGAAACGGTTGTTGAGATAAGAGCTGCGATCCACTTTCAGCGAAGAATAATCGCGCCATTTGTCGGGATAGCCAATCTTGTTAAGAAAGGCGTCGAGCTTCACGATCGCCAGCTTGCGCGTCGGTTCGCTCATCCAGCTAAGCGTGGTGATGTCAGATTTCAAAGCCGCTTCCAGGTTTCGCACCATCGCCAACGCTCGTGCCTTAGCCGCCGGTGGAAAAGCCTTTTTTACATAAACTTCGCCCAGCGCTTCACCCAGTGCGCGGTCGGTGCCGCCAACGCATCGCTTCCAGCGTGGCTGATTCTCCTGGGTACCCTGAAGAACCTTCCCCTTGAAGTTGAAATCCTCATCGACAAACTTCGACGACAAAGCCACGGCGGTGGTATTGATCAGATGCCAGCGGAGGTAAGTTTGCCAGTCGGCAATGGGCGCGCTGCTGAGCTGCGTGTTCATCGCTTTGAAAAACTCAGGAGCTTCGACATTAACGTCAGTTTTTGGCGGCACACCGATCGCCTTGAAATAGGTGGGCCAATCGAAGCCCGGCGCGACGTCGTGCATTTGTGCGACCGTCATCCGGTGATACAGGTTAGCCGGCTCGCGTCTCTCAACTCGCGTCATTGATGCCGCGGCGAGATTTGTTTCCAGGGCCATTACCGTTTGGGCCTCGCTTGCTGCTTTCGCGGCGTCGTCACCCAGCAACTCAAACATCTTGGCGATGTGCTTGACGTACTCGTCTCTTGTCGTCTTCGACTTCTCGTCAGTCTTTGAGTAGTAATCGCGGTCGGGAAGTCCCAGCCCGCCCTGGTCCACATCAGCGGTGACCTCGGCGCTGTTTTTGAAATCCTGCGTTGAACCCGTCACGAATAGCACGTTGAGCCCCACCGTGTGGAGATGCTCGATTTCTTCCTGCAGTGATTTCTGATCTTTGATCTTCGCGATGCGATCAAACTCCGGCGTCAAAGGCTTGATCCCTTCCGCCTCAATCTTCGCTTCGTCCATACAGGTCGCGAAATAATCGCCGACCTTCTGTTCACTGCTGCCTTTCACGGCATTAGTGTTCTTGGCGGAAGCTTCCAATATCTGGTGCAGCGTTTCCCGGTTTCTCTCGTCGAGGAGATTCGCAACGCCCCAGGCCGGATAGGCCGCGGGAATAGGATTGGCAGCCATCCAGCCGCCGTTGGCGTATTGATAAAAATCGGTGCAGGCGGCCGTGTTTGGATCCAGGCTCGCGCGATCGTAACCATGACCCGTCTGGCCCCAAGTGGTAGCGACGCTGAAGGTCAACAACAGCAAAGTGGCAGTCAGGGATTTCTGCAAGTTCTTCATATGATGCTCCATTATTTCTCAGTTAGGACGTGACTGTTTATTGAAAACGATGGTTGAGACTACCAAACGCAGGCTTACCTCAACCCTGGGCAGACGGCTAATACGCGATCGGAGAGAATTAGTTTCGCCGATTCGCTGAACTATGTGCAACCGAAGGCAGATCAACGAACTCCTTGAACTGCCTGGTAAGTCACCCTCGGGTTGCGTGCGGTGATTTGCTGGACCGCGTCTATGAAGCGGACCCAGTAAGATACGTTGAGCGACTCAGCGATTCTTCTGTAGCTTCCGAAATTTCCTGACAACTAAGTCGCGGCGCAGCGGACTCAAGTGGCGAATGAAGAGTATCCCGTCGCAATGATCGGTCTCGTGCAGGAAGCAACGCGCAGCAAGTCCCGTGGCTCCGTGCTCGAAAGTATTTCCCAGAACGTCCTGCGCTCGCAGAACAACATGCTCGGGGCGCTTCAGTTTAGCCGGTACTTTCGCGACAGACAAACAGCCCTCCTCGCCACCTTGTTCACCAGCAACTGAAATGATTTCCGGATTCGCAGCCACCAACCTTACGCCTTCGCAGTCCATGACGAACAGACGAAGCGGCACACCAATCTGCTGCGCGGCCAAACCGACACCACCCGCGTTGTACATGGTGTCGAACATGTCCGTAACTAGCGACTCCAGATCTTCTTCAAAATTCAGGACGGGCTCGCCGGGCTCCAGCAGAACGGCTGCGGGATATTCAACTATCGATCTAACGGACATGGGCAAGTCAGTCCTGAGATTAACGGTTAATTAAACAAGTTCTTTTTTCGCAAGTAGGGGCACGGCATGCCGTGCCCCTACCAACCAGGCGATTAACTTACCTGCGCGTGTTATGCGTGCGCCAACTCTTCTTCCTCGTTCCTCAAGAATTCAAAACGGCTCGACGATCTTGCCAGCGATTACAGAGGCGGCGACAAACGTAGGGTATTGCGAGGTAGAGTTTGCCGGGGCCGCTGCGACTGAAAGAAACGATTATTTCACTCGATACCGCCTCATTACCTCAGCATGCGCGGTGGTAGGTTTGTTTTGATCGCGAGCACGCGCCTCCAACACCTCAAGATAGTCGATTAGGTTCTCGACGTCGTCGCGGATCACTTTCAGTTGCTCGCGTTTCTCTCGAATTGTCTTGCTAAGTTCTCTGTCTATTGTCTTACTCATAGATATTCTTCCGGTGTCCAATTCTACGAATCACGATAACGTGAGCTTTCACGTCAAATAATATCCTGTAGTCACCCATACGTAAACGATACGCGGAGTCCGCCTCACGCAATCGTTTTATATCTCCGTGAAGACCCTGTTGCAGTCGGCTGATCTTGCGAAGAATCTGCGCACGCTGCTTTGAAGGAAGGCCGTCCAAGTCGTCAAGCGCTGTATCTCCATATTCGATTTGATACAGGTTTTTGCTCATTATTCGCCCTAGGCGGATGCCAACTCCTCTTCCTCTTGGCGCAGAAACTCAAATGG
>JANLYZ010000123.1:0-3217 GCA_031365905.1 Chloracidobacterium sp. | reverse complement strand
CTCGTCTGGGATTACGCTCAACCGAAGCGGAAGCATTCAATGAGCCTGCGTCAGCGGGCGGAAGACGTTAGCCCCGGGCGTAAGCCCGGGGTTCCCAGAACGAAATGATTTTTCGCCCCGAAGGGGCGAAGAAGTTCAGATTTGAGATCTTCTGTCGCCCGCTAAAGCGGGCTAAGAAAACTTTGGGGCAAGTGAACCCCGGGCTCACGCCCGGGGCTACTATCTTCCGCCATCTTCGATGGCTCGTTTGCCTTACCTCCGGCAATTAACTTCATTAGTTGGTCGTCCGGATTAGACCTTGCGCTAACGCACGATAAGCGACTGAGTTGCCCGATCGCTCACGCGTCCGATGACTTCCGCACGCGCATAATTTTCCTGCAACCGCGACCGCAAATCATTCGCACGCTCCGCCGCAATTGAAATCAACATGCCACCCGCTGTTTGCGGATCGTAGAGCAACTTCAGCAGGTTCGGATCCAACCCCGCATTGATATCAATGTCTGTGCCGACGTAAGCGCGGTTTGTTGTGTCGCCACTCGTCAACAGTCCCGCAGTCGCCAGTTCCAATGCGCCATCAAGCAACGGCACCGCCGCTGAATCAATCTCAATAGTGATTCCGCTCGCCTTCGCCATTTCCCAAGCGTGGCCAAGCAGGGAAAATCCGGTAACGTCCGTCGCGCCCTTCACGTCAAATTCGCGCATTGCCTCCGCCGCATATTTTCCGGGTGTTAACATCGTTGCGACTGACGATGCGGCAATCTCAGGCGTAGTCTTTTCAAACTTAATGCCCGTCGAGATCACGCCCGTGCCGATTGGCTTTGTCAGGATAATCACATCGCCGGGTTGTGCGCCCGCATTAGTGGCGATCTTCGCGGGATCGATGACCCCGGTTACCGAATAACCAAACATGATCTGTTCGCTGTCAACACTGTGGCCGCCAATCAGTGTCACGCCATATTTGTTCAGGGTTTCCTGCCCGCCGCGCATGATCTCGCCGAGTATCGCGGGATCGACACCTTTCTTGGGAAAACACGTGATCGCCAATGCCGTCAGCGGCGTGCCGGCCATCGCCCACACGTCGTTGATCGAATTGAGGGCAGCGATTTGTCCGTAGACGAAAGGGTCGTCAACGATCGGCGTGAAAAAATCGACGGTCTGGACGATCGCGAGGTCGTCGCGCAGTCGATACACTCCGGCGTCGTCGGCTTTGTCAAAACCAACCATGACATTCTCGTCTTTGGGCTGTGGTGGTAGCCCGCTCAACACCTGAGCGAGTATGCTCGGTGACAGCTTAGCCGCTCAACCGGAGCACGAAACCATTTCGGTCAGACGCATCGCGTAACCTCCTTTCATAGATTGGCGCAGAGACCGCCAAAGTTTATACCACCGATATGCGGAGTTCGCATCGCATGAAAGAATTAACGCAAAATGGGCCGCAGATTGTAGCGAAACGGAATCACACGAGGATGAAGTCGCTGAGGTTGAGCTTGGAATCTTTAGCCGAATGTGATCAGAAGCGCGAGCGGTAGCGACCGGCCACATTGCGGGCTTGAATTCCAAGTATTGGCTTTATGCCAAGTCGACTCTCTGGCCGGTCGCTGCCACCACCCCACGCGGGCTGCCCGCGTGGGACCCGGTACCGCTCCCGGTTCTGATTCTAATTCGCCGCCGTTTGCGCAATCGCCTGCGCAAACGCGATTGGCAAGCCATCCGGATCAATACAAACGGTCAGCTTGATCCCTTCGCCCTCTCGCTGCGTGGGCGGCATCACGAAGCGGATGCCTTTTGCTTGCAATTCCTGGTAGGTTTTGTCCACGTCCTCAACGTTAAATCCAATTGAGCAACTGCCGGCTTGTTTGGAAGGGTCGCCGACCGGGGGCGCGGTTGCTGGAACGCCGCCGCCGTGCAGCGCGAGCGTAGTTGCACCCGTATCAAACTCAGTCCAATCCGGGGTTTGAAACTTAAGTGGAATTCCTAGTTTGTCTCTATAAAATTCCACCGAACGCTGCATGTCGGAAACAACCACCATCGTATAGTCAATCTGCTTAAACATTCGTGGCCTCCATTCAATTGTGGGGGAAAAAGTCGTAGTCTATTTGGCAGCGGCTTTTTTTCTGGCCTTGCCGTCTCCCGTAGCGACAATGATGTCAAACTCGTCTTTCGTCAACGACATCACTGAAAGTTGCGACTGCCGAATCAAGGGAAGCTGGCTTAGTCGCTTGTCATAACGAATCGCGGCCAGGAGTACTGGGTTCTTAAACGCTTTGACGGGCTTTAGATCAACGGCAACCCATTGCGCGTCGGTTGCAGTTGGATCCGCGTATGCGCTTTTTACGACTTCCGCCTGGCCAACAACCGCTTTTTCTTTCCCCGAATGATAAAACAGCACGCGGTCGCCTGTTTTCATTTCGCGGAGGTTGTTGCGTGCCTGATAATTCCTGACACCGGACCAATCCGTTTTCCCATCAGAAACAAAATCCGTCCACGAATAGGTGTCCGGCTCCTGCTTAACCATCCAATAGCTGCTTCTTGTTTTCGTTTTCATTTGCTTTAGCCTTAATTCTTGCTGGGTCTGAGGAGACTGACTTAAGATGTGCGCTTTCGAATCCGCGCCCCAAAAATAGGAGCTATTACAATGACCAAAGAAGGAACTGTCGCGCCTAACTTCGCGGCGAAGGACGCTAGCGGCGAGACGGTGCGACTTAGAGATCTGCGCGGCCAAAAAGTTGTGCTTTATTTTTACCCAAAGGATGATACACCGGGCTGCACCAAAGAAGCTTGTTCGTTCCGCGATGCGTACGCAGACTTTAAGAAAAGGAACATTAGGGTGCTTGGCGTTTCAATGGACGGTGAGGCTTCTCATAAGAAGTTTGTTGCCAACTATAAACTCCCTTTCACGCTGTTGTCCGATCCGGATCATTCAAATGCAGACGCATACGGTGTTTATGGCGAGAAGAAATTCATGGGCCGCACCTACATGGGCGTCAAACGGATAACTTTCCTGATCAATGAAAAGGGCAAAATCAGGAAAGTGTTTGAAAAGGTCAAACCCGACGAGCACGCGCGCGAAGTTCTCGAAGCCTTCGAAGCTTGATGTCCTCTCAATCACTCCGCCAGCGGCTAGGCTGCCACCCAGCCGCTGATTTTCCCCGTTTCTTCTCCCTCTGGATTCTTGCCAGGCATTAAGCCCTGAACTGCACTAAAGGAACTGGGTAGG
>JANLYZ010000117.1:0-8988 GCA_031365905.1 Chloracidobacterium sp. | reverse complement strand
TTAGCACGACATAGAATTGTGCTTCAGTGGCACCCTTCACATTCGCTGTGGGGGCACCGAGTTTTATCGTGCGCGAATCTCTGAGTTCGGCGGTAGCTTTCTGCCGGAGCGACTCGAGCTTGTCCTTGCCTGCCAACCGCTCCAAACCCTCATTCGCTTCCGGTACAAGATGGTCGGCGGCCACCGCGAGCGCATACATGTGAATCGCTTCATCTTTCTTGCCGCGCTTCTCGTAGATCATTCCCAGGTGATAGGCAACTTCGCTGTGTTGGTCCACCGCCCAGGCCGCCGCAACGTATTTCTCCGCAATGTCGAGATGATCTTTTTGAAAGTGGACCCAGCCGAGCGTGTCCCAGTAGGCTGCGAGTGAGGGCACATCCTGCAAGTTCTCCAGCGTGAGCCCTTCCAATTCGACATTTCTTAGATCGGTGGCGACTGCAGTCACTGCCGATTCAGCATACTGTTGAGCTTTGTCGAGCTGAACTTTGCTGACAGCCATGAAGTAAGCAACGTCATTCCACACGCGCTCTCCAGGAGCAAGCTTGACCGCCTTGTCGAAAGCCTCGATTCCTTTGGCCGACTCACCGAGGCTGAGATAGGCACGACCCAAACTTACGTAAAGCGACTCTTCATCGGGGTTAATCGAAATCGCTTGTTCCAGTTCCGGCACCGCTTCTTTGTACTTACGCCACTCAACCAGCATCTGGCCGAGATTGCGGTGTGACCACTCGTCCAGCGGCGTGATCTCGATCTGCTTGCGAAAAGCCTTTTCGGATTCAGTGTAGTTTTGCTGGGCCCAGTAGACGCGGCCAAGCAGGTTATAAGAAAAATCGTCGAAGGGATTGATGGCGATTTGCTCGCGCAGCGTGGTAATGGCTGGGTCATACTTGCGCTGTTCGAAGAGCGCCAAAGCCAACTGCCGCCGCGCGTCTTTATGCTTCGGCTCTTTCTCGATTACGCGCTTCAGCAACTCCTCCACCATCGGGTAGTTGTTGTTCTTCGCCGCGACATCGGCGGCCTGAACCAGTTCCTCTACTTTCACTGAATCAGGAATCGTCGGTGTGCCGGCCACACTTTTTTCCAGCGCGATGGTTTGTCCCTCGTCAGCGCGCGCCGCCGCGACAAACGCGCGGAAGTCCTGCGCGCGCGCGGCGGGCAGTTCGTGTTGGCGCAAGTGCAGCTTGCGCTCCGCCACGAGCGTGTTTCCTTCCAGCGTGTAAGTCGAACTGTAGTCCGCATAGTCGCGACTTACCTTCAGCGGCAGCGGCAGACGCGTTTGATATTGACTCGGCAGCGTTAGCTTTACGCGATAGTCGATATCTATAGGCGGACCCAACTGAATCGGCTTCGTGCTTTCGTCTTTGTCGGCGTCTATCTGGGCCAGATGCAACGAAGGAAGCGGAACCGCAACCTTCTCTTTCTTGCTCGACCAATCGAGAAAGTCGTCGCTCGTAAAGTCGTAGTCAACTTCAAACGGTTTTTCAAAAGCGGCGGGGTCACTGGGCTTGATCTCGGTGATTTCCTGATCCCTGGTACCGCTCATCATTGAAAGGTAGTAACTAAGTTTTTTCCACTCGCTCTTCGGCGTGCCGCGAAACATCAGCCGGAAAAATAGTTCGGCGTCGCCGTGTACCACCAGGTGAGTGTGTCCCGAGAGTTTGCCGAGTTCACTTACCTGGCCCGTGATCTCGAGAAGCTCGGTGGAAAGAAATGGCGGCTCGGCGGGCGTAGTCTCGAGCCGCGCCGGACCACTGGGGGGAACGAGTAACGCTTTCTTATCGCGCAACTGCGGCGAGATCAGCCGGAAGGGAGCGACTTCGGCGGTGGTATCCATCCACAACGTTTCGCTGCCCAGAGGCACCGCGGTGATGACGTGATCAAACTGGCCGGGCGAAGGCACGTCCGCATCGATCTTGCGCGCGGAATTCATCAGCGCCGGTGATCCATGCAAGCCGGCAGCAATCAACATTGCTGACAGCAGCGTGTGTTTGTCTTTGCAGTCGCCATACTGGTTTGCATAAACGTCGCCGGCGGCGTGCGGTTGATAGCGGCCCTGGCCCAGCGACAGACTGACGTAACGAAAATTCTTCGCGACGAATTGATAGAGTGCTTCGATCTTCGCCCTATCAGTGGTCAAGCCTTTCACCAGTTCTTCAGTCTTGGCGCGGACCTTTTCATCAGGGACGATGCGGTCTCGTTCCAGGCTTGCGTACCATTGACCTACCTCATCCCAGCTTTGAAAGGTAGTCATTTGAATTTGCGGTCGCTTTGGTTCGTCGTCAGCGTCTTTCTTTTTCTTCGCTGCTTCCGCCTTCTCGTCTTTTTCTTCGCGCTTGAGATTCTTGTACTGCCAGGAATAGACGCGGCGGTCGCCCTGCTCCTTGATGGTGGGATCGAAACCCGGCGCGGTCTTCAGTTTCACTTTGCTGTCGCGCGGGATATTCACTTCAACCTGGTCGTCGAGAAAGATTAGCGACTCGAGATTCGTGAAGTCTTCTTCGAGCCAGAAATTGTTCAGCGCCACGGGCGTGTGTATGTGCCACACGACGTGATACTCGAGCACGTCTCCGGGCCGCAGACCGCGCACCGTCACGTGCTTCTGACGCAAGTCAGTGTAAACGGGAGCTTCGCGAGCGATGGGCGCGGAGAGATCCTGCACGTCGGCGGCGTTGGCGCTAATCACCGTGCCGTCGGGTTTGTGAACGCGCAGAAAATCGACGTCGAGATTCTCGTTGGCCGAACTGTAGGCGAATATCAGTTGACCAAATCTTTCGAGGCCGGCTTCAGTCTGGACTCGCACGCGCAGCTCCAACTCCCGCTGGCCGGTGCCGTCTTTTTCGAAGCGATAAAACATCTTGAGATGCTCCACCACAATTGCTTCCTGCGAATAGTCGGGAGCCTTCTCAGTCTCCTTTTGGGCGGTTGTTGGTTTTGGCGGAGGCTGTTCGCGAGTTTGACTTTGAGCGCTGGTCGAGCCGACGTGACTCAGTTGAACCAGACAAGCAACGAGTAGCACGGCTTTGAGAAACGGGCTGGTGCGGCGAGGCATCGTTAATTTTCTCCTGTGGCTAACGGTTAATACTGAGGAATCCTGGAAGTCTTGGGCAGGTCAGTTTACGCGCGCGCGGGCGAGGCTGTAAAGATTTTTTGCAGAACCGCGAGCGGTAGCAAGCGGATGCCAGCGTCAACCTTGAGATCGTGCAGCCGGCACATGAAAGAACACTGGCATTGCAGAACGGCGAGCGGTAGCGAGCGGATGCTAGAGTTCTGCCGGGTACAAATCGTATAACTCACCTGACAGCAGCAGGAGACTTTTCGGCTGAAGCCCATGACGTGATCGGGAGTTCCAAACTGATTTAAGCATCCGGTCGCTACCGCTCCCGGTTCTGCAACGATGTCCCAGCAGTTACGTGCGGGTTGCGGTGCGGTGCGCCTTGGGAGTTAAATAGACCGAAAGCAAAAACCTCATGGTTGGATCAACTTTAGGGAACTACAAAATTCTCGAGAAGCTCGGCGCGGGCGGACAGGGGACCGTCTATAAAGCCGTTGATTCCAAACTCGGACGCACCGTAGTCATCAAAGTTCTTCCTGAAGAGTTGCTGGCCAGACCCGCCAACGTGAAGCGCTTTGAACGCGAGGCGCGGCTCGCTTCGTCTCTCGATCACGCCAACATCTGCACCATTTTTGATCTGAACGTAATCGACGGCATCCACTTCATCGCCATGCAGTACATTCCCGGACGCAACGTGCGCCAGCTTGTAAACGGCAAGGCTTTGCAACTTGAAAGCGCGCTGTCAATCGCTATTCAAGTGACTGATGCTCTGGCCGTAGCGCATGCGCAGGGAATAATCCATCGCGACATCAAGGCCGGCAACGTGATGGTGTCGAGCCAGGGCCAGGCGAAGGTGCTCGACTTCGGACTGGCGAAACTGCTCGACGACGACGCAGCGCGCACCTCGGGAATTCATCACACTGAGCTAACCGAAGTTGGCATACCTTACGGCACTGCGACCTATGCCGCTCCGGAACAGGCGCGCGGCGATCGCGTCGACTCGCGCGCGGATATTTTCTCGACCGGTGTGTTGCTCTACGAAATGCTGACCGGCACCTGGCCCTTCAAAGGCAAGACGGCCGTGGATGTTCGGCATGCGGTGCTGCACGAAGAGCCGGTGCCGATCAATCAGGCGCGAGAGGATCCGGTGCCTGATCGCCTGCAGCAAATAATCAACAAGGCGCTCGCCAAGAACCCGCGCGATCGGTATCAGCAAATATCGCAGGTTCGCGACGACCTGCGCGAAGTGGTGCGCGATCTGGCGCGCAGCAGCGGCGTGGTTGTTGACGATTCAAATCTGCCGATTCCGCCGCGACACCTGAATCCGGATGGCCCGATGGCGCGCGCGAAGCGTTGGTTCAAGAGTATTACCGGCGGTGAAACTTCCGCCGGTTCCTCCAGCCGCGGCCGCGGCACTTCGCAACCGCGCGAGGGTCATGAGACGCCCACGACGTTTGGCGATCGCGAGCGCAAGAGCGTCGCGATCATGCCTTTCAAGAATTTAGGTAACGACCCAGAAACGGCCTTCTATGAATTCTCGCTGGCTGATGCGGTGATTACGGAACTGGCCCGCGTGCGTGCTCTGGTGGTGCGTCCGTCGTCAGTGATCGTGAAATATCAGGGGCAACAATACGATCCGGGCGACGTGGGCCGCGAACTGGATGTCGACGCAATCCTGACCAGCAGTTTCCTGCGGGCGAAGGATCATTTGCGTGTGACGGTGCAACTGCTCGACGTGCGCACTGGGGAAATTCTCTGGAGCGATCGTATCGATGCCGATGCCGGCGACATCATTGCCGTTCAGGACTCGATCGTACAGCACATTGTTGATGGCCTGCGGATCGAACTCAGCCCGGATGAAAAGGTGGATCTCGCGCGCGGCTCGACTACTGATGCCGCGGCCTCGGAAGAGTATCTGCGCGGACGCCACTGCATGGGCCAGTTTATCTATCACACGATTAGTCGCGCCGATCTGGATTCAGCAATTAATCACTTTGAACGCGCCATCGAGCTTGATCCAAAGTTTGCGCTGGCCCATTCGGCGTTGGGCGGCTGTTATGTCAACCGGGTTTTGAAGGGACTGGGCGAGGCGAACGATTATGAGAAAGCCGAAGAATCGTTCAAGAAAGCGCTGGCGCTCGATCCGCGTTTGCTCGAAGCGCGCATGCACATGGTTTTCATTTACATGACGAATGGGCATAAGCAGCAGGCGCGCACTGAGATTGAGTTGTTGCGAGAAGAGTATCCCAATGACGTTGGCGTTCATTTCACGCGCGGTTATCTTGCCCGGCTGGATGCGGATTATGAGCGCGCGCTCAGGAGTTTCGAACGCATGGTGCGGCTCAATCCGAATGAACGCGTGGTGGCGAGTTTCCATCGCGCCCGTATTTTCATGTACCAGGGACGCTATGAAGAAGCTTTGGGCGAACTCGATCAGGGAGCGGAACTCGAACCTGATCACGCCCTGCTTAAAACATTTCGCGCGCGCGTGCTGTATTATCGTGGGGAAGTTGACGCGGCCACGCGCATTCTCGAGCAGGTGCTCGAACGTCATCCCAAGATGGACGGCATCCGCCCGATTCTGGCAACCTGCCTGAGCGCGCAGGGCAAACACGAGTTGGCCAATCAGCAACTGACCGAGCGCGTGAAAGTGGTCGCCGCCGAAGATCACGACATCGCATACTGGCTCGCCTCGGCTTACCTGCTACAGGGCCGGCAGGTGCTCGCGCTCGAGTGGCTGCAAAAGGCAATTGATTTGGGCAACGATAATTATCTCTGGTTTGAGACCGATCCAAACTGGACTGATCTTCACGAGGACCCGCGTTTTCAGGCAATGATGCAAGGCGTCAGGGCGTCGCTTCACAAAACCGAGGGAACCACTGCATGAAAACATTTGTCGTAGGCGACGTTCACGGTCGCGCCGCTCAGCTCGGTGCTCTCTTGGAGATGCTGCCTCGCGATGAAGGCGCGGACATGCTCGTCTTCCTCGGCGATTTGATCGACCGTGGTCCCGATGCACCGGGTTGCGTCGAGTTCGTCATGAAACTTCAGCAGGAGAATCCTGAGCGTGTCTTGTGCCTCCGTGGTAATCACGAACAGATGCTGCTTGATTTTATCGAAGGCAGCGCCAATCTTTGGATTACGCCGGTGACCGGCGGCGAGCGCACGTTTGAACAGTACACCGGAAAACGGTTGACCGTTACTAAGGAACAGGATCTCGATGACGCGCGGCGCGCGGTGGAAAGCAGTGTGCCGGCGGAGCACCTCGACTTCATGCACGCGCTGCCTTATTACCACGAAGACGATTACGCTATTTACGTGCATGCTGGTCTTGATCGCACCAAGCATCCGCGTGACACGCCGCCGCAATCCTTGCTCTGGATGCGCGACATGGAGTTTTACAAAAACTATCGCGGCAAGCCGTGCATCTTCGGTCACACCCCAACGCCGCTCTTGCCGTTGCGCGGGCGTGTGGGACGCCACGGCATCTACATCTCGCACAGCGCCATCGGAATCGATACCGGCTACAACATTCAGTCGCCGCTAAGCTGTCTCTCGCTGCCGGACTTCGCGCTCTATCAGGCATTCGCCGACGGTCACGAGGAAACGCACCATATCACGTCGTTTATTCCAGAGACATTGAAGGCGATGCAGAAGAAGGCCGGGATTGGCGGATTGGCAGGGGGAACTAAGTGATGTCGTCGGGAGCGCTGACCTCGATGCCGGGATAACGGCTGAAGTCCGCCACATTGGTAGTGAGAATATGCGTTACGGCATGCACCATCATCGAGGCCACGAGACGCGCGTCGTGAACTTGAACGCCCATTACCTGATGAGTCGCCACCAGTGACTTCCATGCGGCGTAGGTTCCGGGATCGTCTGGCAAGACTGGGAAGTGGCGTTCCAGTAAACTCAACCGCCTTGCTGTGGCTTCCACTGTCAAACCCAGACCGCCGCGCGCCGTCGTGGGACGCGTGCAGACGTTCCAGAATTCAGCCAGGTTTTGCGGTGTGGTAACAACTTGTTCGCGACGTGTTTTAAGGCTCGTCACTGCTTTACGAATCGCTGAATAGGCGGGATCGTTGCGAAGGAGGAATCGCAGCAGAATGTTCGTGTCTGCCAGGTACATCAGTCATGATCCGCGTAGATGTCTTCTCGCGAGTAAGTTCCCTGAGATCCGGCCGGCAACTGCTCCAAGCCTTCAGCGAGAGAGTCCATGTCACTTTCAAACTCTTCCAGTGATGGTTCGCTTATCTCTACCGGCTGCAGATCACTGAGTACATCGTCCAAAAGATCGTCCACGGAAACACCTTTGGCTTTGGCAAGAGCGGTTAGTTTGTTGGCAATTTCAGGTCGAACTTCGAGTTGAACCGACATGGATTTCCACCTCGCAATCTTGCCATAGTCTACTATCAATCGCAGCACCTTTGCCAGGACTTGTCAGAATGCCTGGCTCATGCGCTATGAAAGTGGCCTTTCATCTCCTGAGACCCGCACGGTTGGTCAGATAACACTCCGGTGAAAAAGCATATTCTCATTTATGGTTTCTGCGGTGGGTTACTAATCGCGGTGCTCAAGCTCGTTGAGTATCGCTTTCTGGTCGTCGAACATTCGGTGGAGATTTACGGCGGCTTGATTGCGCTTCTGTTTGCTTCCTTAGGAATCTGGCTTGGACTCAAACTGACGCGCAATAAAGAAGTCATCATCTATAAAGAAACTTCCGTCGCAACTCCCTTTGCTTTGAACGCAGGAAAGCTGCGCGAGCTGGGGGTGACGCGTCGTGAACTCGAGATACTTGCGTTGATTGCCCATGGCATGAGCAATCGAGAGATTGCCGAGAAGCTCTTTGTCAGCGAGAACACAGTCAAAACCCATTCGAGCAGACTTTTCGACAAGCTCAGCGCCAAACGAAGAACGCAAGCGGTGCAGATCGGGAAAGAGCTGGGTTTGATTCCTTAGCGTCAGCCGCTGAACGAAACCCAGGAGGCGATTCTAAGGAACAAGGCAGAAGCCCGCGCGTAAGCAAGGGCTCTTTATATTGACCGCAGCAGAGGAGCCCTTGCTGACGCGCGGGCTTCTGTCAGTTAGTGCACGCTGCCGGCGTATTTCTCTTCGCCGGCTTCGATGCGGAAGGGAAGATGATTTTGCTTCGGTGGCAGCGGGCAGGTGGCAAAGTTTGTAAACGCGCAGGGCGGGCTGTAGAGCTTGTTGAAGTCAACCACAACTTTGCCCGTCGCATCGGGCGGCGACACGTAAAGGTAACGTCCGGCGCCGTAAGTTTCCTTGCCGGTAGTTTCGTCGGCAATCATCACGAAATAATCGGTCGCGCCTTTTTCAAGTATCGGATCAATCCGGTAAGTTTTCCCGTCAACTTCAAATACGAGGGCGCCGGGTGAGATTTCGTCCTCGGTCATACTCAGCACGTTTGTAATCGGGATCATTTTCGCAGGCTGGTAAGGTTCGAAGCGCGCTTCGAGGCGCCACTTCGGATCGATCGGAAAATACTCGAGGCCTTTGAACTCGCGACGCGTTTGGCTTTCAGTATCTTTAACCCGCACGCCAATGCGCTCGCCGCGTTTGACGACATTGATCAGAAGCGAACCGAGCTTCAGAATCGTAGGTCCGCTGTCATCATTATCGTCTTTGAGATCGAATGCCGTGACCGGCTGCTGGTCAGAACGGTACTTGACGTCGTTGTCGGGACGCGGAGCCACAGAAATCTTTGCCTCGGGCCTTGCCGTTAGACGCACATGGCCTTTCTCCAGCCAAAACGATCCTGCGATTCCCGGTGCTTTGTCCTTTGGCAGCACGACCGCATTCTTCGCATCGCTGCCAAATTTGTTCTCGCCTTCTTTCAGCCAGAAGAGTCCGACGAGCGTGAGCCAGCCATCGTCCTTCGTCAAACTCGCTAGCCGTTCGCCTTGCCACTTCTGAAT
>JANLYZ010000046.1:0-14577 GCA_031365905.1 Chloracidobacterium sp. | reverse complement strand
GAAAAACTCGCGAAGGCAAAAGAATTGGGCGCCGATGACGTAGTGAATTACTCAAACGAAGACTGGCCCAAAGAAGTAAAACGACTGACACACCGGAAGGGCGTTGATGTAGTTTTTGAGCACACGGGAACGGCGACCTGGCCCGGATCAATCGCGTCCCTAAAAACTAACGGTCGGCTGGTTACTTGTGGAGCCACCAGCGGGTTTGCCGCAGAGACTGATCTGCGGCAGGTTTTCTATCGACACCTGACAATTCTGGGTTCGTTTATGGGATCCAAGGCAGAACTACTCGAAGCAATGAAGATCATTGCGAACGGAAAACTTCGGGCCGTGGTCGATCAAACCTTGCCACTGCGCGACGCGAAACGCGCCCACGAGATCATGCAAAATCGCTTGCAGTTTGGGAAATTGGTGTTGCTTCCGTAGCGGCTGACAGTCTATCGCGAGCCGTGCTATAAGTTGACTTTTTAGAGGAGCAATTCCGATAGATGAGTTTGTAGAACTGACGGACGAGAAATCACTAAACCTACTATTGAAACGGTCCTTGAGCGGATCGGCGCGATGGAGGAGCGCCTCAGCCAGCGCATGGACGCGAGGGAGGAGCGTCTCAACCAGCGTATTGATAAGCTTGAGCTGCGTCTTGACTCAAGACTGGATCGCATCGAGAGCGTTGCCAGCGGAACACGAAGTGAGATGTTGGAGTTGCGCGCGGATTTTCGTGATTGGCGCGTTCAGCTCAGAGCGCACATTCCCACCTTGCCATGAGCTTTGAAACGACCGTTTACCTGCCGGTGTAGTCTTCCACGTTGAAACGCTTCTTGAGCAATCCCAGGTTGCCCTCTTCCAGGTTGAAGTTAGTTCCCGCGATCACTTTCCGGCCTTCGTCAGTCGCGACCCAATCTACAACCTGGGGAGCAGTTGTCCTTAGATAGGCACCATCCTTCGCATCAAGCGCTTTGCCGTCTTTCCGAGAAAAAATCCAAATGTAGGTGTATTGTCCTTTGCGCACGAATTCGAGGTCGGTTTCGAAACCGGTCTTGGGTGACGCCGCTGGCGACGACTGCGCGTCAGGCAATTCACTTGGCGTCGTGGAGTTTGTGCCGCCGCGACTACATGACGTGAGCGAAGTGGCAGCGCCGAGCGACGCTAAGACCAGGAAACTCGAAGTAGTAATTTTGTGTCGCATAACGCTCCCGATATTAAGGCAAAACGCCAAAGTTAGGAATGTCCCATAAAAGTTGATCCCGCACGCAATCAGGGATTAGTGGGCTGGTTATCCGGCGGTTCATCGCCACTTTCGTCAATCGTTCCCGTGTCGTCAGGCTCTGGCGCAACTTTCTGATCGCGAATGTGCAGTATCGTGCATTCCTTGTCCTCGTAGACTATTTCAAACCAGCCACTCGACTTGGCATTGTCGGAGAAGTCTTCATGCGAGTTGTCGGTGAACACGTAACGCGCACCGAAGCGATCGCGAATCAAGGGGCCAGGATCCTCTTCCTTACCAAGCGTGATGCGCTCGTAGAGTTGGGAGAGCGCCGGATCTTTATCGAAGAGATAAGTTGGATCTAGTCCGGACACGTAGACGTGACTGGGATCGTAATAGAACAAGCGGGGGAAATCGTCCCAGTCTGTGTTGAAGATCACTTGCTGTGGGGCGACGTTTGCGCGCAGCCACTCAGAGCCGGCTCGGTAATAATCGTGTGGATCACTGCCCGCGATGTCCTTAATCGTTGCGCGCAGATTGAAGAAGAGAACCAGGCTCAGACAAACTGCGACAACCGCGACTGCTATCGTGCGCCAGAGTTCACGTAGCTCTTCGCTTTCTCTAGTTGCGGTGTGCGGCCGATCGAGAAAGGGTTGCAATTCATCAAGCATATCCGTGGATAGTCGGGTCAACGTCGAGCGCGTGCCCTCCAGCCAGGGCTGGAGCGCAAACGCAGAAAAGATCACGGCAAAGGGTGGCCAGTATTCAGCGATCCGTCTCCAGCGCACCGTCATAATCATCAGCGCGGTCGCCATTATCAGGAAGAATAACGAATGATGCGCGCGCTTGCGATCTGACGGATCGAAGGCCAGATAACCAATCACCATTGCGGTACAGGCGACGACGGAGTTACCAAAAAATTCCCAGGAATCGTAGGGATACCACTCCTGGCCCACCTTCGTGGAGAAGTTTGACGGCGTGAGTTTGATCTTCAGGTGCTCATAAAAAAGGCGCAGGTTGGTGGGGAAGTAGGGATTTACAATTAACCCGGCGATGGTTCCCAGCAGCACCCAAACGAGTGGACGCCATTCAAAGCGTCGTTCAGTCCAGCCAATTACTGCCGTCCAGATGAAGACTGCCAGGATTAACAGCACAAACATGTCGTAGGTCTCGGCAAAGATAAAACCGAGTGGCAGCAGCGGCCAATACTTCTTCTTGAAGAGCAGGTGAATTGCGATCACCAGATAAATGATCGCAAACGGTGGCGCCTTGGCCATGTTGAGGCGATAGAGAAACGGCGCTGAACAGGCCAGCAGCGCAAGCAGCCAGATTAGCGAGTATCGAATGCGATAGCGCACCAGCAACCAGTAGCACGAGAACACAGCGAGACTCGCGAAGATCGTCGCGGAGATTTTTGCGCCCAGCCGCAGATTGCCAAACCACGTGAACGGCATCTGGAAAAAGTGAAACAGCAGATGATGATCGACGTAGTGTTTCGCGTCGAGCGTAGTAAACGGAAGCCAGGTGAACGACGGCGGAAAACTATGGTTTCTGAGCGATTCCCACAGCATGCGGCTCCACTTGATGTGATAGTAACCGTCGAAATCGCCGCAGCAGATTGCCGAGGTTGAGAATTGCAGTTGCCAGAATATCCACCCAATCGCTATGCCAGCTACGCCTAGCTGGAGCGCGCGTAAGGTAGATTCGGATTGCAGGATTCCGGGGAGATGTGCGGAGGTTTTCATTTGCCGATAAAGTTTGACGCTATCATCGGGACCTTCCGAAACGAGCGAGTTTGCAAAACGATCCGGCAGCAACGGGGGAACCAAATGTAGCCGAAAGGCGGAGCAGTGTCTAGGAATCAATTGGTCGACGCGCGCGCCGTAACAGTTGGACCTGAAAAGTATTCAAGCGCATTCGTATTAGTGATTCGTCATCCAACTTCTGTTAGATTGTCGCCGGAGCGCAGCTAACAGTTTGCTTTACAAGCATGTACCCAGCCGGCAATCTTTTCATCCCTGTCGCACACGGCCAGCTTGAGGCGATCCTCAAAGAGCCGCCCGCCGGCGAGCGCTCGGGCGTTGCGCTGGTGTTGCATCCGCACCCGCTTGGGGGCGGCACGATGCATAACAAAGTGGTCTTTCGTGCGGCGAGTGCGCTTAACGATGCCGGCCTGATCGCGCTGCGAATAAATTTTCGCGGGGTGGGACAAAGCACTGGCGAACACGACGAAGGGCGAGGTGAACTCGAAGATGTGCGCGCCGGCCTCGAATATCTCGCGACAACTTATCCCGGACAACCTATCACCCTCTGTGGTTTTTCATTTGGCGCACGCGTTGGTCTGGAAGTGGGACTGGCGGACGAACGCGTTGTGAATTTGGTCAGCATCGGAACACCGGTCGACAAATATGATTTTGGTTTCCTTCAGGCATGCGACAAACCAATCTTCTTTGTCCATGGAAGCGACGATGAATTCGGCAGCATCCCGCGGCTGCAAGAATTGGTAAGCGCCATTCAATTACATAACAGAAATGTAGAAGTGCATGTCATCAAAGGCGCCGACCATTTCTTCGCCGGACACTTGGATGAGCTGAAGCAAGTAATTACTGAGTGGATGAACGGATTGGAACCGAGTAATCGCGAATAGAAGCCTGAGCCGAAAAATGACTTCGTTTTCACCCTTCACGATTCACCGTTCACGTTCAGCTTCTGGAGTTGCTTCTCGAGTTATGGAAATGAACGTCGCAGGCGGGTTCTGGTCGCGCAGCCGCAGTTTTATGATTGTGAAGACGATGGCAAATACTACTGCCAGGACGAACCCGATGAGTAGCTTGCGTCCCAGATCGTTGAAATCGGAACCAATCGTTTCCTGAAGCAAGGTTATGTTGAGCAGGCAAGGTAAGTAGAGTGCGAACGTAAGCATGGCTTCCAGACCTTTCGTGAATTACGGGACAACGCAGCCAGCGCGAACTTAGACACTCGCCCGGGTGTTTTGTTCCTTGACCGATCTGGGTTTCTCCGTGCAGCCATTGTGCCCTCTGTGCCTCTGTGGTGGGCGGGGGTTTGTCGGGCGTTTGTCCACCACAGAGGCACAGAGAACACAGAGGGTGCACAGAGAGTCTTCGATTGAGACACGGTCTTTTCTTATTAGCAAACCAGGACTAACCAATGAACACTTACCGCGACCCGGCTATTCGCATTACGCTTCTGCCGCGCGACACCAATTCTGCCGGCACCATCTTCGGCGGCGTTATCCTTAGTTACATCGACATGGCCGGCGCGATCGAAGCGCACCGGCACACCGGCATGGACCGCTTCGTCACCGTGGCCATGCGTGAGGTTATCTTCCACAAACCTGTCTTCGTCGGCGATCTGGTCAGTTTCTACGCGGAGACCGTGAGCGTAGGAAACACTTCAATCACCATTCGGGTGATTGTGGAAACGGAAAGGGTGGGTTCACGATCTGAAGTTGTGCGGGTCACGGAAGCGGAGGTTGTTTATGTTGCGGTAGATGACAACCGGCTGAAGACTAAGATCAGAGAAAAGTGAATGGCAGAAGCCCGCGCGTTAGCGAGGGCTCGGACCAGTTATCGACAAGCAAGCCCTTGCTAACGCGCGGGCTTCTGCACCGTTCAGTTCAGCAGCGCCTGCATGCGATGAAGTCCAGCAGCGGCTTCTGTGAAGTCGCGGCGCTGCTCGAGCGCCTTACCATAATGTTTGGCCGCGTCGATGTACCGCTTCCTCATTTCGTAAATCCGTCCGAGATTGAAATGCGGAAACGCGTAGGATTCATAACGCGGCGCATACAGCGCGCGCTTGAACCAGCGCACGCTGCTGTAAACATCGCCCTTGGCTAAGAGATAACTGCCGATATCGTTGTAAGGGTTTCCCAGTGTCTCATCAACGCGAATTGCTTCCAGACATTCCGCAATCGCTTCGTCGTAACGACGCTGCAAACTATAGACCCACCCGAGAAAGGTGTGGGCTTCGGCAGTCGGGTAGGTATGAATCGAGCGCTTGTAGAGTTCAATCGCCTCTTCATAGCTCTCCGCCTGTTGCGCTTGAAGAGCCTCCTGAAAAAACTGCTTCGCGGCATATTTCGCAGCCGGCGAAGCGTCATCGGTGTAAACGTCGTCGTCCATTATATTTCTACTGGCAATCGCTCTGCGGTTTCTGGTTCTGATCCAAACGTTTGACGCGCCCTTCGGTTTTTGGGGCGATAACTTTTTGTGCGACGATCGCAGCCTGCAAAATGTCGGAATCAAACTGGGCTCGTTCCCGCGGAATAAGCACACGCGCGGTTTTCAGCATCGCGTAGCCGTCGCCGCCATCGATAGCAACGTAGTCGCTCGCAGCGAGCGTGTAGGTTTTTTTCTCATCAAGCGGCTTGCCGTTGACAGTTAGATCGACGATCCGCGAACCCGCCGGACGTCGCGCGTCAAAGCTGAACCTTAACCCGGACACCTGCGGGAAGCGCCCAGGCTCAGCATCCTCAGCGCTGCGGGCCACGCCGTGTTCAAGCACCCCGCGCAAGGTTGCGCCGCTCACTTCAACTTTCACCACTTTGTTCTTAAACGGCAGAATCGAGAGCACGTCCCTACGTGTTAACGCGCCCGCCTTGATTATCTCATCGGCGCGAATGGAGCCGCCGTTCATCAAAGCAACGTCAGCTCCGGTCGCGGTGCGAAAGGCATCCGCAATAAAATCCCCGACGTTTGTTTCCTGCGTTCTTCCCACAGCGCTTCTCGCCTCGAGAGGAACATTACTGCGACCCACCACTTGGGAGAGTTCTTTGATCAGAGTCCCATACTTGCGAGTGATGGCCGCGAACTGCGGATCATCTTTTATCTGATCTGTTACCGGAATTATTTTCCAGTCGATGCTTTCAACCGCGCCGGTACTCTTCGAGATGTTCAGATCGATCTGACCCAACTCGCGCGCGTCGGCTGTCATCTTGAAAATGGGAGCGCCGCCGGAACTTGACTCCAGCAGACTGTGTTCGTGACCCCCGATGATTACATCAACGCCGGCGCAGCGGGCAACCTGCTTGTCCTCACTCATTGAGAGATGCGTCAACGCGATCACGGTTTTTATGCCGCGCGCATGAATTTCGGCAACCGTTTTTCGCGCCGTCTCGCAGGGGTTGAGAAACTCAACATCCGGGCCGGGCCGCGAAGTCACCTTAGTTTCTTCAAGCGTCAGGCCGAAAATTGCGACCTTTACGCCGTCAAACTCGCGCACCGCATAGGCCTGCGCGTTTCCGAAGGGCTGGCCGGTTTTCTTATCGATCACATTCGCGCCGACCCACTTGAATTTGGATTCCTGCATTCGTTGTCGCAACACGTCTGGACCAAAGTCGAATTCGTGATTGCCAAAGGTTGAATAGTCGAGTTGTGCGGTGTTCCAGGCGTCGATCATTTGCGCGCCTTTGTAGGTGATTGATTCAACTGAAGGAGAAATCGTGTCGCCTGAAAGCAGGAACAGTGTATTTGGTGACTCTTTTTCAATCGTCTTCTTCAGCGTCAACAACCGCGCCAGTCCGCCGCGTGTGCCCTGATCAACGGGCGCGAATTGATAGACGTCGTTAACCTGCAGCAGCGTCACGCGTACCGTGCAGTCAGGCTTTTGCTGCGCTGATAGCGGCAGAAATCCTACCAGGATGATGATAACTGCCAGCGCGATCGCGCTCGGTTCGCGTCTGTGAACTGTCATTTGATTTTCTCCACTATGATGGTATCGACGCGCTGAATTATACTCGGCTCGTTGCAACGAAGCGAAAGCGGCGGAGGTACAGCGATGTCCGCTGCGTGGCCCCGCATCGCTTGGTTATTAACACCGGGGTTTTAGCCCGGTGACAGGTTGTTGTGTTGCAAAGGGAAACCGTTTGGACGGTTTTCGGTCTTGTCGGTTACCAAATCCACCGGGCCAAAGCGCCGGTGTTAATGAGAGCGTTGCGAACCTTGTCAGACGAAATCGTTTTTCTAACCGGTTTTCCCGGCTTCATTGCGAGCCGTTTGTTGCGGCGTCTTGCGCGCGAAGGTGCGCGGTTTCTCTTGCTGGTGCAACCGGCGTTGTCCGCGCGCGCGCAGCAGGAAATTGCGAGCATTGCCGCGGAAGCGGGCAGATCGCTTTCAGATTTCGTGCTGCTGTCAGGAGACATAACCGAACCCAATCTCGGACTGACGCCGGTGGATCTGGAAACCGCTCGTGCCGAGTCAACCATCGTCTTTCATTTGGCCGCAATCTATGACCTGGCCGTCGCGCGCGACCTCGCCCTGCGAGTGAACGTCGCAGGGACGCGTAACGTAAACGAGTTTGCGCGATCCCTATCGCATCTCCGTCATTATCATTACGTCTCCACCTGCTACGTTGCCGGCAAACGTACTGGCCGGATCCTCGAGAATGAACTGCGACATGAAGCTGGCTTTCGCAACTATTACGAGGAGACAAAACATCTCGCAGAGTTGGAAGTAGAGAAGCTCAAATCAGAATTACCGGTTACGATTCACCGTCCGGCGGTTGTTTGTGGTGATTCGCGCACTGGCGAAACGGCTAAGTATGACGGCATCTATTATTTGATCCATTATCTGCTGAAGTGGCCGTCCGTTCTTTCCGCCTGCAACATCGGCAACAGTGAAGTGGCGTTGAATCTGGTTCCGGTTGACTTTGTGGTTGAGGCAATGGCGACGCTCGCGCGTGATTCACTTGCCGTTGGCAAAACGCTGCAGCTTGCCGATCCTGATCCGCTCTCGACGCGCGAACTCTTCGACTCAATTGCGCGCTGCGTGGCGGGCAGGGAATCGCGACTCGCGCTGCCTGCGGCTTTGGTTCACACCTCGCTCACGTTGCCGCTCGCGCCAAAGATTACCGGCTTGCCGCATTCCGCTGTTCCATATTTCTTCCTGAAGCAAACCTATGACACGACCGAGGCGACTCAGTTACTCAAACCTCATGGCATCGCCTGCCCGCCATTCGAAAGCTACGTGCGGACGATCGTGGATTACGCTGCTCAACACCCGACGCTTTAAGGCCTTCGCCAAGTTCAGAGGTCTCGGCAGAAGCCCGCGCGTACGCAAGAACTTGTTCTTGTTGGCCGAAGAAAGTAGCCGGCTCTTGCTTACGCGCGGCCATCTGCCTGACTTTCGGGCCTCAAGCCCACTTGACATCATATTAGAATTAGTCTAAATCTATTTCTGTGGTTCAAGAGACGGGAAAAACCGAAGAAAAACTAACGCGCCAGCGTGATGCGGTGCTTAGGGTAATCCGTTCGCGGGAAGATCACCCGACGGCGAATGAGATTTTCCAGGCGGCACGCGACCACCTTCCTACAATTAGTCATGCCACCGTCTACAACTCGCTCCGGTTCCTGAAGGAAGCGGGACTGGTGCACGAGATCAAGTTTGGCGACGGCGCCAGTCGTTACGATCGAGAAACTGATCGGCACGACCACGCCATCTGCAACGATTGTGGAAAGTTAGTCGACTTCGATCTGCCACAAGCAGCCGACCTGATGCAGGCAGCCGCGCGCAAGTCGAAGTTTCAACCTGCGTCAGTTCACCTGACGCTTAGAGGAAAGTGTCCTGATTGTCGCAAGGCATAGTCAATCAGGAAAAGTTTAGTTAGAAAATTATTAACCGAAAAGTGGAGGATTCATGACAGCAGCGACAGCAATAGCAACTGAGACGGCGATGGTGGGCCAACCGGCGCCGGATTTCGATATGGCCTCAACCAAAAACATTGAGAAGCTGAACGAGAACGTAAAGCGGGCGGACTACAAGGGCCGTTGGCTCGTCCTCTTGTTTTACCCGCTCGATTTCACCTTTGTTTGCCCGACGGAATTGACGGCTTTCAGCGATCGTTACGAAGAGTTTCAGGGCATTGGCGCCGACATCATCGGCGTTTCCACTGACTCGGTATTTTCGCACCGGGCGTGGATCAAAACGCCGCGTGATAAGGGTGGCGTGGAAGGCCTGGTTTATCCGTTGGCCGCCGACTCGACCAAAACCGTGTCGCGCGATTACGGCGTGCTGATCGAAGACAAGGGCATTGCACTGCGCGGACTCTTCGTTATCGACCCAGAAGGAGTGCTTCGGTACAAGGTCGTACACGATCTGAACATCGGACGCTCGACCGAAGAGACTCTGCGTGTGATTCAGGCATTGCAAACCGGCGGTTTGTGCCAGGCGGAATGGAAGCCGGGGCAGAAAACTCTGAAAGCGTAACTACGACGGAAGACGGAGGACGGACGACCGTTGACGGACGACTGCTTTTGTACGGTCGTCGGTCTCCGGTCGCCGGTCTTTTCCCGACAGGAAAAAATCATGGGAATGAGAATTGGAACAGAGATGCCGCGGCTGGATGGCGCGACCGAGTGGTTTGGCGGCACGCAGGCGCACGCCGAAATGGAAGCCAAGGGTCACCCGACCCTGGTGCATTTTTGGTCGCTCAGTTGTGGCATGTGCAAGGAAAACTTGCCGCGCGTTGCCGAGTGGCGCGAGGATTTGAAGGAACAGGGTCTGCGTGTAGTCGCGATTCATATGCCGCGCTATGAGGCAGATACGGACGTCGAAGGCGTGCGCGATGCAATTGAGACCAACTCAATCACTCAGCCGTGTGCTGTAGACAACGAGCACAAACTCAAAGACGCTTTCCAGAATGATCAGGGTTACGTGCCGGCGTATTACCTTTTCGACGGCGAGGGAAAGCTGCGCAGCTTCGCGGCCGGGGAACGTGGGTTAGACTTACTCAAAGCAACGCTCGACCGCGTAATGGCGGCGCACAACAAGAACAGCGAAGTCGTAGTCCAAGCGCCTTAGATTACGGCGCCAGTGCTTTCGAGAATTGGCCGGCAATCAGATAGAGCAGGTAGATGCTCAGCGCCGCCGAGCCAATTGCCAGTCCCGCCAGCACGAGAACTATCACACCCACAAACAACCAGTCGCTGATTTGGCCTTTACGCGCTTCGTCCGCGGACACTGTAGCTCGCTTACCGAGCAGCGCGACGTTCATCTGGTTTGATTTCCAAAACGCGTCGAAGATGTCGCCAACAACTGGAATCGATCCGAACAAGTAGTCAATACCGATGTTCAGTCCCATGCGCAGCAGTGTTACTTTGGGGACGCGGTAACGGACCGCTGCAATCAAAATGTAGAACGACACGAGCGAGGTGGCAGTGTCGCCAAAGCCCGGAATCAGGCCGACCAGGGCATCGAGGCCAAAGCGCCAATTGATTCCCGGGATCCTGATCAGGTCGTCCATCAGCCAACTCAAGCGCTCGAGACTCTCGTCGACTTTTATTGAGCGTCGAGATAGTTCGGGAGTTTGGTTGAGGCGCTCGGGACGTTCAAGTTTGTAATCGTTTGTCATTTTCGCTGGATTCAAATCATGGACAAGATTGACAGGATTCACAAGATAGAACGCGAAAAGCAGGCACTTGGGAGATGGCTCGTGTAATCCTGTTCATCATGTAAATTCTGTCTAATCCGAATTACAAAGGGACAGGCAGGAATGCCTGTCCTACTGTCATCGTATTCGCGTCATCTGTTGCCAGAAAAATTTTCCTACGCGTGCGAAGGCGCTAAGGGGATTGCGATCGCCGCCGCGTTGCTGGTTTGCTTTCGCGGGCAAGCCGAGCGAGGTGGCGAGTTCCTGATCGGGCTTCGCGATATCCTCGTCGCCGCGCCTGCTTGCCAGCCAGCGATTGAACGTACGCGCTACGCCGCGTCGTTGTTCCAACGGAGCTTCGGCGATGAGCGCGCCGCGCAGGTCGTCGAGCTCGGCGATCTCCAGCAGGTTCGCACGGTAATAATTCTTGAAAGCAGCCAGCAGCCTTTCCTCGCCGAGCAAACGCTGCAACTCAACAAACATCAGCGTGCCTTTGGTGGTAACTACGGCCGCATATTGAAACGTATTGCGATAATCGCGGGACGGGCGATTTGCGTCCATGTCTTCGCCGCCAAACGTTCGATACAAGCGATAGACACCTTGTAACTGATCCTGCAAAACCGCCGCTGCCTTTTGCTCGCCATACATCTCACGGAAGTACAACAACGCCGACCAACTCGCCATTGCTTCGTCAAGCACCGGCTCGCGCGCGGGATCGTTGCCGACCGCGCGGCCCCACCATTCGTGAGCGGTCAGATGGGCCACGCTCCATTCGAGACTTTCTTCGACGGAAGGCCTTTGCTCCCGAATAATCTCCGGCAAGCCGCGCATCGCGGGCGAATCGAAATCGACGTAGTAGGCGCTCGCGATTATTTCGAGTCCCGAAAACTCATTACTTCCCAATCCCGCAACCAGTGGCGCTTCCGCAATATTAATGTTCTTGAAAGGCAGCGCGCCAAAGTGGGAGCTGAAAATTCGCAAAGAGTCTACCGCCATGCCGAGCACACGTTTGCCGATCCGCTCGTGCTCCGGAATGAATATGGAACGTACGGTGGTGTCGCCGATCTGAGTCTGTTCGGAATGCAGGTTGCGGCCGGCAATAATTGCGAAGTCGCGCAGCGCTGCGGCAGAGAAGACAGACGTCTTTCCGTTGTTTGAACTTCGATCTTCACCGGCGGAGGTAAAGAAAACTAAACCAGGGGCCGTCTCTATTTTCACCTCGTAGTCTGCGGCTTCATTGAAAATAATGTCGCCGACGCTGGGCTCGAGTCTACGCGACCATTCATCAACATCGTGGACTGCGAGCACGGGGTAAGCAGTGCCCAGCAGCATAACCCCGCGACAACGGAAGTTGAGATCGCGTGGGCTGCGCATTTCACGATCGCCCCGCAGGGCGGCGCTGACCTGTTTGAAGACGTGTGCTGTCAGTCCCGTTTCGTCCGGATCGATTTCCGGCACCACGCCTTTGAAGGCGACGACAACCTCGGTCGAATTACCCGGCGCAATTGGCTCGCGCAGGTTGACGCGCAAGCTTGTCCCCTGATCGTCGACTGCATAGGTCAGCGGCGTTTGGTCTGCCGCGGCGCGAACGTCAGTAACCTCAATACGCGGCTCTTCAATCCCGGCGGTTTGCGGACCATTGCTGGCTGCAGTCGATCCCTGATCCGGTCGCAGGTTGGAATAAAGATGGAAGTAGAGCACGGCGGCGGGGTGCTCGCCATGATTGATCCAGAGCACTCGCTCGGCGCCGGAATAAGTGAGTGCGTCGAAGTCGAGCTTGAGTTGAATCTGATAGTGATGACGTTTGGGTTTTGTTGCCTCCTGAGATTGCGCTTGCTTGATAGATCCAAGCATCAGAATGCAAATGCATAAAGGGATAAGGATGAGAACCGCGACCCGGGAGCGCCGAAAGCGCGGCAGTAAGTAGCCCAAGGCGTAAGCCCGGGGACGAAATGTCGATAAGACGTCCGGGCCCGCGAAGCGAGCGACAAAAGAACGGATCGAGCGTGCCAAGGTAGAGAGCACTTTCGCCCCTCCGGGGCTCCAAAGTTTAGCTAGGCCAACGACCCCGGGCTCACGCCCGGAGCTACTTACTGTCGCGCCTTCGCCGCTGACATATCACGGTTCTTACGCGACCGCGCTTCCGTTATCGCAATCGAGCGAATCACATCGCCGCGCGCGATGTTGTCGACCACGTCCATACCAGCAACGACGTTACCAAAAACCGTGTAGCCGCCGTCGAGATGCGGCTGCGGCGAATGCGTGACAAACCACTGCGAGCCGCCCGTGTCTTTTCCCGAGAGCGCCATGCCGACGGCGCCACGCTCGTAAGGCACTTCATTTATCTCGCAACGAATCTGATACCCGGGCCCACCATTGCCATCGCCGCGCGGGTCGCCATCCTGGATTACGAAATTGGGAACCACGCGATGAACAGTGATGCCGTTGAAGTAGCCGCGCTTGGCGAGTTGAATGAAGTTATCGACATTCAAAGGGGCCTCTTCCGGTAATAATTCAATAGTGAACGAGCCCTTTGTCGTAGTCACGACTGCATTGAAATGTTTGCCGATTCGCGCGAGGGCGCGCTCGTAGTCTGCTGTAGTGTTGCGGCTTTGCACAGTGCCGATGCGGGAGGAGAAATCGCCGGCGTCATTTGCTTTCAAGACTGCTACGGCTTTGCGCCGGATAAGATGATCGGTCGAACCAAGCGCGGTCTTGACTGCGTCGTTGGCTGTCGAGCTTTTCTGTTTACCAAGCGCCTCAAGAATTGCGAGTGCGGCGTCGTTGAGTTGTTTGTCGGCGAACGCTACGGGCAAGGCTGCGACCAGCGCGCGCGTGTTTGTTTCATCGGGTGGCAGTTCACCCAACAGTTCCGCTGCTGTGGCGCGGGTAATCTCGTCCTTCTCGGTTAGCGCTTTGCGCAAAATCTCGGCGAGATCACCAGGCTTGAATTGCGCGTAAGACCGCAAGAAGTCAGGAACCGCCAACAACGGCAATGGCACGCATAGAGCACCCACCACCGCGCCACGCTTGGGCCTCACGATGGGTTGCTTCAGCGAGTTGGCCGGACAGATCAGCTTGTCACGCAACAGTTTTGTCGACATTTCTCTGTTGCTGGCGTCTGCCATCGGATTTGCAGTTTTCGCTGTAGCCAGGACGGCAAGACCTTGAGCAATACTCGACCATTGCTGCCATCGTTTGCCGGCATAGACATGAATTTCATTCGGATCAGCCGCCGGATCGTAAAAACGGGACGGATGGACGCTCTGGTTTGCTGCGATCGAATAGAGCTGAGGAGCAACACTTGCGAACGCTATTTCGACTTCCGGCGATGTCAGTTCAAACGCTGCTCGAAGTGAACTTAACCACGAAACTACCTGGGTGTTGTTGTTTGACGGAGGCAAGACTTTACCAAGCGTACTCGCAATTTCAATCAACTCGTTGGCTTGGGCTGGGATGTCGTCACCTGATCTTGGTTTCTGAATCGCGGCAAGCAGTTGCTTGCCGCGAGTTAGCAAAGGCATTGCGGCGCGAGCATCTTTTATGCTGCCAAGAGCCCGAGTGGCGCTAACACGAACGCGCGAGTCGTCGTCGTTTAACGCTCGATCGAGAACGGCCTCGAATGCCTGTTTATCCTCAGTCGCGCCGAGCGCACGCGCGGCGTTTGCGCGCACGATCGGATCCGGATCGCTCACCACAAGCTTCCGCAGATCCTCGTTGCCATCTTTCAGTTTTAGACGCGCCAGCGTGTTGGCAGCGTCGGCGCGAACGCGCGGATCTGAGTAATGAAGAAACTCCTTAACAATTTCTCCGGCTTTGTCTGGTTTGGCGCGCAACACGGCTGTCAATCCCAGCAGGATCGTCAACGTATCAGGAGCAGAACGCCGGCGCGCCTCGAAGGCCAATGCATCCAAAACCACACCAGCCAATTCGTGCGCTCGCGCAGCCTGTTCCTTCGGCAACGCTGCGGTGATCTTGCCCAACGCTTC
>JANLYZ010000493.1:0-15636 GCA_031365905.1 Chloracidobacterium sp. | reverse complement strand
CGCAAACGCGCGCGCGCGCGCCGCGGGATGAAACGCAAGGTCCAGCGCCAGCCGAAACAGGAGCATAGTCACGCTTTGTCTTCCGCTGGCTTTGCGCCGGCAAATTTTGCTTATACCACTCAGCTGAAGGAGCGTTTGGTCTACCTGTCGAATCTGCTGAACGGCGACGATGAAAATTTCTTCGGGCGAGTGATCTCGACGACTCCGGTTACGCAAACGCTCACCGTTTCAAATCCCGACCTGACAGCCGCCGGCCCGGCGACACTCGAATTTGCGTTGCAAGGCGTGCAGAGTAATTCCGGGGCCATTCATGATGTTAGCGTAGCGTTTAATGGAGTCACCATTGGTTCGTTGAGCTTCTTTCCCGTAGACCATCCGGTGCGAACTTTCTCGATTCCGATGGCGCAGCTTCAGAGCGGCAGCAACACCCTGACGTTTACAAAAACATCTATCGGCGAAGTTTGCGTCGTCGACTACCTCAAGCTGACCTATCCACATTCGTTCAAGGCCGACGCAAACTCGTTGAAGTTCAATCTGCGCGGTTCGCAGACGTTGAAGGTGGATGGGTTTTCAGTGCCAACAGTGCGAATGATTGACTATACCGATACCTTAAATGTTCGCATCACAAAGCCGGCCTCCGAAACCAGCGCTGCCGGCTACGCGATTACGGTGCCGCGGAGCGAACCGTTCACAAAAGATCAGCGCCTGTTGTACACGATTCCCTATGGACAGTTTGATCAGCCGGCCTCGCTCTCATTGAGCACGCCGTCTACGCTGAATGCGAATTCAAACGCCGCTAGCTTTCTGATCATTTCCCACAAGAACTTCACACCTAGCATGGCGGCGCTACTGACCCAAAGGCAGGGTCAGGGGTTTGCAACTGCGATCGCTGATATTGACGACGTCTACGACGAATTCAGTTATGGCGTACATGGCCCGCAGGCCATCAGGGACTTTCTCGCGTATGCCGCAACCCACTGGGCCACGCCACCGCGCTACATAATCTTTGCCGGCGATGCCTCGCTCGATCCGCGCAACTATCAGGGGGCCGGCGATTTCGATTTCGTGCCGACGAAGCTGGTGGACGCAACTTATAACGAAACCGCTTCCGATGATTGGCTTGCCGACTTCGATGACGACGGGATCGCAGATATCCCGATCGGCCGTCTGCCATTCCGAACCGTGGCTGACGCGAATCTGCTAGTTTCGAAGATAGTAAATTTTGTGCCGCAGCCGGCGCAGAGCGCGCTGCTGGTTGCCGATCAAGACGAGTTCAATATTTTTGGCTTCGCGCAGACAAACGATTCGTTTCAGAGTTTGCTGCCCACCAGCATGACTGTGCAGCGCGTTAATCGCGCCCCACAGCCTTCCGGGGTGCCCACAACTCAACCTGATTCTCAGGTACGTTCTGACATTATTGCCGGGTTCAATCAGGGACGAGCGCTGGTGAATTACTCAGGCCACGGCAACGTTGACGTATGGACCGGCGCCTCGTTGTTTACGACCAGCGATGCACTGGCCTTAACCAATGGCAACAACCTTTCGTTTGTGGTGGTGATGGACTGCCTTAACGGCTACTTCCAGGATCCGAACCTGCTGTCGCTCTCGGAAGCGCTGCTGAAAGCGCCTAACGGTGGAGCCGTTGCGGCGTTTGCTTCTTCGGGTTTGACCATCGCTCAGGGGCAGCACGACATGGGCCACGAGTTGTACACACAGCTTTACGGCGCTTCGCCAATCGCGCTCGGCGACGCAATCAAGATCGCCAAAGGCGCAACCTTCGACATCGACGTGAAACGCACCTGGATCTTTTTCGGTGATCCATCGATGAAGATTCGGTAAGACTTCAAGTGATAAAAATCAAATCCAGCAGGGGAGTGAATATGAAGAATAATCGGAAAAAGATGAGAGGTGCAGGTGTGCGACATCATTCGAAGGCAGCGTTAGCTGTTCATCAGAAATTGTTTATTGGACTGCTCATAGTGGGCATGACGCTGACAGGCTTTTATCTAAGTCAGCCCCGAAAAGTGGAAGCGGTATCGCTGGGATTGGTTATCAGCCAGGTCTACGGCGGCGCCGGTTGCGGCACTGCCGGCTGCTCGACTTATCAGAACGATTACATCGAACTCTACAATCGCAGCAATACTGCGGTTACCTGTACGAACTGCTCAGTCCAGTATGCGGCAGCGACTGGTACGGCGTGGCAAGTGACGCCTCTCCCGGCAACGATAACGGTACAACCGGGCAAGTACTATTTGGTTGCGGAATCTTTTGGCGCGAACGGTGTAAGCCCAATACCTACGCCCGACACCACCGGAACAATTGCGATGAGCGCGACCGCAGCAAAGGTCGCTCTGGTTAACTCCACCACGGCTTTGTCAGGCGCGTGCCCAGCACTGAATGGTTCGGGCTCGCCTGCTGTCCTGGATTTTGTCGGCTACGGCGCGACGGCAAACTGTTTCGAAGGAGCAGGCACCGCGCCGGCGCCATCGACGACCACTGCGGCCATTCGTAACGGCGGCGGCAATGTCGATACTGACGCGAACAGCACTGACTTTCAGGCGCTAGCGCCGACTCCGCGCAACTCCGCCTCCGCGGCAAACGCAGTCGCGCCGACGGCTGCTAACGGAATTGTAAACGGAAGCATCACAAATCCGAGCGGTGGGCCTGTCGCTGGCGCAGTGGTGCGATTGAGCGGCACGCAGAATCGCAAAACAATCACAGACGCAAACGGTTCCTACCGGTTCGACAATGTTGAGTCCGCGGGCTTCTATACAGTAGCGCCTTCAAGTTCAAAGTTTTCTTTCTCGCCTGCGGAGCGTTCGTTTAGTCAGCTTGGCAACAGTACCGAAGCGTCATTTACCGGGTCTCCGATTGCGGGAGGCAACTCGCTCGACACGCCGGAGTATTTCGTTCGCCAACACTATCTCGATTTTCTTGGCCGCGAGCCTGACGAGTCGGGCTTCAACTTCTGGAGCGATCAGATTCGCGGGTGCGACAACGACGCGAACTGCACGGAGCGCCGCACGATCAACGTAAGCGCAGCGTATTTCTTGTCCGTTGAGTTTCAGCAAACCGGAGGATTGGTTGACCGGCTCTACAAGGCAAGTTATGGGCGCAGTCCACACTACAGCGAGTTCATGCCTGATCGTGAAGCTATGGCCCGGGACGTTGTCGTTGGCCGCAGCGGTTGGCAGCAACAGTTGGCGGCAAATAAGGAATCGTTTATTGATAACTGGATCGAGCGTGCGGCTTTCCAGGCGGCTTTCGACAATTTGTCAAGCGGTGCTTACGTTGACACGCTGATCGGGAACACGGGCGTCAGCTTTGCGCCAGCGGATCGTGATTCACTGGTGAACGGTTTGAGTACCGGCACGCTTTCACGGGCCGCGGTGCTTGTTCAAGTTGCCAATAGTGAAACTTTTGCGCGGGCTCGGTTCAACGAAGCGTTCGTGATGATGGAATACTTTGGCTACCTGCGACGCGACCCGGATGACAGTGGCTATCACTTCTGGCTCGACAAGCTGAACCAGTTCGACGGCAACTTCGAGCGCGCGGAAATGGTTAAAGCGTTTCTCGTCTCGAGTGAATATCGCGCGCGCTTCGCAGAGTAAACCCGTAGGGGGCAGGGCTTGTCCCCGCCCCCTTTTCCCCATTTCAATACTGGCGGAGCCGATTCATCACAGGTGGAACCGAGTTCCGCCTTCGACTAATTTGCGCAATCCATTTGTCCCTGTCAGGTAGCGCATCAATCCGATGCGTAGCTTTCTGTTCATCGCAACAAGAATTCAGGAAAGGTCTCAATTTTCATGGCACTAAAGAATCAAGTTGTCTCAGTCCGCACGAAGGTTGCGATGATGTCTGCGTTGATCGTCGTTCTGTCATTAGTGCTGCCATCCAGCAGTTTTCTAAACCGGTTAACGGTGAGAACGGTTCTTGCTGACACTGGCACCGGCAGCGTCTCGCTCACCACGATCGGCACCGCAGCGACGGAAAACTTCGACACCCTGTCCAACACGGCCGGTAGCACGACGAATACGACCCTTCCGACAGGTTGGTACATCACTGAGACGGGCGGCGGCGCGCGTGACAACGAGCAATATGCCGTTGATACCGGCGCCAGCACTACCGGCGACATCTACAGTTACGGAGCCGCCGCTGCGACCGATCGCGCGCTTGGCGCCTTGCGTAGCGGGACTCTGATCCCTCTCTATGGGGCGAAGTTCACCAACAACACCGGCTCGACTATCACTTCGCTTGACGTGGCCTACACAGGCGAAGAGTGGCGGCTCGGCACGGCTGCTCGCACCGATCAGATTAATTTTGAGATCAGTACGAACGCCACCGACCTTTCCACTGGGACGTACACCGGAGTTGCCACGCTCAACTTCATAACCCCGGACACCGCTACCACCGGCGCAAAAAACGGCAACGCCGCCGCCGACCGCACGGCAATCAGCGCCAGCATATCAAGTCTAAGCATTCCCAACGGCGCGAGCTTCTTCATCCGCTGGACCGACACCGACGCGACCGGCGCGGATGATGGTCTTGCGGTTGACGATTTCTCGATTACACCGCAAGGCGCCGGCGGCGGTCCGCTGACCCTTTCAATTAACGATGTGACGCAGGCTGAAGGGAATTCCGGGACGACAGCGTTCAACTTCACCGTAAGTTTGACCGGTCCGGCGGGAGCGGGCGGGGTGACGTTTAATGCCTCAACCGCCGACGGCACCGCGACTGCCCCTGGTGACTACACCGCGCTGGTTAGTCAGCCCGGCTCTATTTCGGTTGGCAACACATCCACCACGGTTACCGTTCAAGTCAACGGCGACCTCGTGATCGAGGCAAACGAAACTTTCTTTGTAAATATTGCAAATGTAGTCGGCGCGAATCCCGGCGACGTCCAGGGGCTCGGCACAATCACGAATGACGACATCGGTTTGACGCCGATTCATACAATTCAAGGTAGCGGCACGAGTTCGCCGCTGGTGAGCACATCGGTTACTACCTCTGGAATTGTCACCGGAGTGAAGAGCAACGGCTTCTTCATACAAGAACCCGACGCCTCGGTTGATGCTGATCCCAACACTTCGGAAGGCATCTTAGTCTTTACCTCCAGCGCGCCTCCGGCTGCGGCCGTTGTCGGCAACAATGTCCAGGTCAGCGGCACAGTTGCGGAGTTTATTCCTGCTTCCGATCCCGGCACACCCTCGACAACTGAGCTTACGTCTCCAACCGTGACGCTTAACTCCACCGGTAACGCGCCGCCCGCTGCGATCACCATTACATCCGCAGACACGGGCACTGGAGGCGTTGGCTCCGGCTCGATCAACAATCTCGAGAAGTTTGAAGGCATGCGCGTGCATGTTAATTCGCTCACGGTTGGCGCGCCGACCGGAGGCAGCATTGACGAGGTCAATGCAACTTCAACCAGCTTCGGAGATTTCTACGGCGTGATCACTGGGGTGGCGCGTCCGTTTCGTGAGCCAGGAATAGAAACTCCTTACCCAGTTCCCACTCCTTACCCGTCGGGGGCGGCTCCGGCCAGTGTCCCAATCTTTGACGCTAACCCGGAACGCATTCGGGTAAACAGTCTGGGACTTGTAGGCGCCACCGATCTTCAAGTGGCGACAAATGCCGTTGTCACGAACATCACCGGCCCGCTTGATTACGGTTTTCGCACTTACACGATTGACCCGGATCCGAGCCCGGTTCCGTCAGTCGCCGGTGGCATGACCGCCGTTGCGGTGCCCGTTCCCAACACCCGCGAATTGACGATCGGCAGTTTTAATATGCAGCGCTTCTTCGATACGACTGACGATCCATCCGTAAGCGACGTAGTGTTGACGACGACGGCTTTCAACAATCGTCTGAACAAAGCCTCACTCGCGATTCGCAACATCATGCAGTCACCGGATGTAATCGGCATTGAAGAGATGGAGAACCTGACGACGTTGCAATCGGTTGCCACCAAGGTAAACGCTGACTCCCCTGCGGGCACGACGTATCAGGCTTTCTTAGTGGAAGGAAATGACGTTGGCGGAATTGACGTAGCCTTTCTTGTCAAGACGCAGGCTAACTCTCTGCCACGCATCACGGTCAACAGTGTCACGCAATACAACAAGACCGAGACATTCATCGATCCCAACACCGCCGCTTCTGCCACCCTCAACGATCGCCCGCCGCTCGTTTTGCGAGCGAGCATCGTTCAGCCCAGCGGCGCCACGTTGTCCTTCAGCGTCGTCGTCAACCACCTGCGCTCGCTCGGCAGCGTCACCTTGACGACTAATGCCGGCGCACACACGCGCGTCAAGAAGCAGAAGCAGGCGGAGTCGCTGGCAACGCTAATTAACGAAATGCAGAACGGTGGGGCGCGACAGGTGCTTCCCTTCGATCAGAACATCGTCTCCGTCGGTGACTACAACGCTTTCCAGTTCAACGACGGTTACACCGACGTGATGGGAACGGTCCGCGGAGTGCCGACGCCCGCTAGTCAGGTGGTTGAGTCGAGTCCCGATCTAAATAATCCTGATCTGACAGATTTGATTGGTTTGCTTACTGCCGCGCAACAGTATTCGTATACCTTCGGCGGCAACGCGCAGGCGCTGGATCACACTATAGTCAATCAAAACATGCTGAATCGCTTCAGCCGATTCGCCTATGCGCGCATGGATGCCGATTTCCCCGATTCATTCCGCAACGATCCCAACCGTCCAGAGCGCATTTCCGATCACGATCCGGAAGTCGCTTATTTCAACATGGCCGTTGTGCCTACCGCCGCTAACGGTGTGGTGAGCGGGCGCGTCACCGATCAAAATGGCATTCCGATCGCCGGCGCGGTGGTGAATTTGAGTGGGACGCAGAATCGCAAGTTCATCACCGACGCAAACGGCAGCTACCGCTTCGACAATGTCGAGACGAATGGTTTCTACACGGTGAAGCCAACAGCAGCGAATTATTCGTTTAGTCCCGGGGAACGATCCTTTAGCCAGGTGGGGAACACGACCGAAGCAGCGTTCACTGGTTCCCGCGTGGCGATTGGACTTAATCCCATCGAGACGCCGGAATATTTCGTGCGCCAACACTATCTCGATTTCCTCGCGCGCGAGCCTGACGAGAGTGGCTTCAACTTCTGGAGCGATCAAATGCTCTCGTGCGGCGACGACGCTGCATGCAGCGAGCGGCGCGCCGTTAATGTCTCGGCTGCTTACTTCCTGTCGATAGAATTTCAGCAGACGGGCGGGTTTGTCGACGGTCTCCACCGAGTGAGTTACGGGGTTCGTCCGCAATACGCGGAGTTCATGCCGGAAGCGCGCGCGGTTGGGCAAGGTGTGATTGTTGGCAACGGCGACTGGGCGCAGCGCCTGGCGGCAAACAAGCAGGCGTTCATTGACGGTTGGGTCACGCGGCCGGAATTTCGCGCGGCGTATGACGGACTCAGCAACAGTCAATTCGTCGATGCTTTACTCAGTCACACGGGAGTGAGTTTCTCGCCGGGTGAGCGCGACGCTTTGGTAAGTAGTTTGACCAACGGCGCCACGCGAGCTGAAGTTCTTGCAAACATTGCGGACGATGGGCGTTTCGTAAACGCGAAACGTAACGAGATGTTTGTGATGATGCAATACTTCGGTTACCTGCGACGAGATCCAGATGCGGCTGGCTACCAATTCTGGCTTAACAAGCTGAACCAGTTTGGCGGCAACTTCGAGCAGGCGGAGATGGTCAAGGCGTTCATCGTCTCCGGCGAATACCGGGCGCGGTTCGCGCGGTAAAGCAGAAGGCAAAAAGCAGTCAGTTGGCATCAGTGAGTAGGCAGAAAAAACAAGGGGCGCTAAGCGAGATGAAACTTCGTGGCGTCCCTTGCGCTTTTCGTTTCTGCCTTCTGCTTTCTGTTTTCTCCTCCTGCTTCATCTTCTCTCGCAGTTCTTCAAGTGGGTTCCTCTCCGCCAAATCCATTGACCAATTGCGGCAATCGGTGATAGTCTCCCGCCCACTTAATTAGGTTTTCTCGAAAAGATTAGCGTTGTCAGCTCCGCAAGCGTTTAGGCCTTTCATCGCAATCATCGACCCTTTTAGATTGTTCAGAAAAACCATCAATCGGGAAACACCTGATTTCCCGGCACGAATCGACTACTCGGCCTCAACTCTTGTCTTAAAAAAGAGGAATGGCGGCGGAGCCAAACGCCTTTAGTCTCTCAGCGAAATGGAGCCTTCCCATGAAAACGTCAAGCGCCAACGCAATCAATATTCTTCAATCCGACAGCCACAACGGCAGCAAACTCGTGCGAAGTGCAATCACGCTTGTCCGAATGGCAATCAGCGTTTTTGAAATCCGTGAGACCGGAAGCAAAAGCCTCCACCAGGTTTTCCTACCGGCGCTCGCTTTAGTTGTGCTTTGCTTCATGTCTGTCAGCACTCAGGCCGCGTCGCGTTTGGCTGCGAGTATGAACGGCGCGCAAGAGACGCCACCCAATGGTTCAACCGCAACGGGCTACGGCAGCGTCATCTTGAGCGATGACCAGACGACGATTACTGTCAATATGGGCTTCACAGGACTTACAGCGGCTGCCAGCGCAGCGCACATCCACACCGGTGCTCCAGGCGTTGCCGGCGGCGTGACCTTTACACTCACTGGTGTACCGGCCGCCACTAGTGGAACCATCCCGCAACAGACTTTCGCGATCAGTCCGGCGCAGGTGACAGCCCTCCTCGCCGGTAACATGTATTTTAATATCCACAACGGCAGTTTCCCCGGCGGCGAGATTCGCGGCCAGATCCTAACGGCGACTTGTAATACGGCGGGACGGGTTGAGGTAGAAGCCACGGCTGGAACATTCGGGCCCACCGCATATGCTGATCTAACGTCAGCACTCACGGCAATCAACGCGGGAACGCATCAGGGCGCAATCAATATTGAAGTTTGTATCGGCACCACCGAACCGGCGGGGAGTGCTGTCTTGAATAGCAGCGGCGCGGGTTCGGCCAGCTATACCGCAATCAACATCTATCCGTTGGTTGACGCTCTTACTGTTTCTGGCGCGTCGGCGACAGGCAGAGGTCTGATTGAACTCAACGGCGCGGACAACGTAATGATTGATGGCGACAACCCGAACTCGGGAGGCATTAACCGCAACTTAACAATTCAAAACACTGCCGCCAATACAATCGCATTTACCTCCGTTGTTCGCATCGCGCTGGCCACCACCATAGTCACCAGCGCTGATAACGTGACGATCAAGAACCTCAATTTGATTGGGAACGCCACCGGCAGAAATGTCGCCGGCGCTACTAGCACGACCGGCACGGAGAATAGCGTTTACGGCGTGCTGGCGACTGCTGGTGCTTCAACTGTCAGCGCGACGACCGCGCCATCTGCGATTGCTGCAGTCTCTACGACGATTGGTACGGGAGCTACCGCCGCGAATTTGTTAATTGACAATAACAGCGTCGCGACCTGCGCTCGCGGCATCGCCGTGCAGGGTAGCGCGACCACAGTCTTTCCGGGTCTGACGATCAGCAATAACTTGATCGGTAATGCCACAGCCAGCGCAGTTGACCAAGTCTATTCGGTCGGTATAACGGCCCAAGGCTCGGCCAACGGCTCGATTGCCGGCAACATTGTTTACATCGAAAGTTTTCTCCCCAGCAGCACGAGTGCGGCCAACCGCGCGATTGATGTCGGCAGCATCAGCGCGACCGGTACGTTCACGGTCGAGCGCAATCAGGTCAACCGTGCGAAAAATAACGCGCCCGACTTCTGGGTGGCGCACGGCATCAACCTCGCAGGCGGTACGAATCACGTCGTCCGCAACAACTTCGTCCAGAACATCACTCTCAACACCACGTCGGGCGGCTTCTACAGCACGACCTTCAACGCCGCCGGCATCCGCGTCGCGGGCGGCACGGGCCACCAGATTTACCACAACAGCGTCAACATGGCGGGCACGATCACCGGCGCGACGCCGACGATCTCGGCCGCCTACATGGTAACGGCCACCACGATCACGGGCGTGGACACGCGCAACAACATCTTCGTCAACTCGTTGACAAACGGCAGCGCGACTTCGGCGCACGTCGCCGTCTATCTGCCTTCGGGCGGCACCAGCGCGATGAACCTGACGCTCAACAACAACGACTATTTCAACGGCGCAGCGCCGACGGCGACGCAAGGTGTCGGGCAGGTCGGCACGACCGCCGGCACGGGTTTCTTCACGCAGGCCAACTTCGACCCTTCGATGACGACGCCCGCAACCAACTTCCGTTCTTATACCAGCACTCTGTCGGCGGGTGGCGCAAACGACAACGCCAGCAAAAAGGTTGACCCGCAGTTTCTTTCCGCCACTGATTTACACATCGCGCCCGCTTCGCCGATGGTTGACATGGGCGCGAGCGTCGGCGTGGGAAACGATATAGATGGTCAGTCGCGCGTACCTCCGCCGGACATCGGCGCGGACGAACCCGGCGGCGTGACGCCTCCGGCCAATGACATCGCGGCGGTGGCCCTCGTCAACCCGCCCAGCGGCTCTACGCGTAGCGCGGGCACGCCGTTCACAGTGCAGGCTTCATTCAGCAACAACGGGACGGCGGCACAGAACAACGTGCCGGTGCGTTTCAAGATTATTGATGCCTCTACCGCAGTCGTCTACAACCAGACGACAACCATCGCGAGCATAAATCCGAGCCAGACTGTGACCGCTACGTTCCCGAACGCAACGCTGCCTGCAGGCGCTTACACGACGCAGGCGATTGCGGAACTCGTTGGAGACCAGAACGCGGGCAACGATTCTGTCAATGGAACGCTGACGGTGGTTAACCCGCTCAGCGGCACCGTCACCGTCGGCTCAGGCGGAAACTTCCCGTCGCTGACCAACACGGGCGGCGTCTTCGACGCCCTAAACAACGCCGGCGCGTCGAGCAATGTCACCATTAACGTCATTTCGGACTTGACCGGCGAGTCGGGAACGGTCGCCCTCAACGAATTGGCAGGTGGATTTACGGTCTTGATCAAACCGAGCGGCGCGGCTCGCGCCATCACGGGCAGCAGCACGGTCGGCATCATTCGTATCAACGGTGCGGACGGCGTGACGATTGACGGTTCCCTCGCTGGCGGCTCAGCCACAGGCGTCGGCGGCAATGCGGCGCTGCGTAACTTGACAGTGCAGAACACCAGCACGGCAGCGACAGCGGGCTCGGTGATCGCCATCCAGCAAGGCGCCAACAGCGCCAATAACGATACGGTCAAGAACGTCAATGTCAGCGGTCAAGATCCCACGCAAACCCTGGTTGGTCTTCATATCGGTGGAAACACTGTCGGTACTGCTCCAACGGTGGCTAGTAACAACAACGTAGTCGTTGACAACTGTAGCTTCCAAAAATCCATCCTCGGCATCTTCAACGATGGCGTGAGTGCGGCTATTCCAGCCACGGGCAACGCAGTTACGCACAACGACCTTTCCGCTACTGGAGCAAGTCGTTTGCGCAGAGCCGGTATTTTCTTGTTCAACCATAACGGTATTCAGGTGACGGAGAACAAGATTGGTGGGATCGTTGCCGACGAATCGGCAGACGCCATCGGTATCATCGCGGGCATCCAAAACATCACCACCACTGCCGCGACATCTGGCGGCATCTTCAACGCCACTATTTCGAGAAACAGAATAGATGTCGTCACCAGCACCAACACGGTCGGATTTTCCGCCGCCGGTATTGCGATTGCCGGCGACGCGGCCGGTCCCAATACCATTTCCAACAACACGATTACCGGAATTAATGCTCCTGCGACGTCACCTGATATCGTAGCCGGCATTTTTGTGGCCGGTGTCACAGGTTCAAACACCAAGCTCTATCACAACTCGGTTTCGCTGACCGGTGATCGTGGCGCGGTCGCCAGCCAGATCGGCAGCTACGGCATTGCCATCAGCGGCACCGACCCGATCGTGGATTCGCGGGACAACATTTTCTACACCACACAGACGTCGGGCGGCGGCGCTAATGCCAAGAGCTACGCTATAGGCATGCAGACGACGACGTTTGCCAATCTCACTTCCAACTTCAACGACTTCTTCTTCAGCGGAGCCAACGCAGCAGGCTTCCGCACGGGTTCGCTCGATACAAGCGGAACGGATCTGGCGACGCTTGCCGCGTGGCAAACGGCGACCACCAAAGACGGCAACTCGTTCTCGGTTGACCCGGTATTCGTTGATCCGATTGCGGACGTGCACTTGCTACCGGCCAGTACGCTCCTGAGTGCGGGAACTTCCCCGGCTCTGGTCGCGAATGACATCGATAACGATCCGCGTCCACTCAACCCCGACATCGGCGCAGATGAACTGGTGCAGGCAACAGGCGGATCGTTTGCGGCCGGAACTTACTACAACGCCAGTGCTGTCAACGGCGACTCGCTAGGTGGCAACGTCACTATCACAAACGCTATTTACTTGAACGGAATCCTAAGTACCGGCGCCAACACGTTGACGATCGGCTGCACTGCTTTTGTCAGCGGCGCGAGTGCCACTAATTATGTGATCGGCAATTTGGCCAGAGTCTTCTGCGCAACTGGCGGCAAAGCCTTCGATGTAGGAACCGCCAACGGCTACTCGCCGGTCAATGCCAATTCGACGGCAGGAACCTTCCCCTCGACGCTGACCGTTAAGGCCACGCAAGGCCCGCAGCCCAGCGTCAATCCGGCTAAGTCGATTCAGAGATACTGGACGCTGACGGAGACGGGCGACATAACCGCCACACTAACCTTCCAATATCTGGTGGGCGACGTGCCTGGAACCAGCACCGAAGCAAACTACAAAGTCATCAGGGTTGTCGGCACGACGCCGGTATCATTCCCGGCCAGCACTGTGAATACAATAAATCACACCGCCACTCTTGCGGGCGTCTCAAATTTCTCCGACTGGACGGTAGGGGAGATCGCCGCGCCGACCGCAGCGCCGGCAACGATCAGTGGCCAGGTAACAACAACCAGCGGTGCGCCATTAGCCGGCGTGCCGATGTTCCTGAGCGGCGCAAGACAGGCGCGTGCGATCACGGACGCGAACGGCAACTACCGCTTCATGAATATCGACACGGACAACTTCTACACGGTGACCCCGGGATTGGTTAATTATCACTTCAGTCCGGCAAGCCGTTCCCTCTCGTTGCTCGCAAACGTGACTGATGCAGTCTTCACGGCCAATCGTGATGCGGTCAGCGGCGGCAACGTGATAGACACGCCGGAATACTTCGTGCGGCAACACTATCTCGACTTCCTGGGACGCGAGCCAGACAGCGCAGGCTTGAATTTCTGGAGCGAACAGATAGCTGGTTGCGGCAACGACTTCAACTGCATCGAGCGCAGAACCATTAACGTGAGCGCCGCTTACTTCCTGTCAATAGAATTTCAGGAGACAGGCGGACTGGTTGACGGTCTGTATCGCGCGAGCTACGCGCGAGCGCCGCTCTATGCGGAGTTCATGCCTGACACGGCGCGGGTAGCGCGCAACGTGATCGTGGGCGAGACGGGCTGGCAGCGGACACTCGCGACTAACAAGCAGGAGTTCCTGGATGCGTGGGTAGAGCGCGCGGCGTTCCATGCAGCCTACGACAACCTCGGGAACGACGGCTACGTGGATGCATTGATTGGCCACACCGGAGTGACGTTCACTGACAGTGAGCGGGCGGCGCTGGTCAGTGGTTTGAACGCAGGCACACTGACGCGAGCCGGAGTGTTGGGGCAGGTAGCGGAGAACGAACGGTTCGTGGCTGCGAAGTTCAACGAAGCGTTTGTGCGGATGCAGTACTTCGGTTATCTGCGAAGAGATCCGGACGACAGTGGTTTCCATTTCTGGCTGAACAAGCTGAACGAGTTTGGCGGCAACTTCGAGCGCGCGGAAATGGTTAAGGCGTTCATCGTCTCTACGGAATACCGCGACCGCTTCCGGCAGTAACGCGGCTGAGAAATTGCGCCTGCGGAGTAGCCCAGTAGCAATCCCGAGACAATAACAACAGGGGCACGGTTCGCCGTGCCCTTTTTTTTTGGCGCACCCAGGCTAATCGGCAGCGTTAATCAGTTGCAGACAGATGGGGAAAGGACGCGGCAGCGCCCGGGCGAATTGTAACCACTGAAAGAAGTTTCTCACTCTGTCCGCTTTCACTTTTCAACGGTAGGTTTGGCTAGTTATTGAAGTGAATCATGTTGACAAGAGTCTCTGTTTCCGAATAACCTCCCTCTCCAGTCAGTTCAGGCACGGCGTTAGTTTTCCCGTACGGCAAGCCAACCCCGATAGCTGCTATCACGCTTAAGTTTCTGACGCGCGTTCATCAAGCATGTTACATCGAGTTAGTTGACTACAAGCCGCGCAGTCGTCGAACGCGTTTATGATAGCGGGGCACCTCGGCGACCTTCGATAGAAGCAGACGCAAGTGTTTCAAAGCATGATTTGTCCGGTCATGATCCTGTTTGACATATTTTCCTCGTGTGTCCTGCATCCCGAGGCCAGTTTCCTTAGTCTTGATTTTCCAGGAGAACCCCATGAAGTCGTATTTTAAATTGTCCCTTCTGCTGTTAGTGGTATCGTTGATAGCCGCAGTTTTGGTCGTCGGTGCATTCGTTTCCACCAAGGAACAACGAACGGCAAAGATCCAAGAACAAGCGACGGCCGAGGCTACCTCGCCTGCAGTGGAGACACCGTCTTCTCCGTTGCAAGAATCGCTTGCAGTCCCCGCAAGACGGGAAGCAGACAAAAAACTTCTCTTCTCCTCGATAGCGCCAGCGCCTGAGAGCGTTGAAGCAACTCACGACGCGCACGTCGCAGAGGCGGATTCAGTAGTTAGTGCAGAGAATGGCCCGCTCGCTTTTTCGAGTGCGAACAACCTTCGCACCCGCGCGCTGAAAGGGCAGGACAGTCAGGAGACCGCGCCACAGAGTATTGCAGCCTCAGAGGTGCAGAACGTGACCAACCGCAAACCCGTCGAATCGCGACTCAAGCGGGCAGGGAAAAGCTTTACCGGAGACTTACGAGATCTCCCCTACGAGAAGTCAGTCGAGCGAGAGATGTCTGAACATGAAGATCCTTTCACGGTACGAAGCTTTATCGGTAAGCCCCCCGCGGAAGGCAGTCAGCCCAATACGCCATCGATTGCGGTGCCCGCTGCACCCGCCCCCACTCCGCTCAACGTTTTTGAAGGCTTGGACCGCTTCGGCTTTGGCGCCGGTAGTCCGCCCGACACGAACGGCGACGTCGGGCCGAATAACTACATCCAGACCGTCAACACCTCGATCGGTATTTACAATAAGACGACCGGTGTTCGCGATGCCGGCTTTACCTTCAACACGTTTATGAGCCAGGGAGCCTTCGGAAATTTGTGTGACACAAACAACTTCGGCGATCCGGTCGTGCTCTACGATACTTTCGAGGACCGCTGGATCATTACCGATTTCGCTTTCCTGCTTGATGGCGGCGGCAATGTTCTGTCTCCGGCGTTTCAGTGCTTTGCGGCCTCGAAGACTTCGGACCCGCTTGCGGGCGGCTGGAATTTCTATTCGATCCAGATTTCCGACGCTCTCAACGACTATCCAAAACTTGGTATCTGGCCGGACGGTTTGTACATGTCAGCCAACATGTTCTCCTTCGGCGCGGGCTCGGCTTT
>JANLYZ010000470.1:0-2416 GCA_031365905.1 Chloracidobacterium sp. | reverse complement strand
TGACGGTGATTGGGAAGGTATCAGCTACCGGAGTATTCACTCCGCGCGGTAACGTGATTCCGCGGGTCGGCGCTTCGGAAGCCGGGGTAGTAACGCGAACGCTGAACTATTTTCTTATTATCTGGCCGGCGCTGATCTTTGGCATTCTGATTAGTGGAGCAGTGAGCACATTTGTCTCGCCGCACTGGTTAGCGCGTTTACTGGGGAGGCGTTCGCTACGCTCACAAGCAATCGCTGGACTCGCGGGAGCGCCATTGATGTTGTGCTCCTGTTGTGTGGCGCCAATCTTTACCAGCGTGTACGAGCGTTCCGCGCGGCTTGGCCCGTCACTCGGGTTGATGCTCGCCGCGCCCGCGTTAAATCCCGCGGCACTGATTCTCACTTTCATGCTCTTCGACTACAAAGTCGGGACGGTGCGCCTCAGCGCCAGTATCGCGGCAGTTTTGTTTACGGGAATGCTCGCCGATAGGATATTCGGCAGAACCAAAGTTCACTGTGACGTCGATGCTTGGCAAACAGAAGGCCGCCCGGCAGACTTCCTTCATTTTTTGCGCGCCTGCGCCCGAGTGTCGATGCGGTTGGTTCCGGTGATTGTGATTGGAGTGCTGGCTTCAATGATTATCGCTCAGATGATTCCGGTGCGGACATTCGATTCAACTGCCGCGAAACTCCTGGCGGTCATTGTTGTTGCCGCCATCGCTGTTCCGCTGGCGTTGCCGACGTTCTTCGAGATTCCGCTGGCTCTTATACTACTCGGGTCAGGAGCGCCAATCGGCGCGGCGGTTGCTCTACTGATCGCCGGTCCGTCCGTGAATCTTCCCTCGCTGCTCACGATCACGAGGTCAACGAACTGGAAGGTCGCTGCCCTCGTTGCGGCATCTGTTTGGACTTTGGCGGTAGCCAGCGGAATATTCGTGAGCTTTCTTTAAACGCTTTTTGGTGAACGCTGCTGACATAATCTTTTCCTACTGAATGAGCATCGATCCCTCATCTAGTTCGCCGCCGATTAGGCCGAGATGTGCTCTCGCGTTAATGGCCAAGGTTCCGTTCGCCGGTACGGTAAAAACCCGCCTCACTCCACCTCTGAGTTCGGAAGAAGCAGCGAAATTAAGTATGTGCTTCCTTCGCGACATGACGACAAGCGTGTCTGGTCTGAGTGGCGATGGGACGGAAGGCGTGGTGCTGTACACCCCGGCAGACGCGGGAGCGTTGCTACATGGTCTGCTCCCCAACAGCTTCAAGTTGTTCGCTCAGAACGGCGAGACGCTCGGAGAACGACTGATCAATGCTGCCGCCGAACTGCTCAACAACAGATTCGAATCGGTTTGCCTGATTAACTCCGATAGCCCAACTCTGCCGGCTAAGATTTTGACAACCGCTGCGTCATTATTGGCGCAGGACGGAGATCAAGTCGTGCTCGGCCCCAGTCAGGATGGCGGTTATTACCTCATTGGTCTCAAGCGTCCGCACCGCTACCTATTCGAGCGCATTGCGTGGAGCACGGCAGATGTCCTTTCTCAAACAATTGAGCGCGCTGCCGAGATAGATCTACCGGTCGAGCTTCTGCCAATGTGGTATGACGTAGACGACGCAGTCACGCTTCGGCTGCTCTGCGAGGAACTCTCGTTGTTGTCAGATGGGCACGACGCGCGCGCGCAGTTTCCCGGTGGTTTCGACGCACCTCATACGCGTGACTATCTCGCGGGCCTGATCGCAAAGGAAGGTAACGAGCGCTTCATGGCTCGCACGCACAGAGCGAAGGAACAAGCGCATGATCCCGACTGCGACAGGTGAGCGCAAATCGCTAATCGTCACGAATGTCCTGCTCGCGGGAATCGGCGCTGTCCTGCTAATACTGTTCCGAATCGGTCTTCAGGCCCGAGGCGTGACAGGCATCGCCTGGTTTATCAAACTCGCCCTGGTTCAGTCTGCACTGTATCTCGTAGTAGCTTGGTTGATCGTTCGTGCGCGGGACGCGCGCTCAACCCTGCTTATTGTTCTGCTCTTCGCGGCGATCTTCCGCCTCAGCATTGTTTTTGCTCCGCCGTATCTCTCTGATGACATTTATCGCTACGTCTGGGACGGGCGCGTTCAGGCAGCCGGCATCAATCCTTATCGTTACATTCCTGCCGACGAGCATCTGCAAAGTCTGCGAGATGAAGAGATTTATCCGAAGATCAATCGGCGCGATTACGCGCATACCATGTACCCTCCCGCCGCCGAGTTTATGTACTTTCTTACGACGCGCATCAGCGAATCAGTAACGTGGATGAAACTGTCGATCGTTGGATTCGAATTGATCGCTATTTGGATCGTGATGGAGCTGCTCGCATCGTTTGGATTGCCGCGACAGCGCATTCTGATCTATGCGTGGCATCCATTGGCCGTCTGGGAGTTTGCCGGCAGCGGTCATGTC
>JANLYZ010000432.1:0-4230 GCA_031365905.1 Chloracidobacterium sp. | reverse complement strand
CGAATTGTATAGCGTCTGCGTACAATAGTTTTTTCCATTACGCAGAAAGCCCTGCCTTGGGTTATATTGGCGAACCACATTTCAACAATTCGGATTCTGGACGGGGTTCGCGCTCGAGCCTCCTCAGGAAACCAGCAACGGTTTGGGGGAACACTTGGCAGCGGCAGCATTTTACGACCTGGAAGGAACGTTGGTCAGCACCAACCTAATCCACACTCTTGGCTTCTACGCCAGGAACGAGCCGGGCCTCTTCCAAAGCTTCAAGAAGAGCGCCGCGACGCTACTCAGTCTCCCGGTCTTCGCTATTACCGACCAGTACAGCCGCAAGGTTTTTAACGACCTCTACTTCAAGCGCTACAAAGGTGTGAAGGAAGATCGGCTGCGCTACCTGGCTGACGATTTGTTCCTGTCTGTGCTGAAGCCTGCGGTCTTTCCCGGCGCTTATGAGCTGCTTGAGAAAAGCCGGAGCCTCGGCTTGCGGCAAGTAGTAGTGACCGGCGCGCTGGATGTTTCGGTAAAACCTTTGATGGAGCATCTCGGCATTGAAGAATATGTGTCGAACCGCTTGGAGTTTGTTCATGGCGTTGCCACTGGACGGCTTTTGCCGCCCGTGATGGCCGCGGCAACGAAGGCATCGTGGATGCGTGTATTCGCGGAGCGTGAAGGATTGAGCTTGAGCGACTCCTACGCCTACACCGACAGCATGAGCGATCTGCCAATGCTTTCTATTGTCGGTCATCCGGCGGTGATCAACCCTGACATGCGTCTGCGGCAGACGGCGCTGCATCACGATTGGCCAATTCTTAACTTGAAGTAGTTTCGAGTTTGAGTTTCGGGTTAAGACCCTGGAACTCGAAACACGAAACACGGAACTCAACACTTATGGCATTGCAACTGAGAAGAAAAACGCACGAATCGGTCGTCTACATCGATCGCGACAGCGCGCCGCGAATCATGCCCTCTGGCGAGGACTTCATCCTTGAAGATCTTCCCATCGGCACGCGCGTGCTCTATCCCAATCCGCCCATTAAGGGATTGCCTAATCGCGAGGCGGCAATTCGTTATGCGCTGAACCATCCGCACGATTGCGATCCGTTGTTCGCTCAACTCGAACCCGGCATGAGCGTCACCGTCGCAGTTGATGACATTAGTCTGCCCCTGCCGCCGATGGCTACGCCCGACATCCGTCAGTCCGTGCTGGAGATCGTGTTGGACATGCTCACCGGTCACGGCGTCGACGACGTTCACATCATCATCGCCAATTCCCTACACCGAAAGATGACGGAGTGGGAAATGAAGCGCATGGTCGGCAAGAAGATTTTCGACGAGTACTATCCCGATCGTTACTACAACCATGATGCCGAATGGGCCGACGGCTTAATCAAACTCGGAGAGACTAAGCACAAGGAACCGCTGACGCTCAATCGCCGCGCTGCTGAAAGCGATTTGCTGATTTACGTCAACATCAACCTGGTGCCGATGGACGGCGGTCACAAGTCAGTCGCCGTAGGCTTGTGTGACTACGAATCACTGCGCGCGCATCACGAGCCGCAGACGATTCGCGATTCGGACAGTTACATGGATCCGGCCAAGTCCGAGTTGAATCATAAGGTCGGGCGCCTGGGGAAGATTGTCGATGAGCAATTGAACGTCTTTCATATCGAGACGGCGATCAATAATCGCATGTACAAAGGCGACATGGATTTCCTGCTCCGCAATGAAGACGACTTCACTGCGTTTGATCGGATGAAGTTTGAGGCGATGCGCTACACGATGAGCAAGTTGCCGCGCCAGGCTCGCCGCAAGCTGCTTCATTCCAAGCCCGCGCAATACGAAATGATTGCCTGCCACGCCGGCAAGACCGAGCCGGTGCACAAGAAGATCATCGAGAAGGCGTTTGATCAATACGCGATTCCGGTAACCGGCCAGTGTGACATTCTGATCACCGGCATCCCTGACATTTCGCCCTACAACGTGTATTCGATTCTGAATCCGCTGCTCGTTCAGGTGATGGGTCTCGGTTATCACTTCAACTTCTATCGCAACAAGCCGCTGCTTAAGAAAGGCGGCGTGCTGATCATTCATCATCCCTGTTACGACGAATTCGATCACAAATTTCACCCGAGCTATATCGAGTTCTTCAATCGCCTGCTGCCCGAGACGCGGGATGCGTTTGTGCTGCGCGACAAATACGAACAGGAGTTTGCGAACAACCCGAGCTACGTTGAGATGTATCGACGCGGCAATGCCTATCACGGCGCGCATCCATTCTTTATGTGGTATTGGGGTGAAAACGGTCGCCAGCATGTCGGCAAAGTGATTGCCGCGGGGGCCGAGAACGCGCATGTGCCGGCGATGCTCGGCTGGGACCGAGCGGACAATCTGACCGAGGCGATTGCGATGGCGCGCAGCTTCATGGGCAGCTCCGCCTCGATCACGATGCTACATCAACCGATTATCGGGATTGCAGATATGGAATAGAAACTTTGTGATGAACCTTTCGCCAACCGAACTATTCAACGACCGCAAGATCTTTCTGATTGGAAGCACGGGCTTCCTCGGGAAGGTCACGCTAAGCATGTTGCTGCACAGCTTTCCCAACGTCGGGCGAGTTTATGTCACCGTGCGCGCGCGTTCGCAGGAGGAATCAGAAGCGCGATTTTGGAACAGTGTCCTACCTGCGCCGCCTTTCGATCCGCTTCGTGAGCGTTACGGCAATGCGTTGGAAGGTTTCATACGCGACAAGGTGGTCGTGCGCGGTGGCGACATCGGCGAAGCCAATCTTGGTTACACCGAGGAGCAAGCTCAGGCTGTCGCGGACGACATTGATGTCATTCTTAACACCGCCGGCAACGTTACCTTCAATCCCACGCTCGAGAGCGCGCTGCGTACGAACGTAGTCGGGACGCAAAACGTCATCGCCTTTGCGAAGCGAATGAAACGTCCGGCACTGATTCACGTCTCCACTTGCTTTGTCGCCGGCAATCGCTCCGGTCCGGTGTGGGAAAACGATCCGGTCGTTGGCTACTTTCCGCGCAAGCAGGAACTGCCCGGCGTTGAGTTTGATCCCGAACAGGAAATCAAAGACTGCGCGAAACTCGCCGAACGCGTTCGCGAAGAAGCCCGCGACGCGATGATGGTGGCGCGCTTTCGCGAGCTGGCCCGCAAGCGTCTCAATGAAGAAAACCGCGACGCTGACGACCCGGACGCGCTCGGTCTGGCGGTTGCGCGCGAACGAAAAGTTTGGACGCGCACTCGCCTGACGGATCTCGGCGTCGAGCGGGCGGCCTGGTGGGGCTGGCCCAATATTTACACCTACACGAAATCGCTCGGCGAACAGCTCGTCGCAGCCGAGACGGGTCTCGTTCGGAGTATCGTCCGACCCAGTATCGTCGAGTCTGCACTCGCCTATCCCTTCCCCGGATGGAACGAAGGTTTCACTACCACTGCGCCGATCATTTTTCTGGTCTTGAAAGGCCAGACCAAGTTGCCCGTCAACGACAAGTTAATTCTGGATATCACGCCGGTCGATCAAGTTGCATCGGTAATGTTAGCGGTTACCGCACAGGCCTGCGTTGAGGAGCCGAAGCTGGTTCATCAAGCTGCCACGGGGGATTCGAATCCTAACAACCTGGATCGGATCATCGGCCTCGTCGGTCTCTACAAGCGCAAACATTTTCAGGAGAAGGAAACGGGAGTCAAACTTCTGAACCAGATCGTGGCGCGCATGGAGCCGCGGCCGGTGTCCAATGCACACTTTGAAAAATTTTCCGTGCCGATGTTCAACTCCGCGGCGAAGAAAGCATCGTCGCTACTCGATCGCGCCAAGCCGCGCTGGGGCGGCGGACGGGTTACGGAAGTGATTGACCGGATGAAGACCACTGTCGATCGCGTTGAGGAGATCACTCACGAGACCGCCGAAGCCTTCGATATCTTCCGGCCGTTTACGATCGAAAATGCTTACATGTTTCGCGCCGACAACGTGCGCGCTCTGTTTGAACGTATCAGCCGCGACGAGGAAGGATTGCTGCGTTGGCATCCGGAGAAGTTTGACTGGTACGACTATTGGTTGAACATCCATCTCCCGGGTCTGAAGAAGTGGGTGTTCCCGACGCTTGAAGAAGACATGCGCGTGCAGCCGAAGCGTATCTACACCTATCGCGACTTGCTCGAGCTTTTTGAGACGTCAACAAAGCGCCACGCCACGCGGGTCGCCATGCGCATCGAGCG
>JANLYZ010000388.1:0-11711 GCA_031365905.1 Chloracidobacterium sp. | reverse complement strand
TCGAGCTTGCTGAATTCGTCCATTGAACCGAATCCGGCGTTATTGATCAGCATGTCGACGATCAGGCCCCGCTTCTCGGCTTCTTCAAATAAACGTGCCGGTGATTCGGGCTTGCTGAGATCGAGTGCTACGTACTGCGCGCGAATGCTGTTGGAGCGGCCGAGTTCGTTACAGAGCGTCACGAGCTTTTCTTCGGAGCGCGCCACGAGCATAACGTTGCGTCCACGCGCGGCGAGTTTACGCGCAAAGACTTCCCCAATGCCGCTGGATGCGCCAGTGATGAGAGTTGTGTTCATTTGTTGCTCAATTCAAGAAGATCCAATTCGACGATGTCGGCATTTCCAGCGCGCAATCGATCCAGTATTTCGTGAGACGGTGCATTATCCAAATTAATACGCGCCACCGCAGCCTCCGCGCCTTCGAAAACGATGTTCTCCATTTCCTGAACGTTGATGTGTTCGCTCTTGATCGCATCGAGCACAGCCGCCAGCACGCCGGGACGATCGAGGTGACGAACTACCAGGCGGTGCGTGGCGGGAGTTTGTCGCGCCAGGTTGACCACGTTGGGGACGTTCCCGGCCTCCTTAAACTCGCGAACGATCCTTACCGTTTCCGCGGCAATTGCCTCCTGCGCTTGATCGGTTGAGGCGCCGATGTGATGCGTGGCGTAAAGATTTGCTTCTTTCGCGATCTCGTCCGTGAACTCCGCAGTCGCTGAAGTCGGCTCAGCGGCAAACACGTCGAGTCCGGCACGAATGCCGCGCGACCTCATTGCTTCAACCAATGCCGCTTGATCCACCACCTCGCCGCGCGCGGTGTTAATGAAGTAAGCGCCTTCGCGCATCGCCGCGAAGAATTCGGCGCCGAGGAAACCGCGCGTGTCTGCATTCAGCGCGACGTGCACGCTAATAATGTCAGCATCGCGCGCTACTTCTACCGGAGAGGTTTTGTATTCAACTCCAAGCTCGGTGGCACGTTCAGGAGTTAAACTCCGACTCCAGGCCACCACGCGCATCCCAAAAGCCTGGGCCCGCGGAATCATCTCGCCGCCAATCTTTCCGACGCCGACAAGGCCGAGCGTCCTGCCAAAGAGCCCCCGCGCTTTGGAAAACTCTTTCTTGTTCCATTTGCCGTGACGCAGCGCAATTACGTTGTCGGCAATTCGCCGGTCGAGCGCGAGGATTAGCGCAAAGGCTAGTTCCGCGACGGCTATCGAATTTTTCCCGGGACAGTTTGAAACATAAATGCCGCGGCGCGAGGCTGCGGCAACGTCAATCGTGTTGAAGCCGGCCCCGGCGCGGACCACCAATTTGATCTGACCTGCGGCCACCATTGGTTCGGTTACTTTCGTGCCGCGCACGACCAGCACGTCCGGCGTTAGCTCGCGGATTGCTTCCGTTAGAGCATCGTCTTTGAGATCCGGTTGGAACGAAACGTCGCAGCCGAGGGCTTGCAAACCTTCGCGGCCGGATTGTTCAAATTTGTCAGCGATTAATACGCGCATCTTTTTGTAGGACAGGCATTCTTGTCTGTCCATGAGCCTCTAGGTCGAGCGACCGGCACGAAGATCTGTCGTCGGCCCGCGTTGGTTCGAAGGGACAGACAGGAATGTCTGTCCTACTAAATCTTATGAACCAGCAGCCCATCGCGCAGCTTCGGTTCAAACCACGTTGACTTCGGCGGCATAATCTCACCCGCATCGGAGACGGCCAACAGATCGTCCATGGTTGTGGGATAAAGCGAAAAGGCCACCGCTGCTTCACCCCCATCGACGAGCCGTTGTAACTCTTCGCTGCCTCGAATGCCACCAATGAAGTCGATTCGCTTGTCGGTGCGCACGTCCTTAATGCCCAAAATCGGATCAAGCACGCGATCCTGAAGTATGCTCACGTCGAGCGAGGCAACAACACCCTCGGGCGAAGCCGCATCGGATCGGAAACTAAGCGCATACCACTGGCCATCAAGATACATTCCCCATTGCCCCCGACGTTCCGGCGTTGCGCCGGCGCCTTCTGCTACCTCAAAACTCTTCTTGACGGCTTCAAGAAATTCGACTTTCGAGAGACCATTCAGATCGCGCACCGCACGGTTGTAAGCGAGTATTTGCACCTGATCGTCGGGGAAGATGACTGCCAGGAAGAAGTTGTATTCTTCATCCCCGGTGTGCGAGAAGCTTTGTTCCTTGAGTTCAGCGCGCGCCCGTGCGGCGCTCGCGGCGCGATGATGCCCATCAGCAATGTAGAGAAACGGCATCTCGCGAAACGCATGAACGAAGCGCACGGCATCGGGCACGTGCCAAACCGTATGCTGAACTCCATCAGTGGCAGTGAAGTCAAACAATGCCTTCGTCATTGTCACTTCCATTACCATCGTATCGATCTCGCGGCTCGCTCGGTAAGTAAGAAACACCGGCCCAGTTTGCGCTCGCAGCACCAGCATGTGTTGCGTGCGATCGTCTTCTTTGTCACGGCGCGTGCGCTCATGTTTGCGAATCAAATTCTGATCATACTCGTTCACCGAGCAGCAGGCGACCACGCCAATCTGTTCGTGGTCACCCATAATCAGGCGATAGAGATAAAGGCTGGGGGTTTGTTCCGTCACCAGCGGGCAGTCTTTGATTAGTTTTTCAAAATTCTGAAGCGCCCGGCGATAGACCGGATCGCTGTGGGTGTCGGTGCTCTCCGGCAGGTCGATCTCGGGTCGCGACACATGCAGAAAACTCACGGGATTGTTCGCCGCGAGCGCGCGCGCTTCCTGAGTACTAACCACGTCATATGGAACACTGGCGACCTCGCCGGCACGATCCGGCTCGGGACGCAGAGCACTAAAAGGACGTATGACGGCCACTATTTTCTCCCGGCGCAGACGCCGACAATATTTCCGGCGACAGAATTTGCGGCTGCGCATTATTTGCCGAGCGTTTTGATTTGTGGAGCTTGAGTCTAAAGACTATCCGTTCACGCGTGATCTTAGCAAGCCGGGAAATCATCATTTCGAGCGCAATCATGAAGCACACCTATCTCCGGCAGGGCGGTATTTCGGGTGGATGAGCCGCGAAGCAAACTTGAGTGTAGAATGTTGCCACATGTCGGAATCGAAAGGCGCGTCGTTGGGTTCAGCGTTAACACAACTTGAAGAGAAACTGCGCGAGGTGGACGAGCGGTTGCGGAGTGAGATGCGCGCCCGCGGCTTCGATCCGGATCAGGAGGACAATGTCGCGCTGACTGGTCCGCTGGCAAAGCTCTACCTGGAACGAGAAAGCTTGCGAGAAGAACTGGACACGCTGTCCCACGCGAAAGATTTAACAGTTGAATGAGATAGAGGTAAGCATAATGAATGAATTGGCTGGACGAGATTGTGTTCCCTGCCGCGGTGGCGTACCGCCGTTACCAGCGGAAGAGATCGCGAAGTTGCAAGCACAAGTTGACGGTTGGGAAGTTATTGCTGAGCACCACCTGCGCAAGGAATATAAGTTTGCGGACTTCAAAACAACGCAGGCGTTTGTGAATCGCGTGGGCGAACTCGCCGAGGAGCAGTGGCATCATCCCGATATTTGCTACGGTTGGGGCCGAGCAGAAATTACAATCTGGACACACAAGATTGACGGACTGACCGAGAGCGATTTCATTCTTGCAGCGAAAATCGATCAGATTTAGTACAGACTGGACGACTTGGCGCCGCCGCCAGTAGCGGTGCCAGACTTCTTGCAATGGAAAAAGGTAGCGTGTTCCGCCGTCGATTGGAGATTTAGAATGACACCGTGTTACGATGCGACCATGTCGAGTGGAAACGATAAATTGATCAACTTTATCGCCAACACAGTTGAGAGTCTGCGCCAACGTGTAGACACGATCAGTGAGCAAATGGCGACCAAGGTTGATCTGGCTAACCTCAGAGACGAGATGGCTACTAAAGAGGAGCTCGCCGCGGTTAAAGTTCAGATGGCGACGAAAGGAGATCTGGTTGGCCTTGAATCGCGCCTGCGTGCTGAGATGGCGACGAAGAATGACCTGAAGCGATTAGAAACCACCATGCATGGCGAATTCGAGCAAGTGCACATTCGCTTTGATTCAATGGATCGGAGAGTGGACACGCGCATGGGGCAAATCGAAACTGACGTTAGTCGTCTGCGCAGCGTGGTCTACCTGCTCGTCAAGGACAAGCCCGACATGCTGCGACTTCTCGGCCAACCAACTCCTGGTGAAAGTCGGCCGCAAGGCTGAAAACTGCGCCACTCGCTGATAAGCTGATCCAAACCTAATCGATTTCGGCTCGATAGATTTCTTCCGTTTCAGCAATCATCCGTTCAAGACTGAAGTTTGCCAGGGCCGCTTGTTGAGCAGCACTGCCCAGACGAACCCTCTCATCCGTTCTTTTCAGCAACAGCACGATCGCCTCAGTCAACTTCTCCACGGCCCCAATCGGCACAAGCAGGCCCGTATTTCCTACCTCTATTAACTCCCGCGCGCCTGCGGTTTCAGTTGAGACGACAGCCGTGCCACTGGCCATCGCTTCTGCGATCGCGAGTCCAAAAGATTCCGTATGCGACGCGGAAACGAACACATCCAAAGCGCAATAGAGCTGCGCCAGGTTTTCCAACCAGCCCACGAGAGTGACGCGTGTGGTGAGATCCAGATCCTTTATCAATTGTTCGAGCCGAGTCTGATGTTGGCTCCCACGTGAATGATCGATGCCGGCGATGATGAAGTGCGCCTGCGGGAACTGCTTGAGGATCTCACGGGCGGCGCGCACAAACTCCTCTTGTCCCTTGAGTGGAGTTAACTCTCCTACTGTACCCACGAGCAAGCTGTCTGCCGAAAGTTTCCAACGATCGAGAAATTGCCGTCGCTCAAAGTCTGTTTTCGCTTTCGCGAATCTGGCGGTATTTATTCCATTGCGGACCACGGTAATCTTTTCCGCCGCGCCGCCGATATCAGACCGCAGTTGAGACGCGACTGCCTGGGACACCGCAATGATTCGCGCGGCCTTGGCAAACGTGATCCGGTGCAGGCGGTTCAGCGGAAACAACACATGGCGCGTAATGATTAACTTTGCGACCGGGTTTCTCCGCACGGCATAAGCGGCGAGCGGATAGTCGCGCGCCATGTGGGCATGCACGACCTGAATCTTGTTCTCGCGCACGAGGCGAGAGAGATCGCGCGCGCTCTTTGCGTCGAGTGAGTTTCGTAATGGAAGCGTAAAGATATTTTTGACTTTCAGTATGTCCAGTTCCTCTATTAATGGCGACTTAGGCCGCAGCGCAACATAAACGTCGTGCCCGCTTGCGGCAAGACCGTTGGCGAGATCCGCAAGATGGCGCTCGCCGCCGCCCAGCGACTGAGCTGAACTTATTTGAAGAATTCTCAATGCGGAAATTGGAGACCTATCAAGCTTAAACTTCTAAGGCAGACCGAATGTACACAAGAATTCATTTGGTATCCAGATTAGAGCCTGCATTAACTCGATCAGGAACACACCACGCCGGCGAGAGTCTGCCGCGTACCGAACCGAAACAGAATTGCCTGGGCGTGTTTGCTTACCGACTAGCAACAGCGCGTTGCTACAGCCAACCAGAGCGAAATCCGCCAGCGATTGCCCGGCACAACTGTTGCCCACTCTAACTAATCTCTCTTGGTAAAAACATCCGAGCGGGAAACTTGAAGGAGGATGAATCGCATGGCAAAACCAAAGTTGATCACAGGTCTTTTTAAGAATCGAGTGGCGGCTGAAGCGGCGGTTGATGCAGTCATGAAGCGGGGCTACACGCGTGACGACATCAGCGTCTTGATGTCTGACGCGACAAAGAGCAAGGAGTTTGCATTGCAGGCGCGCACCCATGCCGCCGACGGCGCGGGAGTTGGCGGTGCATTGGGCGGAGTCGTAGGCGCAGTGTTGGCAGCAATCGTGGCGGTGGGGAGCACCATCGTCTTGCCAGGATTGAATCTGGTGATCGCCGGTCCGATTGTGGCGGCTCTTGCCGGTGCCGGCGCGGGAGGCGCGACGGGTGGCGTCATCGGCGCTCTTATCGGCGCTGGCATTCCCGAGTATCGAGCGAAGGTCTACGAAGCAGGGCTACTTGCCGGCAGCATCTTGTTAGGAGTCGAAGCTAAAGCTGACGAGGAAGTGGATAAGCTCGAAGAGTTGCTCGAAGCATTGGGTGGTGAGCACGTTCGAACCGAGTAACGGGGTTGAGTGCGAAATGATTAAGGGCTTACGACGTTCGAGAAGTCGTAAGCCCTTTGTGTTAATAGTTGAGAAGGCCTGGAGCGAAGCGTCGGCCAACGCAAAACTACTTGCGAATTGACTCGCCTATGTCTTCGACCGCCTCGCCAATTTTGCGTTTTGCTGTGCCGAAGCCCTCCTGCACTTTGCCACCCGTACGATCGGCGCTGCCCTCAGCCTCGAGGTCGCGATCGTTTACGGCCCGGCCCACCGTTTCCTTCACCGCACCCTTGGCTTGATCAAGTTTTCCTTCAACCTCATCTTTGTTTGGTAAACCCATTGAACCCTCCTTTGTTAATCGCAGACGAATGATTTCGTCTTCGTCATGACCTGAAGGGACAGAGCAACGGGTGTTCCTCAAACCGGGAATGAAGGCAAGAGTCTTGTCAGGCAGTTGCTGACTACAAAACGCTAAGGAGAAATTCAGATTGACGAAAACGGGTGTGTACGCTTAAGAGACTCGGCGTGGTTGATCTTGGGACGGCTCAGTATACGCGCTCTCAGCCTTTAGCGCGCGTTGGATTCCTGAGCCGGGTCACTATTCTTTATGAATCTGTCGCTCTTGTCGCAGATCGGAAGACGAACTTCAAAACGAGTGCCCTCGCCTGGCTCGCTGACAACGAAGATCTCGCCGTTGTGGCGCGTGATGATGCCGTGAGAGGCGGAGAGACCGAGTCCGCTGCCGAGTTTTCCTTTGGTGGTAAAGAACGGTTCAAAAATTCGGGAAGCAACTTCCGGAGCCATGCCGCTACCGGTGTCGGCTACCCAGAAGCAACCGCTGTCAATTTCGGCGCGGGCGCCAATTTCCATCACCCCGCCTTCCGGCATTGCGTCTACCGCGTTGAAGATCAGATTGAGCACTACCTCGCGAAGCTCAGCCTGTTCGCCCATGACGTAGATTGAGCCGCCGCCTTCAACCTTGACCTCAATCTTGCCTGCGCGCGATTTGCTCTGCCACTTGGGTCGGGCAATGTCGATGCTGGAAGTGATGAGATAGTTAAGCTCAACCGGCGCAAACTCGCTCGCAGAGTCGCGACGCGCAAACTCGAGTATGCGGCGCAGGGTCTTGGTGCCGTCTTCAACCGCATTCGTGATCACTTGCAGACTTCGGGACGACACTTCATCAGTAGCGTTGCGGAGCAACAATTGAGCGCGCCCCTGAATGACGGTGAGTGAGTTGTTCAGATTATGAGCCACGCCGGCGGCCAATTCGCCGACTGCGCGAAGCTTGTCAGACTGGGCCATCAACTCGTGCTCGCGCTTGCGGTCAGTAACGTCGTGCAGAAAAACCAACACGCCATCGACTTCTCCGTTTTTCCACAAAGGAGACGTGTGCGCTTCGGTGTGACGAAGTGAGCCGTCGAGACTGCTAAGGCGCACTTCATGCTGCGTGTCATCGCCCTTCAAGGTGCAACGCAGATTCCCTTCGGTGATTTCGCGAGAGTCTGCAGAAACGATGTCCAGGAAACTGCTGCCAAGCGAGGTCGAGAGTGTGTGGTTCTGGGCTCGCTCATTCATCCAGGTGATCCGGCTGGCGAGGTCCAGGGCATAGATCTCATCGGGAGTGCGATCAGCGATACTCGCAAGAAACGATTTGTGCGCGATTGCCTCAGCCTCGGCGCGTCGCAGATCAGAAATATCTCGAGCGATCACGAGGGCCGCAGGCTGGAGATCATCAGCCAGTAGCGGCTCGACGATTACGGAAATCGAATGCTTATCCACCGCGGAACTCTGAATTTCAACTTCAACCCTTTCGAGCGCTTGCAAAGCACGGTCAACGACGCAGCCATCGGCGCCTTCTATATGCCAAAACATTTCGCAGCAACTTGCTCTGGGCGACGGTTCACTATGCAACAACGAGGCTGCGCCATTTGCCTTGACGAGTCGACGGTCGCTGCCAAACAGGTAAGCGGCATCAGGTAGCATCGCAAAAGCTGCGTCAAGCATCCGCTTTTCGGTCTCCGGAACAGGGAGCGAAGGGTTGTCAGACAAATCTTGAAGCAGCGTGTTCGAGTCTTGCGTTTGCATGGGAGTTCGCGAGGGCGAGCGGGAAGCTCAAGGGATGCACCGCTCTGTGCGGGGCGCCTAGATAGTAGCAAATTCAGGGATTGGGTCGCCAGACAAATTGTCGGGCACAGGCAATTCGGGCGTGTCCCTGCGAGGAACACGCCCGAATTTAGGTGGTTTAATTGCCCTTTTGTTAGAACTGGAGCCGAGCAGCGAGCTGAACTTGCCGCTCGCGGAAAAGGGTGCTGTCAGCACCGGTGACACTCTGAAAGCCCGTGACGCCACTACTGAAATTCAGGAATGGTTTCGGAGAGGCGGCAGAGCCGGTGGTATCAATCGAATAGATGCCGGTGCTTACGCTAGTAACCTGCGTGCGATTGAATAGGTTAAAGCCTTCGGCCAACAACTCCAACTTAACACTCTCGGTAAGGGCAAACCGCCGCGAGATGCGCATGTCCAGATACCAGATCTTCGGCTGCTTGTAGAAGTTGCGCGGCAAGAGCGCGAAGCGGTTTGAACCGCCCGAGCCGTTGACTCCGCCGGCTTGCGTTGGGCATGTGGGTGGGGTTCCAACCAGAGCTACCGGGCAGGTTGCTGCGTTGTAGCCGAAATTGTTAGTAGGGCTAACCGTGTTGCCCACGCTCGCCGTGTAACGCTGTCCGGAGAATGCATTCAAGATGGGAGCAAACGTCCAGCCATTAAGTATTGCTCGACTTCCTTTACTGCCACCCTTGAAGTTTGTGTTGTAAACAAGACTGGTAACAAACTTCTGTCTGCGATCAAAAGATGACAGACCATTCTCGCCCTGCTGATCGAAAGCATTGAAAGGAAGGTTGGTCGACGTAAAGGTTACCGAGCTTTGGCCGTTGTCATACGACCTTGACAACGTGTAGCTCGTTTGGAATTGCAGGCCATTGGTCAGACGACGATTCGCCTGTAGTACCAATGCATGATACTTGGAGAAGACATCACTCCGAACCTCTGTAAGAGCCGCGAAGGCTGAGACAGGTCGGGCGCCCAGGAACAAAGGTATGGTCCATTTCTGTCCATCGAAAGGTCCGCCAACAGCGGTGAAAGTGCCGCTACCATTAGGGGGATTAAGGTTCGTGTCGACGAAGTTAGGCAGCGAATTCCCGAAGCTACCCAGATACGAAGCGGAGACTACTGTGTTCCTGGCAACCTCACGCTCGAAGATGAAATCCCACTGATGAATCTGCGGCAATTGGAACTTCGGAGAGAAGAACTGCACTGCGGGAGCGACGAGTGTTCCCGCCGCTAAGAGATTCGGGTAAATCGGAGCTGCGGCATTGCTTGCGGCCAGAGTAATTTGACGCTGACCGACGTCAACGCCGACGCCGGTGTTGACCAAGGTGTTGTAAACCGTGGAATTAATTACGCGACCGTAGTAGATGCCCCAACCACCGCGAATGCTGGTTTTGCCGTCGCCATTTACGTCGTAGGCAAAGCCAACGCGCGGTCCGATGTTGTTTCTATCGTTTACGCTGACGCGTGTCTGCGGCAATAACGGATTAGCGTGAATCGGCAGCGGGTTTCTCTGGTACTCATAACGCACGCCAAGGTTAAGCGTCAGTCGTGGCGTAACTCGCCAGTCATCCTGCAGGAAGAAGTCAAGGTCGGTAGTCTTCATAGTTAATCCCAAGACGCCCAGTCCCTGGTCGAAGTTGCCGCCATAACACTTTCCTCGAGTTCGGGTGCTGCTGTAGCACGGAGAAGCTGCCGGTAGCGCACTCAAGAAGTTCGTGTAGTCGATAATGAAATCGTTTAACCCACCGTAATAGCCAGCAGCATTCGCATTTCCGCTGTAATTGTACTGACCACCGGAAAAGCGGAGGTTACTTATGATGTCTTTGACAAAGTTAAGGTCTCCGCCAAACTTGAACGTATGGCTACCTTGTGTGAGCGTCACCGTGTCAGCAATCTGGTGGCGGCGCTCATCAGGAAATGCCGGACGCTCAAGGAATTCCGGAATTCCAAAAGAGAAGCCCTGGGCAATAATCGTCTGAGGTGATCTGCCACCTACCGCGTTTGTGGGCTCGCCCGGAAGTGGCGGCTGGCTGCTTTGAAATTCGTTGTCGCGGCCCCACTGGAAGCGAAGTTCGTTAATCAGGGAATTCGAAATCGTTGAAGCCAGGCGCAGGTTGAGCGAATCAATATTCACGCCATCGTCACCAAAGTTGTCCCTGGCGCGAAAATTGATTGCCTGGGTCTGAATGCCGGCGGGCGACTTCCAACGAAGGCGATTATAAGTTGCCGTGAGCGTGTTCTTGCTGTTCAGGTTCCAATCAAGCTTCGGCAGAAGCAGTCGCTGATTTCCGGTGCGGGGAACTGCTCCGGAAATGCCGTTGAGAAAGTTCAGAGCATTTGTAATTTGAGCGCTGGTCAAGCCTTTGCCGGTCGCCAATGAACCGGTTCGGCTCGGGTTTATCGTTCCGGGGTATGCCGGACAAGTCGCCAAAGTAATCGCAGCGCCTGCGGCGGCCGTCAGGGCGCACGTGTCAGCACGGTTTAGGAAGTCCAGGGCCGTGAAGGTGGAAACGCCGGGGAAGTTGCGTCTCTGCTCATCGTAGCTGAAGAAGAAAAACGCTGTGTTCTTGACGATTGGGCCACCGATGGTGCCGCCAAATTGATGACGCACGTCCACCGGCTTAAAGGCAACGGGCGTGAAGATGCCGCCGATGTTTTGAGTGATAAAGCTGCGCGGATTGCGCGCGCCCCATTTATTGTTGCGTTGGAAATAAAAGACATCGCCGTGAAAATCGTTGGTGCCGCTCTTGGTAACTGCGTTCACCACGCCGCCGGCCGACCGGCCATACTCGGCCGAGTAGCTCGAGGTGTTGACCTGAAACTCGCGAATGGCAGACTGGCTGATGGAGTAGCTGATGCGCGTACGTCCGCGCTCTTCGGCGAAGAAGGCCTGGTTGTTGTCGCCACCGTCGATGGTGTTGTTGTTCAAGAGTCCGGAGATCCCGCGGAAACTGATCAAACCGAAAGTGCCATCGGGAACGGCGCCAGGAGTGAGCAACGCAAAATTAGACCAGCGACGGCCATTGATCGGCAGCTCGCTAATCGAGGTCTGATTGATGTTGCTCGAAAAGTCCTGCTGTGAAGTATTGATAACGGGAGCGTCGGCGGTGACCTCTACCGTATTGCCGGAGATCGGACCAATCGAGAGCGCGGCATTGATACTCGTTTCGCGTCCAATCTCGACCGTGGTCTCCTGCGTGTAAGCACTGAACCCCTGGCCATTAATCGTAACGGCATAAGTGCCGGGTTGAAGGTTCGACACCTTGAACCGACCTTGATCATCGGTGGTCGCAGTATCTTCCTTATTTGTTCCGGTGTTACGCACCGTCACGGAAGCATTGGGAACAACTTCCTTGTTAGGGTTAGTAACGACACCGCCGATGGCGCCAGTCACGGTTGACTGCCCAAAGGCGATCGCGCTCAACCCGAGAATAAAC
>JANLYZ010000339.1:0-6948 GCA_031365905.1 Chloracidobacterium sp. | reverse complement strand
CCAATACTTTGCTGAGATACAACCGGAATATGCAGGGCGCATGGAGGAAGTAAACAGGTTCATCAACAACACAGTGCCGCAATGGAACGAGAAATTGCGCGCGTGGAATCTGCCAACACTGACGACGCGCCAGCCGGTTGTATTTTGAAACTAGTTTTGGAGTGCGCTGACCAGTCAGCGCTTTTGATTCCGCGGCGACTTGACGCCGCGTTTCCTACTCGCGCTCCCATTCAACCAGGGCTGCGACAGGTCGCAGCCGACCAAAGCGCTGACGGGTCAGCGCACTCCAAAGGAAGAAATGATTTCACGTTCACTTAAGATCGGCTTAGTTGGAATTGTTTTTCTAACCGTCGCTTTGGCGCAGGGGCCGCCGGTTGAGACAGGTCCGTTTCGTCAACCGGATTTGGTCGAACTCACTAAGCTCGATCCCACCATCAAGCTCGATATTCGTTACGCGACTAAGAACAATTTCCTCGGCAAGGCTGTCTACAAACAGGCGCGCGCTTTCCTACAGCGTCCGGCAGCCGAGGCGCTGGTGCGAATAAACCAGAATCTGAGGAAGCAGGGTTACGGCCTCGTCGTCTTTGATGGTTATCGTCCCTGGTCGGTGACCAAAGTTTTCTGGGACGCAACGCCGGTTGACAAGAAGATCTTCGTCGCTGATCCGAGCAAAGGTTCACGTCACAATCGCGGCTGCGCGGTAGATCTTTCGCTGTTTGATCTGAAGTCTGGCGCCGAAGTGAAGATGCCGAGCGAATATGACGAGATGACTGAACGCGCGCACATTAACTACGAGTGTGCTACGTCCGATGCCAGGCGCTTACGTGAACTGCTGCGCGCGGCGATGGCGGCTGAAGGGTTTGCCGTTTACGAACCTGAATGGTGGCACTACGATTACAAAGATTGGAAAGAGTATCCGATCATGAACCTCAAGTTTTCGAAGATTGGAAAGTAGATTACAAAGTCCGTGAAACGGACGAGTGAAAATAGCCCAGCGATTTATCGCTGGTAAACCGTTGGCAGTAAAATAAGAGTCCGTGAAACGGACTACTGAACCTGAAGCCTATCAGTCGTCCGTTTCACGGACTCTATTCTTATATTTTCCGTGCTCCCCCAGCACTGAAGTGCTGGGCTACTTTCGACCGTCCGCTCCCGCGGACTTAGATCAGGCTGACTGAGTTAGCTGCCGTGGTTCACTGGATCGCTGGTGTCATCCGCGTCAAACGAATGTTGCCGTTTATTCCACTAGCGGAAATTGAGCCACCACCGCTCCCAATCTGCGCGCTGTAGTTTCCGTGACTGTTCTTGTCTACCACCACGTTCGGCAGCTCAGAGGTCACGTGGCCGTTCATCCCATGCGCCTCGAGCGTAGCATTCACGTCTTCACCAAGCAGCAGTTCAATGTTCCCGTTGATGCCGCTGATTTCCACGCCCTTGCCGATCTTTGCCAAACCTACTGAGACGCTGCCGTTGATGCCGCTAATATCTGCCGACCCGGACGCTTCCGCAATATCGACTTTGCCGTTCACACCGTTGACTTCAAGTGCGCCATCGATCCCGCCGGAGGTTACTGAACCATTCACACCGTTCGTAACGAGGGAGATTTGTTTCGGCAGTTGCAACGTCACGTGCTCGGTAGGGCTCGAACCAAACATGCGCGAGAGCAACCCGCTGTCGCCTTTTTCGCCACGAATTGTCAGTCCATCGGCCGTCTTCTCGATAGTTATTTTGCGGCGATTCAAAGCTTCCTGACTGTCACCCAGGCGTTCAATGTAAATGTTCGCGGTCTTGCGGTCGGAAGTTTCAATTTTCACCCAGCCGTTGATGCCGGAGACCTCAACGCGCGCGCCGGCCGCCAGATCGAAGTCCTTGCGAATCTCCTCGCGCGCATTCCCCGTCGCCTGCTTATCGCCGTTGATGACCAGCGGCCAGGCGCTGCCGCTCTTTGTGTGCGATCGCACAACGCCCGCAATCCCTGCAATCGCGAGCAAAAGCACGAGTAAAATTATTTTCTTCATGGGTATTGATCTCCGGCCTTTCGAGAAGTTCGAATTCCTAAGCTCTAACGATCCGATCGGGCATTTGGTTCACTTCATTTTTGCCGTGATCGGACCGTTGTTAAGTCATTGACGTCTGGCGTCAGCGATTTGTTAACAGGCGGTAGTAGGTTAGTTTCGATGAGTTGTGGAATTCGCAGCTCGTTGCGGAACCGGGAGCGGTAGCGACCGGATGCCATGCTCGATGCGAGAACGGACGTGCTGTTGCAGAGTTTGGAATTCCAAAGTCAACTTGAGAGTAGTATCCGGTCGCTACCACTCCCGGTTCTGCAGCGGCGCAATTTGCAAACTAACCCGCCTCGCTGATCACAACTCTTGACATGATCTGCGCAGCCGTTTTACAGTCGAGACTAATCCAAGTAGTAGAAAATTTCCGAGAAACGCAGCAAGCCCCCCGCTGAGTTTTGCGGGAGGGTGGCGCCGAGCAATGGAAAAGGACTCCAGGGATCGAACCGTTCTGATCGTCGAAGACTCCGATGACGCGCGTTACTTCATGCGGTTGGCTCTCGAGCAACTAGGATACCTGGTCGTCGAAGCAGAGAACGGGGCCAAAGCGGTTGACTTGGCGGAGCGCGAACGTCCTGACATCATCCTTATGGATCTCAGTCTTCCTATCATGGATGGCTTAGCCGCTACGGAAAGGATCCGCGCGAGCGAAGCGTTGAATGGGATTCCGATCGTTGCCGTCACGGCGCACCAGGAAACGGATTTTCGTGCTGGGGCCAAAGCAGCCGGCTTCGATGCGTATGTGACAAAGCCAATCGATATCGATTTTCTCAGCGACCTCATCAAGGGCCTGCTCGCTTGATTATCGGAACCGCGAGCGGGCCGGGGCCCCCGCGCGGGCAGCCCGCGTGGGGTGGTGGTAGCGACCGGCCAAAACAATCAACTCACGAGCTTCAGATTAAGTTGAATCTTTGGCCGGTCGCTATCGCTCCCGGTTCTGAATTAGGCGCGCAATCGTTGCGCCTAACCCGCCAGCTTCGGGTGGCGCATCCGTCCAGTCGGTAACAAACGGTGTTCGTTCCAGTATTGCACGCACCATCTCACGCTGCACACCGAGGCCTTTGCCGTGAATAATTCTCACCCTGTGAAACCCCAGTCGCAGTGCTTCATTCAAGTATTCTTCAACTACACGCTTCACATCGCGTGGCGGGATCGTGTGCAGATCGAAGACGTCAGTAATCGGAATCGTGACCGGCTCCGGAAATGGATCGAAAGGATCTAGTGAGGCTTCGTCGTCAAACATTTCGCCATCAGTATCCCCCATAATTCCCGCTATTTTTCTTTAGGCGCCAGGTAACCTCGCCGGGCCTTGACGACCAGCTTGCCGCGCGATTTGTGGGCGTCAGGTGTGAGATCGATCTTGAGTTTTCGCAGGCTTCCGTCTCGTTTTTTATTTGAGGAGACGAAAGCGAGACTATAGCGAGTGCGCAAATGTTCGATCAGCAAATTGAAGGTTGTGTTGAGTTTCTCAGGTTTGTCTTCCAAAACTTCTCCGCCGGTCTCGTCGGCGAGTTCTTTGATGTCCAAGGTGGGAGCGCCAAATACGCCGGCCGCTCGTGTGCCGAAGATCATGTATTTGTTCTCCATTCGCTGTCCCGTAGTGGTGGGGATCAGGCCGCATACGACGCTCCCCGATTCAAGTAGCGACACCTTGGCTGCCTTGCCTGATGGTCCATGGCCGCAGTCGAAATTTCGCGTTATACCGGTAATCGCGATTATCACACGCCGGCCTACTGGGTTTCCGGCTGTCACCATATAATCGGCGGCCCCGGCAAAAGCTTTATTGAGACAGTGATCGGCCCAATTATTATGCTGCGGAATTCGAGTGAGAGCGTTCTGAACTTGCGTGCGATCGCGCGTAAATTCCTGCACCAGTTCTACGTTGTCGTGATAGCTCATCACGGCCACCTCATCTGTGGGCTTTAGACGCGACAGCGCATCATTCGCTGCCTGCCTTACTGCGGACCCGAATGGATCAATACAGCCTCCGCGATCGATTAACAACAGAACAGAAAGGGGCAGGGTGTTCTGGCTGAAATGCGTTAGCTGCTGTTTGGCGCCATCTTCAAGAATAACAAAGTCGGTTTCCCTCAAGTCGCCAACCGCACGCGCAGTCTTCTTCTGAAGAACCAGAGCGTCGACTGTGACGAGATCAACGTCAACTTTAACGATTTCGGCAGCGGCAGCAGCCGGCTTGCCGCTGGTAACCGACCTCTCGCGAGTCTGCGAATTGATGCGCGAAGACACGTAGGGCAGCAGCAGGAGCAGCAAGAGTGGATAGAAGTATTTGTATCTTGCAACTGAGGGAAATAGGTGTTTCATAGCACTCCAAGTCGCCGAGAGCAGCAATTCAAGATCTGTTTGGGAAGAGTGCTGAAAGGTCAGTTAATACTGCCAGTGTTCCGTGGCAAAGACAACTTGCCCAGTCGTGTTCTAATTTCGCTTCCTCTGTGCTACCTCTGTGTCTCTGTGGTGGATGCTTATTGGCCGGTTTTCCCACCACAGAGACACAGAGTACACCGAGACTACACGGAGAGTTCTCAAATTAGGACGCGAGAAATCTTGATATAGAGCTCGGTGTGAGCGCATCTCCACTGTTGTTCGCTGAACCAAGCTAAGACAAGTGAGGGAGTCCGGCACGTAGTCCAAAAAAGTGGATATTGTACGTAGTTGCGGATGGACTGCTTTGCGTTTGGAGTCCTCTTTGAACTTGAGTGGCAAGTCGATTAAACTCTGCCGCGTCTACCCGCATAAATTTTCCGTAACGAGTTTCCAGTATCAACTCAATTTGAGTTTTCCAGCTGTCCAATCACCCAGGAGATGATCCGATGAGAAGAAACAGTTTTCAGTTTCCAGCCTTTGGCTTTGCGCGCGTGCTGCTGCCGTTTGCAATTGTGTCCGTAGCGCTCTCGCTGCTGTCCGCCTCGCAGTTGACTCCGGCATCGCGCGCGCAATGCGGACCAAGGAGGGCGCCGGCTGCCCACCGTACCTCGAACAGCCCGAGCATTGTCTATCCCGCAACCAAAAAGGGCGACACGGTCGACGACTACTTCGGCACGAAGGTGGCCGATCCGTATCGTTGGCTCGAGGATGATAAATCTCCTGAAGCGGCTTCCTGGGTTGAGTCTGAAAACAAAGTGACTTTCGCGTATCTGGAAAAGATTCCTTTTCGGATGAAGATTAAAGACCGGCTGTTGCAGCTTTATAACTATCCGAAATATTCCGCGCCAACTCGCCGCGGCGATTATTACTTCTACACCAAGAACGATGGCTTGCAGAACCAGAGTGTTTGGTACCGGCAAAAAGGTTTGGAGGGCACGCCCGAAGTCCTGCTCGATCCAAATAAGCTCTCCGCGGATGGCACGACGCGTCTGGGCGCGGTCGGCATCTCCAGGGATGGAAAATATTTTGGCTACGGAGTTTCAAAGGGAGGTTCTGACTGGAACGATCTTTACGTGCTGGACACGACCACCAAAGGTTTGCAACCGGACCACGTCGAGTGGGCGAAGTTCACCGGAGTTGCCTGGCAGGGCGATGGCTTCTATTACAGCCGTTATCCCACGCCGGTCGCCGGTCATGAACTGACGACGGCGAATGAGTTTCATCAGGTCTTCTATCACAAGGTTGGCACGCCGCAAGCGGCAGACGTGCTGGTTTACGAAGACAAAGCAAACCCGTTACGGTTTCACACGATCGGCACCAGCGACGACGAACAGTTTGCCTTCCTGAACGTTTCAGAAAGAGGCAAAGGCAAAAAAGGGAACGCGCTTTTCTATCGCGATGCCTCCAAGCCGGACGCTGCGTTCGCTCCGATCGTCGCCGATGTTGGCGACGATTCTTATGAAGTGATTGGCAACGTCGGCAACAAGTTCCTGGTCTTCACAGATCACAAAGCGCCTAACGGCCGCATCTTCCTTTTTGATACGAAGAATCCCGGCGAAGAAAACTGGAAAGACATCATTCCCGAAAAGCCGGAGCCGCTCGATATTGCCAACGCGGTGGGCGGCAAAATTTTTGCGGTCTATCTCAAAGACGTAACCTCGCATGCCTACGTCTACAGCCTCGACGGCAAACTCGAAAACGAGATTGCGATGCCGGGACCGGGAACTGCAGTCGGGTTTGGCGGCAGAGACGACGACCAGTTCACCTTCTACACGTTTACCACTTTCAATTTCCCGCCGACGATTTACAAATATGACATCGCGACGAAGCAGTCGACGCTGTTTCGCGAGTCGGAGGTTGCCGGTTTCAAAAGCACTGACTACGAAACTAAACAAGTCTTCTATACGAGCAAAGACGGCACGCGCATCCCGATGTTTATCGTCCACAAGAAAGGCATCAAGCTCGACGGCAATAACCCGACGTTGCTTTACGGTTACGGCGGCTTCAACATCACGAATTCCCCCGGCTTCAATGCGTTGCGCCTCGCACTGCTTGAGCAGGGCTTCGTTTACGCTTCGGCAAACATGCGCGGAGGGGGCGAGTATGGCGAGAAGTGGCACGAAGCGGGCACAAAGCTGCAGAAGCAAAATGTGTTCGACGACTTCATTGCTGCGGGAGAGTATTTGATTAAGAACCAGTACACGTCGCCGAGCAAACTCGCGATACATGGAGTCTCAAACGGCGGTCTGCTGGTGGGTGCGGTGGCGAATCAACGACCGGAAATGTTCAAGGCTGTCATTCAACAGGCCGGCGTGATGGACATGCTGCGGTTTCAGAAGTTCACGATCGGTTCAGCCTGGATTGCCGACTATGGCTCGAGCGATAACGCGGAACAGTTCAAAGCTCTTTACGCTTACTCGCCGGTTCATAACGTAAAGGTCGGGACGAAGTATCCCGCGACACTGATAACGACTGCCGATCACGACGACCGCGTGGTGCCGGC
>JANLYZ010000333.1:0-8113 GCA_031365905.1 Chloracidobacterium sp. | reverse complement strand
AGCGAAGTTTTACAAACTGACTCGAGCGGGCCGCAAACAACTAATCATCGAAGAGCAGAATTGGGAGCGACTGGCTGGCGCAACCATCAAGGCGCTACGCGCGGTCTGAGGAGACGCAAAGCTATGTCCTGGATCAAAGCCACAATCAGATTCATTCATGCCTGGCGACATCCCGATCAAATCGCCTGCGATGTTGAGGCGGAATTGCGCCTCCATGTTGACATGCGTGCGCGCGCCAACATCGAAGGGGGCATGAAACCAGACGAGGCGCAGCGGGCTGCGCTGCGAAGCTTCGGAGACTTCAATGAAATCAAAGCCACCTGTTGTGAAATCAGACGAAGCTTTCCCTTCGATCCCATGATTTTAAGAATGGGATCGCACATCGCCATCGCGGTTCTCGCCGGTGGCTTGGCATACTGGGCGGTCAATACCCAACACGACAACATCATGGGCGTCTTGCGGCAGCTAGTCGCGATTGCGGTGTTGGCACGCTTATTTTTCGTAGTTCGGCGCGCTAGATCAGCGGGGCGGTTCGAGAATGAGCGGGCGAGCAGCGTTTTCGGAATCGACCGCGAGCACCTTCGCCAGAATGAAGTCTTGACTAGGACTGCTCGCGAGCAGTACACACCAGGCATCGCTTCGCATGAAGAACAGGGACGCACGCCGCTCGAGCGAATGTTCGACTCTGATTGACTGCTACACGAAAACAAAAAGACCACACTATCGCTAACTAACTGCTGAAGGAGGACTGGCTATGCGAGTTTGCATTACACCCCAGATCGTTATACGTGTGCTTACCGTGCTCATTCTGAATGCGAGTTGGGTAACGAACGTGCCGATGTCGGCGACTGCGTCCACGTTGCTCAGTCAGGAACAGTCTGCGAGCACGGCCAAAGTTGAAGGCCTAATCTTGAGCCCGCGCTTGCTGGTTCTCGAGCAGCAGCTCAAGGCAGGCGATCGCAATGCTCTCGATCGTTTTTGGAAAGAGATCAGCGAACGCGGCGCCCCGATGGTTGAGCCCGAGCCGGGCAACGACCGCGACTCGCTAGTGACGATCGTCTGGCGAGGCAAAGGAGACACGAAAAGCGCTTTCGTCTTTCTCCTCCCGGGCGTTGATAAGCCGATGGCGCGGCTGCTCGACACTGACTTATGGTACAAAACATTTCGGATTCAGAAAGGTGCGCGCTTCATCTATATGCTCGCGGCCAATCTCCCCGACCCGAAAGAGTGGGTAAGCCTTCCCCGCTTCGGGAACGCCTTGCGGACCGACCCGCTCAATCCACTCCAGTACGCCGAGCGCTCTAACGAGTTGAACCCGTACGAAGTTACTTTCTTTTCCGCGGCCGAACTGCCCTCCGCCGAGCCGCAAGTCTGGAACGTCGCTCGGCCAGGAGTTCCTACTGGACGAGTGCAGCGCGACAAATTCCAAAGCAAAGTCCTCGGCAACGAACGTCCAATTTGGATTTACACACCGCACCGCTATGCTGCCGACAAGAAGCCCTACGGTTTGTTGGTACTTTCCGATGGCGGTCTCTACCTCAACGCAGGGCGCGCAGCGACCACTCTCGATAACTTGATCGCCGCTGGTCTGATACCGCCGCTGGTCGCCGTGATGGTCGACAATCCTGATCGCGGGCGGGAGTTGTCCTGCAATTCGCAGTACGCCGACTTTTTGGCTCACGAGATTGTTCCCTGGGTGCGCGCTAACTACCACGTGACCGACCGGCCGGAGCAGACGATCATCGGCGGGGCGAGCCTGGGTGGGTTAGCGGCTGCTTTCGTTGGGTTCAAACATCCCGAGGTGTTCGGCAACGTGCTAGCGCAATCCGGCTCTTTCTCGTGGAAGCCGGACAGCGAAAAGGATTTTGAATGGCTGAACCACCAGTTCGCTGCCAGCCCGCGTCTGCCTCTGCGCTTCTCCTTCGAGGCCGGACTGATGGAATGGTCAGTCGGCGCGCCGCCTGGACAGCCGGTTCCTCCATCGCTGCTCGTGGCGAACCATAATTTGCGAGATACCCTCCAGAGCAAAGGATACTCGGTCCACTACACGGAATTTAACGGGAACCACACCGTATTCAATTATCGCGGAACGTTAGGGAGTCATCTGATAGCGCTCGTTGGTATTAAACCCGAGCCTAAGACTTCTGCGCAGGACAGAAAGCCGGTCGCGCGATCCTCGATATCCCGGAAAGCGATCGCGACAACTCAAGTGAAGGTCGCTCCCGATGTGTTGCAACAATACGTTGGCCGATATGAACTCGACCCAAAGTTCGCGCACGATTTCGTCCTTTACGTAAGCGTGAAGGATGGTTCTTTGTGGGTCAGGCCTTCAATCCGGAGGCTGCGCGAGCTTATGGCCGAATCTGAGTCAATGTTTTATGACAGCGAGATTCCGGATCTGCACCTCGCCTTCATCAAGGACGATAAAGGCAATGTCACTGGTCTCACGCTAAACACTGGTCAGGGAGACATGCTCGTGAAAAAGATGCCGCCTCCGGTGCCCAGTACGGGCAATACAACTTTCAAGTTGTCGGGCCACACCGACGCGCAGGCCGTGGCCATTTACGGATCGTTCAACGACTGGATTCAGACAGCAAATTACTGCGCGAAGGAGAGTGACGGCTGGGTCTGTCGCCTGGACTTAGCGCCCGGCAAGTACACCTACAAATTCCTGATAGATGGTGTTGGGCTAAACGACCCTGCAAATTCGGTCATTGAAGATGACGGGAGCGGCCACATGGATTCGGTAATCGTCATCAAACCGAAATAGCTGTTTCTGATTCTTATGTTGCTTTCCCAAAAAGGTCGCTGGAACATGCCATTGGCCTTTGTCAGACCTGCTCTGCACGGTGGCACTCTTCGCAAACCATATCGGGTGAGGTCGACTTTGAGAAGAGGGTGGAGACGTGCGACTGTTAACGCGGGAATGCGCTCATGGCCCGAAGCGCTGACGATACTCGGATGACAAGATGAATGCTTTCACCATCTCGGCGTTGACGAAATTCCCGTTGAACTGGTTTAGCTTCCGCAGCCAGAAGTCATAACCCGCATAATCCGAGTCTGGAACGTCATTTGGGTTTCTTCTCAAGTATCCGAAGTATTGCATCAACACAAACGCGCGGTTAGATTCGGCACTGTTCAGGTCCGGATCTTCGGCAACCTGTCGCAAGGCTTGCGCGCGCGCCGTCATGTTGCTGGTGTCTGTCGCACTGCCAAATAAATTAATCGCTGTTGCCCGTTCGCTGGCTGACAACACATTGCCGGCGTTTAGATTGAGCTTGTCGACAAACTGCGCTGGATTCATCGAAATCGGGAAAGCTGTAGTGAATCTCGACCTTTGCACGAACCCAGCCGCGAAGGCTTGCTTGTTGTTTTCCAGCGCCTGTTCCCAACCGGGCGGTCCCACGACTACTCCCTGACCGATCGCCCGCGTGTCCGGCAGGAACTCGTTGAAGCGCACGATTGGCACTGGCAATTGATGCGCGCCATCAAGCGTTGAACTGCCGTTGGCATCGCCGTAAGCCGCTTTGTATATTCGCTCGACGAGATAACCCGTCCCTTGAAACTCTATCGACAGATAGAAAGCAGCGGAGACATTGATGCGCTTGATGTCTACGCACTGCGGATCGCCGCCGCAGGAAGTTATCTGATTAACCCAAAAGTCGAGACCACTTTGATCCGGCTCGCGATTCAAAAAATCCAGATAGTGCTGCCGCACGAAAAACTGCGCATCGTCGATTGGATTACAAGTATGAACGGGCGAACTGCTATTGCGCGGTGTCGGTGAAGCGCTTGAGAAGTCGGCGGCATTGTTGTTGGTATCAGTGCAACCGCCGCCACTTCTAAGGGCTGCCGTAGCATTACTCTGAGGGGGCGCGGCTCCAGATCCTTCAAAGCAATTAGCGAAGCTGCCGAACCCTACAAAATCGGCTATGTCGGCGTTGGGTAATGGACATTGGCCCGCAGCCAGGTTGGCATTCGGCTTGGCCAGGACGATCTTGCCGGAGGTGCCGAGAGTTATATTCGCAAGAGAGTCAGGCGCGGGCAAAGGGTTGCCGTTGCCACCCCCCGATGCTAGTTGAACCAGGACATAATGGCCGGGCTGAACCAGAATGCTACGGCTGCTTACAAAAATAACCGTACTGAAGGTGCTGCCCGTGTCGGAAGCGATTCGCAAGGACCATTGATTAATGTCCACGTTCGTAGTGCCGCGATTAAATAACTCGACAAAACTACTTTGATAACTCGCGCCCGCCGTTCCCCCGCCACCATAAACCTGACTGATCACAAGCAGCGGAGAAGGACTTGGTGTCGGCGACGGAGTGGGACTTGGCGTAGGCGTAGGAGTCGAATTGGGGAGCGGTTGCCAGGCCAGTTGATTTTCATCCTGCGAACTATTAGTGATTCGGTTCTGACTACTCCCATTCGCAGCCATCACATAGATCTCTTGCGGAATATTTTGGATGCTGTCGCGAAAACTTAGGAACGCGATCTGGTTTCCGTCCGGTGACCAGGCCGGATCAAAGTCGCTGGATGGATGGTTAGTCAAGTTAGTCTGATTACTGCCATCAGTATTCATCGCATAGATTTCAGCGTTGCCATCGCGATTGGTGTCGAAAGCGAGCCTGTTGCTGTCAGGAGCCCACGTAGGATTTGAATCGGAAAACGAATTATTAGTTAGTCTGGTCGGATTGCCGCCATCAGCGTTGATTACATATATTTCAAACCCCTTCGTCACATCGCCGGTAATCCCTGGAAAGTCGCGCGTGCTGACAAAGGCTATCCGGGTACCGTCAGGCGACCACTTCGGCCCCAAGTCTAGTGCGGCGTTATTCGTCAAATTTACGCGATTGCTCCCATCTGAATTCATTACAAAGATCTCAGCATTGGTGCCGACGGTTGATTGGAAAGCGATCTTGCTGCCATCGGGTGACCAGGTAGGGTCGACATCACCGGAAGTTGTCGTACTGATCTTTTGCATTCCGGTGCCGTTGGCGTTCATGACATAAATAAAGTTGGTTGTGTCCTGGGGACCTTGCCGGGTGAAAACAATCCTGGTTCCATCACTTGACCAGGCTGGCGAGCGGTTATTTCCGTCGTTAGTGATTTGCACCTGAGCGCTGCCGTCCGGGTTGAGCGTATAGATGCCGCTACCGCTCTTGAAAGCGAGTTTTCCGTTAGCGCTCAGGAGTGATAATTGACTTGAAGCATGTGATGTCTCGATTGAGACAACCACCAGTATGGAGATCAAAGCAAGCGAGGCAGCCAGTAAACAGGCATTTGATCTACCCTGGAACGGCAGGAATTTCATTAGCTTCTACCCCCTTGAGGAATACCCAATTCAGCAGCGCCATTATAGTTGAGGGGCGAGAAAAATCTAAGAGAAGAGCAGCAGCTTCCCTGCGGGCTTCAGAAGACTCATTCTGTCAGCGGGGATCGCGCACGGTTCTGCAACGATTGCCCGGTATCATTCCTTTTCACGCTTCGGGTACTATCGCGACACCTTAAGTAAGAACAGGCGCGACGTCCGGGTGGGTCCGAGCGCAGTCAGGATTGCTTTCATTTTAGAGAAGGGGATTACACATGACTATTAAAGCCTATGGAGCCTACGCTGCGGATAAGCCGCTGGAGCCTATCGACATCGAGCGCCGCCAACCCGCTCCACATGACGTTCAGATCGACATCGCATATTGCGGCGTCTGTCATTCGGATTTGCACACGATTCGCTCGGAATGGGAGGGGACGCTTTATCCGTGCGTTCCTGGCCACGAGATCGCCGGTCACGTGACAGCCGTTGGCGGCGAGGTTACCAGGTTCAAGGTTGGCGACACGGTGGGCGTCGGCTGCATGGTGAATAGCTGCCAGCATTGCCGCTCCTGCGACGAAGGCCTGGAACAATATTGCGAGAACGGCTTCACTGGGACGTATAACACGACCGTTGATGAACCTTCCGGCCACACGCTGGGCGGCTACTCGCAAAAGATCGTCGTCGACGAAAAATTCGTGCTCAAGATCAACCATCCTGAGGAACAGCTCGCAGCGGTTGCGCCATTGCTGTGTGCGGGCATCACTACCTATTCGCCGCTGCGCCATTGGAAGGTTGGGCCGGGATCGAAAGTCGGGATCGTCGGCATCGGCGGGTTGGGCCATATGGGTCTGAAACTGTCGCATGCGATGGGCGCGCATACCGTTGCCTTCACGACCTCCGAGAGCAAGCGCGACGACGCGAAGGTGCTGGGGGCTGACGAAGTTATCGTGTCGCGGAATGCCGCGGAGATGGATGCGCACGCAGCCAGCTTCGACTTTATCCTCGACACAGTGGCGGCGAGCCACAACCTCGACGCTTACAACAATCTCTTAAAGCTCGACGGAACACTCGTGCTCGTGGGCGCGCCCGAGCATCCGCATCCTTCGCCGCAAATCATGCCGCTCATTTTTAAGCGCCGTTCGATCGCCGGCTCGCTTATTGGTGGCATCGCCGAAACGCAGGAGATGCTCGACTTCTGCGCTCGGAAAGGAATCGTCGCGGACATTGAGATGATTCCGATCCAGAAGATCGACCAAGCCTACGACCGCATGCAGCAGAGCGATGTGAAGTATCGCTTCGTGATCGATAACGCCTCACTCGCCGCTCTGCCAGAGAACTGATCCCAGATCAGTCCGCGTAGCGGACGAATGATAATAGCCTAGCAGTTTACTGCTGGGACGATGCAGGCTTAAGGCAGAGTCCGTGAAGCGGACGGCTGAACGATAGAAAAGCGAAACCTGATTCTTGCGACAGCAGTGAGAAACTAGGGGCATGGCTAAACTCGATGATGATCTTAATAGCTTGTTCAAGCTCCCGTTGAACGAGTTCATCGCGGCGCGCAAGACACTCATCGCTCAACTTAAGAAGAGCGGGCAGGCCGCTGACGCGGAGCGCGTAAAGTTGTTGGGCAAACCGTCCGTTTCTGCCTGGACGGTGAATCAACTCTATTGGAATCACCGCGAGCCGTTCGACGAGTTGCTCGGGAGCGGCCAGCGCTTTCGCAAGGCTCAAACTTCCGGCAAGGTTGCGGAGATGCGCGCTGCACTCGACGCACGACGCGAGGCGCTCTCGCACCTTTCCGAGTTAGCGACTGCAATGCTAAGTGACCTTGGCTCCCATCCTTCGTTGGATACGATTCGGCGCATCACCTCTACACTCGAAGCAGTGTCCGCATCTGCAGCGCTTGATGGCGCAACGCTTGGGAGACTGACCAAAGACATCGACCCTCCGGGCTTCGAGTCATTCGCTTCCTTCACTGGGACCGCGCCAGTCCCGGCCGCCAACGCCGCGCCGCCTGCTAGTCCTTCAAAGAAAGTAGCCGCGCCGGCGCGAGTTCAAAGTCCAAAGTCCAAAGCCCCAAGTCCAAAGCTCCAATCACAAATTAGCGAAAAGAAAGCTCAAGTCGAAAAGTCTCGTCAGGTAAAGTTAGCGGCCGCGAACGCATCACTACAGAACGCGAAACGATCGCTCACTGAAGCACGAGCCAGGGCACAGAGTTTGGAATCGCAGCAGAAGAAGGCCGACGCCCGCGCGAAGGAAGCTGAGAAGCACATCCGCGAAGCGGAGAATGAAAGCCGCGAAGCAGAGAAAGAACGCCGCGAAGCGGAGAAAGCGAGCCGCGCAGCAGAAGCACGCTTGAAGAAAGCAAGCGCAGCAGCCGAGGCTGCAAGCCAAGCCGCATTCACCGTCAATGGTGAAGTTGAAGAAGCAAAGCAGACGTTGGCAGACGCCGAGCGCACCGTCGAAAAGAGAACCAGCGAACTCGAATCGTTGTTTCGATCAACCACGTAGCGGCCAGTGATTGAATAATTGCTTAAGCCGCAACTGCGTCGCTGACGGGCGGGCTTGGTTTCTTTCGCAGGATCGCTGCTGAGACGAGCGTTACCAGCAGGCCAACCGGAAACGGCTCCGAGGAAACTGAACGCGGCGATGAGTCGCTCAAATTTAGTCGCTCACAAAGCTTGAACCCCCCCACCAGTTCGTTGGTGCGCTCCACAAACACTTCTCGTGGCAACGTGGCTATGGTGCATTCACGGTGAGTCAATCAAACGTCGACGAGGTACGGCGATATATTGCGAAACAAAA
>JANLYZ010000332.1:0-13560 GCA_031365905.1 Chloracidobacterium sp. | reverse complement strand
GCTCCGCAACAAATTGCAGGAGCAGGGTTATTTCTTTGCCGAAGTAACACCGGTCTGCACCGTGACGCCGCCGACGCCCGAGCTCGGCCCAAATGGCGCTGCCACAACCTGTGAAACTTTGAATCCTGAGAATCTAAGCGGGCAGGACGTTGAGATACGCTACGACATCGAACGCGGACGGCGCTTCAAGCTCACCGATATTCGCGTCATCGGTACCAACAAACTGAGTTACGCTGATGTCGCCGCGGATCTCAGAACGCAGAAAGCGAGCGCGCTCGGGTTAATTCCTTTGCTGGGTTATGGCCGCGGCTACACCAGTCTCACCTTGCTTGAACAGGACCGGCGGACCATCAGGAATTACATGCACGACCTCGGTTATCGTCGCTCGGAAGTCACGGTGCTGCAGGGCGTATCGATCAGCGGCGAAAGTTTGATCATCACTTTCCAGGTAGAAGAAGGGCCGTTAACACGAATTGCGAGTGTGGAACTTCGCGGCAATAAAATTTACACCGACCAGCGACTGCGCGACGAGTTGAAAACTGTGACGGGCGCGCCCTACTCGCGTTCCCAGGCGCGGGCCGACGGCGAAAGGGTGATTGCGCTTTATGCGCGCGAAGGCTATGTCAGCGCGCGGATGGATTATTCAATAGTTGAACTGCCGAAAAAAGGCGAGGACGAGCAGGTCAGGCTTATCTACACGATCAGCAACGAAGGCGATAAAGTTTTCATCAACCGCATCGTGATTAACGGCGTCACCGGCAGCACTAAAGTAAGACAAACGAAACGCAACGCGATCCTGCGCGTGATTCCAATTGCCGAAGGCGACGTGCTGCGCTCGGATCGCATCGCCGACAGCGAGCGCGAACTTTACCTGACAGACGCCTATCGCCAGGTGATTATTCGGACCGAGGCTGCGGGTGAAACGGCTTCGGGGTTCAAGCGCCGCGACGTTTTAATTGACCTGGAAGAAAAGAAGCCGCGCGTGATGGACTACGGCGGCGGCTTCTCCACCGACACCGGACCGCTCGGCCTGTTTGAGCTTAGCAACGTCAACCTGATGAACAAACTGCGACAGGGCGCGATGCGTTTACGCGTCAGCCGGCAGCAGCAGCGGCTCAGATTTGAATATTTGGATCCGCGTTTCAAGCGTTACGGCGAAAAACGGTTCGCGCCGCTGGGCCTGTCGCTTGAGTATCAGCGCGATTCTACCGTGACGCGGTTTTTCCGTTCTGCCATTGACCGCGGCACCCTCGGGATCGTGCAGCGGCTCGACGCTCACGGAAACCCGCTGGATGACTTTGGCCGGCGGGTTAAGGAGCCGACGATCAATCGTTTCACTGCCGCGGTTGAAACGCAGCGCGTGCTCAATGCGAAAACCCATTCAGCGCTGTTCGCTCGTTATAGTTATGAAGACGTGCGGCTCTTTAACCTGGGAAGCTTGCTAATCAAGCCGGTGTTGCTGCCCGATCGCGCCGTTAGGCTCTCCAAGTTTGGCGCTTCGTATGTTCGGGACACGCGCGAAAGATGCGAACGGGGACTGGTGGGCGCGATTCGCAATCCGGACGACGAAACGGGAGCGCCGGGCGAAATCTGTCGCTATAACCAGCTTGACGCCACGCGCGGCGCCTTCTTCAATGTTGATTACGCAATTGCGCTCAGGCAACTAGGCGGCAACATTTCATTCAACCGGCTGCAGGCTACCTATCGTCGTTATTACAAGCTGCACTCGCTACGCGGGACGGTGCTGGCCGGCAACGCCACGCTGGGGCTCGCGAATCTCTTCAACCCTCGCGACCGCGGTGGCGCGGCTGGCATAGACGAGATCGATCTAACGTTACCAATCAGTGAACGATTTTTCTCCGGCGGCTCCACTACGCTTCGCGGCTTTAATTTCGAGGAGGCTGGCCCACGGCTGGTCGTGATTCCCCAAGGCACTTTTATCAATCAAAACAAGAAGCCGGTCGTGTTGAATCCGTTTACGATACCAGTTGGCGGCAACGCGCTCGCTATTATCAATCTCGAAGCGCGCGTGCCCGTAAGCAGATCCCTTCAGGTCGTTCCTTTTTATGATGGTGGCAACGTCTTTCGCCGCGTCGGCGATCTGTTTGGTCGCTACGACAACACGCCCACTCCGCCCGGCGATGTGGTGGCGGCAATCAACAAAGCGAACCTGCGTGCGCATTGGACCAACACGCTGGGGCTGGGATTCAGAATTCAGACGCCACTCGGCGGCGCCCTGGCGATAGACTATGGGTACCTGCTTAACCCGCCACAGTTTTTGATTCCGCAGCGTGGCCCAACCCCTGACCCGAACGACTTCAACGGCACGCCGGCAATCTATCGTCTGAAGCGCACGCAGATTCACTTCAGGTTTACGCAGACGTTCTAGGGAAGCGAACAGTGAGCGGTGAGCAGCAAGAAGCGGAAGGCAACGAGGATGATTACTAAAGCACCAGGATCCAGGACGAGTCGATTGGTAGTAGTCGCGGTCTTACTGCTCACTGCTCACTGCTCACTGCTCACTGGCGCGGTTTCCGCGCAAACGGTCATCGACAAGATGGTCGCGACCGTCAACGCAGGCGTGCTGCCGGAGTGCCGGCAGATATGCCTGATAACTTATTCCGATTTGCTTTGGCAGTTGGCGTTGCAACCAGGCACGCCGCTCGACAATGCCTCTTCAGTCGATCTCAATCGCGCTTTGCATTTGTTAACCGATCAGAGGTTGATTCTCCAGGAGGCCGAGAAGCTGCCGTCCATCGCGCCAACTTCCGAAGAGGTCAAGAGCGCGCGTGATGAACTAGTAAAAGCATTTCCGTCCGAGCCGGAGTTTCAAGAGCGACTACATCGCGTGGGACTAACTGCCGACAAGCTAAATGAAATTTTGGAGCAGCGCGTACGCATTGAAAAATACCTCGACTTCCGTTTTCGTAATTTCGTCGTAATTACGCAGCAGGAGGTCGCCGCTTACTACAAGGACGTCTATGTGCCACGTCTCAAGGCGCGTGCGCCAGGCCAGATCGTGCCGAAGCTCGAAGAAGCGCGCGCCGAAATCGAAAGAACACTGACTGAAGCTAAGATTGAATCCGACACTGACTCTTTTCTCGATAGCGCCCGCGAGCGCGCCGAGATCGTCATACTGAATCCGGTCTAGACGAGGTTCTGACCTCGCCGGGTGGTAATGACATCCAAATGCCGGCGGGTTCGGCCGAACAACAAACGTCATGCTAAAAAACTTATCTCGCAAATACACTGGCTGCAAAGCTGCTTTTTTCATCGCGTTATTCTTGCTTGTCTTCGGCTCTGCGACGCTGGCTGTGGTAAGCCAGCGCCAACGAACCGCCGCAGCTTCAACGAAGACCGTCACCGCCAACACCTTTCCCGGCGCGGATCTCGGTGCGAAGATAAACGCTGCTGACAAGTCGCTGGGCGCCGGCGCGGGCGAGATAGTCATAAAAGGCGGCGGCACAATCTCGACGCAAGTCATCGTTTCCTCCGATCACGTCTTGCGTTTTATGCCCGGCACTTACGCGACGAAGACAGCCAATATTCCCATCCTCATGAAACCGCGCTCGTCTCTGCTTGGCGCCGGCTGGGACAACACGATCATTCTCGAGTCCACCGCACCCGATCAATTTACAGTCGTCAAAGCCTATAACAACTCTATTGAAAACGGCGCTGCCGATTCCGGGTTAACAATTCGTGATCTGCAAATCAAAGGCGCCAACCACGGCTTTAATTCCGCGCCTCAGGCTGTTTCACTCGGCAATTGCTCCGGCTGTTTGGTGGATAAGGTTTGGATTAACGGTACGCGTTCGATTGGCATTCAACTTGGTGGCTCATCACGCAAGGGGAACTTCGCCGACAATTCCAAAATTACGAACTGCCTGTTCACGCGCGTCGCTTCGCAAAACCTGGCCCTCGTTAACGGCCGGAACATCGTTTTTGAAGGAAACCGCTTTCTGACGCCGGGTCAGGCAGGCGGGCCCGGCAGCACCAACATCGATCTCGAAGTTAACGAGGCCGCCGATCATCTCGAAAACGTAACCATCAGAAATAATCTGATCGACGTGCGCAATTCGGAATTGCCTACGAGCGGCAACGGCATCGTGGTACAGGCAACCTCAGGCACGCCCTACGTTGGCCCAATCCTGATTGAAAAAAACACGATCATCGGCGGCGAAACACAGGGCACGATCACAAACGTGCTGAGCAATGGCATCTATATTTTTGGTAACACCATGCGCGACGTGACGATCAGAGACAACACCATTCGTCGCACCGGCCAGAGCGGCATGCGGATCGAAGGCACGCACATTATTGTCAGCAACAATCAGATGTTTGACGTGGGCGGCGGCGGCATACCGGGCTTCGTGGTGCAGGCAACGAACAGCCAGTTCATCGGAAACAGTCTCAGCTACAGCGGCGCGGGACCGATAGACTCGCAGCTCCAGATCTTGCCCGGTTCCGCCCGCAATGTTTTTCAGAACAATCGCGGCTGGCAGCCTAACGGAAACATTCACTGACTATCGACTTCAGCCGGCGATCCCGAACAAACGCTACAAAAAGCTCTACCCGCACGCCTCAGCAGGATAGGCACTTTGAAATCCGCTTGAATGTCCCGGCGTTTGACCGTGGCCGTACCTAATCGATCAGTCTACGTTTGGTCATACCCTGCTTCAATAACCACCCAAACGGATAGGGCCGAAACTCAAGCCTTCACCAATTTGCGAAGCACTTGAGTTGGCACGATCGTTGCCCTTGACGATAAGAAGAAAAGAATGGCAACGGAGGTAAATCATCATGGCTGCGATAGCTGCATCTCTTCGCGGGACCAAGGACAAAGGGTTAACCAACCATACGAAAATCCTGATAGGCGGTGTGGGCGCACTCACTCCCATCGTGCTTAATCTCGTGGTGGTCGATCTGAAGACGACTCTGACAAATATTACGGTGGTGGTGTTGTTGGGGTATTTGCTTCGAGTGGTAGTCCTGTTTTACCTTGGCGGCCTGGTGGCCTATTTTCACAAGGGGGAAAAGAGCGCGCTCAAGCTCTTTGAGCTGGGGATTGTCGCCCCGGCCCTCATCACTGCGCTCATGAATGGCACAACCAACGTCCCAAACGCGCGGGCGAGCAACACCCCGCCGGCTGCTGCGGTTGGCGTGATGGACGCCCTCGATGTGTTCACACCCACTGTCTACGCTCAAGCCAAGCCACCAGAGGTAAAGAAGTATTCGCTGCCTAAAGAGAGTGTCACGGCACAACTTTGGCGCGGAATAAGTGGAAACAACAATGAAAGAGTGTGGTTTGTAGTCGCCGGGACCTACGAAGCCAACCAGCTGGAGAAGGCGCGGGCGCTGGTCCGGAGAATTCAACAAAGCGCGTCTGGATACAACCCCGAAATCTACAAGAACGACAAGTACTACGCAGTCGTCATCGGCGCCAACTTAACCTACGGACAGGCCAAGGACCGTAAGCAGAAAGCATCTGATGCGAAAATACCCACCGATGGAGACATATATGTGTTCAACCCGTGGGACTCGAAGTAGTAAGACATGCAGGCGTCCTGCAAGGCGAGCGAATTATGCGGGACGACGCAGGTAGGTGCGCAACGGCGGCGGCGTGGCTTTGCGAAGCAGCGCCGCTTTCGCTTTCCACTCGAGTGTGCGGCTGAGTTCGACCAGGAAACGCGTCTCGCCAGACTCGAGAACAGTCACGGGTTCGCCGTTGCGATAAAGGATGCGGTTTGCTGTGTGTGCAGTGACGCGTCCACCGGGCGTGATGATGCCGACAAGGTTCAGCGGATCAGCGGCGCTTACCGAAACCAGGCTCTCTGTCTCAGTCGCAACGTGCTCTTCAGTTTCGAGCGCCGGTGAACGCAACCCAAAATCCATCGTGCCGTTACGCGTGCGGCGAATCGCACGCAACATCCCCACAGCTTCCGGAAGTGCAAACTGCTCCCCGGAAATTCCCGCTACAAAGCGTCCGCCGCGAATCTCGCCGCGCGCTTCCAGTCGATGATAAATCCGCAGCAGGACACGCCAGGGCAGCACGATCCCTTCGCGCTCGAGCAAGCGTTTGAAAACAACGCCGTAACGTTTGAGCAGAATGCGCGCGACTTCTTCGGCAGCTTCCGCGTCGAACGGTGAACTCTCTCTGGAGGTCGATCTGCTCCCCGGAACAGATGCAGACAGGACGAGCACCCCATCGGGGGTGCCCCGATGGGGACCCCGCGTGTCTGCGCTACCAGCTCCGCGTTGCAGCAGTGACCAGCGTCCGGCGCTCGACATTTCGTAGACAGGTTGACGATGTTTGCGTCTGGCCGCCGCCTGCGTGCGGCGGCTGGCAGGTGTTAACAATGCGCGCAAGCCCGCGAAGCTGTCGGAGATTACCAGTCCATTCGCGACCAGTTCGGCCAGGGCTTCTTCAACCTGAGCACGCAACAGTTTTGTTCCTTCGACGATGTCTGTAAAGAATGACGCGCCGCGAGTAGACAGATAGTCGTGAACGGCGCTGGTGGTTGTTGAGAATTCCATTTCGCTTACGGGCAGGTCAAAACCGCCTGCGTTAGCGGGCGGCTGCCCCCCACTTACGCGGGGGGTTCTGACAAGCGCGGGCTGCGGGAACACTGAATTCCAAATAGCAAAGTTCTTCCGACGCACGAGCGCGACGGGCGTGTTGCGAACGGGCGCCGCGCCGCGTGTGCGTTCGTTTCCCGGTTCCGCCAATATCGCACGGGAGGTTGGTGGAGTCAGTCGAGCCCAAACAACTTCGCCCGAAAGACACAAGGCATCGAGCCAAGCGGGATCGTATTCCGCCAGGCGTGCGGGTAATAGTTCGCCTTCCCAGGCGGCGGCGGGCGCTTCGAATCCCTCGAGCTGTTCAATGATCGCGCGCACGCTTTCCGGCCCTTCCATCTGATGTTCCGGCGCAACCTTTTGCCAGGCGAGCAGGTAACGGATGAAGTCAGCGGTTGCAACCGGTTCGATCTCCTGCCGCAAACGGTTGAGTGTGTAACTGTGGATGCGGGCGAGTAGTCGCCGCGCGCACCATTCAGTTTCGCTGCCACCGGGCGTGAACTGCCCGCGAATTACAAAACCTTCCGCTTCCAGTTTCAGCAGGCCGAGTTCGATGTCGCTCGTGCTGAGTCCGAAGGCCTTTGCGAGTGCCGGTACGGATGCGGGACCGAGACCTTCGAGTCGACCACGCAAAACTTCAACGAGTGCGCTCTCGAAATCCCACGATGAGCGGGACACACTTTCCGGCGCGACGATCGCTGGAGTGAGTGAAGCTGAAGGATAGATCACGTTTAACTGCGGCAGCCTTTCCGCAGCGACCCAGAGACGCAAGCTCTTCACTGGGACCGCGGGCGTCCCGCCCGCATCACTTGCGCCACCATACAACGTTGAGTCATCAGCTCGTTCGCGCTGCGCGCTCATTGCGGGCGGGACGCCCGCGGTCCCAGTATCGACGGGCTCGGTATTCACTTGCAGCACGGCGGCGCGGCGATCGTTTTTCAGCTCGGCAAAGAAATCCGGCCACTGCGATCCTTCTGCTTCAGTTATGAAGCCTAACTCAACCAACGCATCGTGCAATTCGTCCGGATTCTCAACGCGCGGCCAAGCTTCGTCGCGCACGCGATCAATAGCGCCTTGATCAAGACACCCCATGTCTTTCGCAGTTTGCGGATCGAGCCAGCGTCTTTGTTGCACGGCGCGTGTGCGGCGTTCTTCCAGCGGCGCATCGTCAAGGAAGGCATAGGGACGCGCGTTGAGTATTTCCTGTGCGAGCGGTGAAGCTTCGATCACGTCCCGGGCAAACAAGTTCTTTTCGTTGCGCTCGATGGCAGTCAGCAGCCGTTCGAGACTGGCAACATCCATCGCCTCTTCCAAACAATCCTTGACGGTTTGATCGACCAGCGGATGCGCCGGAATCTCGCGTTCACCGCCGCCAAGATTTTCCTGGCAAGCAACCTGATCGGGAAAGATCGCGGTCAACAAGTCTTCGGCGTCCATGCGCTGCAGCTGCGCCGGGATCTTCTTGCCGCCGCGCCGGCGCAGGACTGCCAGCGAGCGCGTCACGTTCCAGCGCCAGCGAATGTTCCACATCGGCGCGTCAAGCAGCGCCTGACAAAGAAGGTGGCGCACAGTTTTGGAGTTGAGATAGTGGAACACTTCCTCGAGCGGAAAACTGTGGGTTGGACCAAGCGAGAGGACTACGGCGTCTTCAGTCGCCGCGGCCTGCAACTCAAAATTAAACTTGCGGCAGAAACGTTTGCGCAACGCGAGTCCCCAGGCGCGATTCAGCCGGCTGCCAAACGGTGAATGCACCACAAGCTGCATGCTGCCGCTATCGTCAAAGAAACGTTCGAGCACGAGATTGTCCTGCGAAGGCATGACGCCCAGCACCAGCTTCGCGCCGGCAAGATATTCGACGATCTGTTCAGCCGCTGCGCGTGAGATGCCCACTTCATTCGTCAAATACTCAATCGCCGGCTCGAGATTGATGTCAGAACCGCCTGCGTGAGCGGGCGGCTCCAAGCTCGCGCCTGAGTCTTCATTCGGCCCCCCGCTTACGCAGGGGGTTCTGACCTGGATTCGATTCGCTACGTCTTCACGCAGCCGCGAAACGGAAACCGAAAGTTCATGCGTGCGCGCGGGCGCTTCGCCCAGCCAGAAGGGAATCGAAGGCGGTTGTCCATGCGCATCCTCGACGCGCACCTTCCCCTGTTCGACTCTGAGCACGCGCCAGGAAGCATTGCCCAGTTGAAAAATATCGCCCTGCAAACTCTCAATCGCGAAGTCTTCGTTTACTGAACCAATCACGAGTTCATTCGGCTCGAGTACGACAGCGTAATCTGCTGTGTCAGGAATCGCGCCGCCGGAAGTGATCGCCGAAATGCGCGCATTGCGTCGCCCGCGAATGCGTTGATTCACGGCATCGTGATGGAGGTAAGCAGAGCGCCGGCCGCGCTTGGTGGAAAAACCGTCGGCGAGCATGCGAATGATGGAATCGAACTGCTCGCGCGTCAGATTGCGATACGGGTACGCGCGCCGGACCATCTGAAACAGCGCGTCTTCAGTCCATTCCTCGGCCGCAGCGGCGGCGACGATCTGTTGCGCCAGAATGTCGAGCGGCAGTTCCGGCAGTTCCAAACGATCGAGTTCGCCACGGCGCACTGAATCAACGATCGCGGCACACTCGACGAGTTCATCGCGCGACTGGGGAAAGATGCGGCCTTTAGGAAAACCGGCGACCGTGTGATTGGAGCGCCCCACGCGCTGCAAGAAGCTGGCGATGGAGCGAGTGGAACCTAATTGGCAAACTAAATTCACGTCGCCGATGTCGATGCCGAGTTCGAGCGAAGCGGTGGCGACGAGCGCGCTCAGTTCCCCGGCTTTCAATCTCTGCTCCGCCGCCAGACGCTGTTCGCGCGCGAGACTGCCGTGATGTGCGGCAATGTTTTCATCGCCGAGGCGCTCGCCGAGATGACGCGACACGCGCTCGGCCAGTCTGCGAGTGTTAACGAAGACGAGCGTGGTCTTGTGTTCGCGGATCAGTTGCGCCAGGCGATCGTAAATCTCTTCCCAAACTTCGCCCGACATCACCGCTTGCAAAGGTGACTCAGGCAGTTCGATCGCGATGTCTAAACGGCGCGTATGCCCGCTATCGATGATGGTGCAATTGGGCGTGTTCTCGGAATTGATGTTTGCATTGCCAACGAGGAAACGGGCGACTTCTTCGATGGGACGTTGGGTGGCGGATAAGCCAATGCGAACAAGACGACGGGCGACGGGCGACCGGTGACGGTTTGCCTCCAAGTTGAGGTCATGGTTTTCGCCAACTCGATTCGAATGCTGTTCTATCAACTGCTCGAGGCGTTCGATAGAGAGCGCGAGATGCGAACCACGCTTGTCGCCGACTACCGCGTGAATTTCATCGACGATCAGCGTGCGCGTCGTTTGCAGCATGCGCCGGCCGCCTTCGCTCGTCAGCAGGATGTATAAAGATTCCGGCGTGGTGACGACGATGTGCGGCGGCCGTTTCGTCATCGCGGCGCGCTCGCCAGCGGGCGTGTCGCCGGTGCGCACAAACGTGCGGATGTTGACCTCGGGCTGTCCCAGCGCTCGCAGTTCTTCCTGAATACCGGCAAGCGGAATCTGCAGGTTGCGTTGAATGTCGTTGCTGAGCGCCTTGAGCGGAGAAACGTAAACGACATGCGTAGTGTCGTCGAGTCTTCCTTCAACGCCCAGGCGCACCAGGTCGTCAATCGCGGCGAGAAAAGCAGCGAGCGTCTTACCCGAACCAGTCGGCGCGGCAATCAGAGTGTTGCGCTGCTCTTTGATCGCCGGCCACGCCTGCTCTTGTGGGGGCGTCGCGGCGGGGAAGCTCTTCGCAAACCAACGCGCGACCGCTGGATGAAATATTTCGAGATTCATTGGGAAGGGAATTATAACTCAGAAAAGGTGAGATTGCACAAATGAAACACTGGCCTAGACGTGCAATCCAGGAAGTCATCCGCAGATTTCGCAGAGTACACTGATTAAGAGGGCAGCAAACAGGAAAGGCGACAAACAGGAAAAGGGAAACAGGAAGGGGCATACGTTACCGCCGAGGTGTTTCCCAGAATCTGTGTAATCTGTGTAATCGGCGGATGATCTTTCTTGTGGCGGTTACTCGAATTGTTTTTTGAATTCTTCGAACTGCTGTTGCAGCTTGCGAACTTCCATCGTCAGGGTCACCACTTGCTGTTCCAGCCCGTCAATTCTCTCGGAATCGCCAGTCCGCCTCCGGGTCGTTGACACCGACGCACCGCCTTCAGCGAACACCTCAAGCTTGGGTTCTCCGGAGAGCAAATGAGCGTAGCGCATTTCTTTTTGACCCGACTGGCGCGGCAGACGTGTCACGAGCGGATCCGGTTCGCGCGCAATCAGGGAATTGAGAGTAGAGTCGACCTCTTCCAGTCCCGAAAACTCGTGCAGGCGAAACGCGCGGGTGGCGAGTTCGCCAGTGGTTTGCGCTCCGCGCAATAGCAGAACACAAATCAAGGCCAGCTCCGGCGCGCTCAGGTGCATAACTTCCGGCAGCACATGTTTGTATTTCGGCACGCGACTGGTGGCGCCATAAAACACGTAGGCAAAGTTTTTCTCGCGCAAACTTTCCAGAGCTTGCGCGACCGTTGCTTCGTCGTAAGAGGTGACCGGAGTGCGATTGTTCTTCTGATTACAGGCGAGCGTGAGCGAGTTAAGAGTTAACGGATAATACTCGGGCGTCGTCAGTTGTTTTTCAACCAGCGAGCCCAACACGCGCGCTTCGATATCATTCAAAACTGTTGCCAATGCCATTTCCCTTGCTCGACTTATTTGAATCTAAAATACTGCTCGAATATCTCTTTCAACTCAGTCACGCCCTGATATTCTCTCAGCGTCACTCCATTGCTACCTGAGATCATCGCCGATAGCAAACGCCCGTCGGCCGGTCGATACAAGCACAACACCGGTTTGCCCCACTCAGTAGCTTTGCCGATTTCATAACCAACACCGAGGCTCGGTGTCGTTACTTCAGCCACCAGGCAGTCCGCAGTCTTCAACCATCCCAAATCGCGATCGTGGATTCTGCAATCGTTATAGTCTTCGCCGGTTGCGCTTAACTCGGCATCGCCAACATGTTCTGTCAGTACCTCACCATATTCGCGTAGTTGCCTCACGATCTCAAGATACCGTGGCCAGTCGTCACGGCCACCGCGAATGGAGGCTGCAAAATATATTTTCATTTGCGGTCACGACTTCGTCACGTGGCTGCGACAGGTCGCATCCGACCAAAGCGCTGAAGAGTCAGCGCACTCCAAAAGTTGGCTGTTACAAGTCTTTCGCGCAGCGGAAGCCCGAGGTCATCCAGCGCTCGTGGGCGTGAAAGAAGTTACGGTAGGTTGAACGGATGTGCGCTTGCGGGGTCGCGAATGAGCCGCCGCGCAAAACTTTCTGGTTGACGAACCACTTGTCGTTGTACTCATCAAACTCGGATCTGAAACCGGGGTAGGGAACGTAATCCGAAGTTGTCCACTGCCAAACATCGCCGATCATTTGGTGACAACCATACGCGTTCGCGCCGTCCGGGAAAGAGCCGATAGGCGCGGGCGCCCAAAGGCCGTTCTCAAACAAATTTGCTTTTAACTCGTTTACGTCATCATCGCCCCAGGGAAAATCTCGTCGAGCATCTGTTTTAGGACTAAAGGTTGCAGCCTTTTCCCATTCTGCCTCCGTTGGCAAACGCTTGCCCGCCCACTTGGCGAAGGCCGATGCTTCGAAGAAGCTTACGTGGCAGACGGGCTCGTTCGCTTTGCTTGCGACCGTATGCAAACGGGCGAAGTCGCGAATCAGCCACTGATCATCGTGCAGTTCCCAGTAGAGCGGCGCGCGCCACAGCTCTCGGTTCACAACTTCCCAGCCTTCAGAAAACCACCAGCGAAAGTTTTGATAGCCGCCAGCGTGGATGAACTCGAGATAGTCGCCGTTGGTGACGAGCGCGCGGTCGAGTGCGTAGTCTCGCAGGAAGACCTGGTGCGCCGGCTTTTCATTGTCGAACGCGAAATCGTAGTTGGCGGTAGTTGAGCCCTTGCTTACGCTCGGGCTTCTGCCATGGCGATCGTAGCCTAACCAAAACAAGCCGCCTTCTATTTCAGCTAAGCCTTCGACGGTTGTTGAAACAGCGGGCGCGGGTTTGATCGGCGCGTTGTATTGATCGCAGAGCAGGTGCTTGATGTCGTAAACGAGCAGTTCCTGATGCTGCATCTCGTGTTCGAGGCCGAGCCTGATAAGCGCGAGTACACCTTCAGCGTGGGACGTTTCCAGAAACGCGAGCATGTGTTCGTCGACGTGATTGCGATATGCAACTGTCTCCCGAACTGTGGGCCGCGATCGTGTGCCGCGCTTGGGTCGCTCGATGCGCGCGCCGAAGCCTTCGTAATACGAATTGAAATAGAAGAGATACTCTTGGGAATAAACTTTGTAGCCGGGTTGATGCGCCTGTAGCAGCGTTTCGAAAAACCAGGAGGTGTGGCCAATGTGCCAGCGTGGCGGACTCATGAATTCCGCTGTCTGAATCACGTAGTCTTCAATTTCAAGCGGCGCCACGATCTGCATCGTTCGCGCGCGGACGCTTTTATAAAGCTCAGTTGTCGCAAGCGCTTCTTGTTCAGCGTTGTTTCGAATCGTGGCAACCATCAGCCTTGCTCCTGTCCCATCTTTCCGGAGTTTCTGCGAGATATCGTCACCTAAAACGGCCAACTACGCCAGCGTCCAACGAAGGTTAAGCTCGTGGGCACTCGTGGGGTACTGTTCAGTCTCGTAGGGGCACGGCATGCCGTGCCCCAACCCAAGGCACCTGCTGCGATTCAAAAAGCGAAAGTGGAACCAGTACCACTCGTGGATTGACATTTTCCCCCAGTATCTATTTACTTGGACTCTCAATTTCACTCGGTGCGGCGACCATTCAACAACTAATAGAAGGAGAACCTCGATGAAGACGCGGATAGCTCTCTCAATCGCAATCCTCTGTTTGGC
>JANLYZ010000301.1:0-15261 GCA_031365905.1 Chloracidobacterium sp. | reverse complement strand
GCGTAATATCGGCCTTGTATGACCGGTCGCGTCTTAGTGCTGAATGCTTCGTTTGAGCCCATAAATGTGTGCAACGAGAGGCGCGCAGTGGTAATGATCTTTAAAGGCGTGGCGCGCGTCGAAGAGCACAACGGCCACATGTTGCACTCCGCAAGGCTGACGATCCATGCCCCTTCGGTGATCCGGTTGACTGAGTACATTCATATTCCCTTCGAACGCCGTTCGCTTTCACGAAAAAATATTCTGCTGCGCGACCATTCGTCGTGTCAGTATTGTGGGCGACAGTATGCACCTTCAGAGTTGACCCTGGATCACGTGTTACCGCGTTCGCGTGGTGGCGAATCGTCGTGGGATAATCTGGTAGCGTGTTGCAAGAAGTGCAATCATAAAAAGGGGAACCGGACTCCGGAGGAATCAGGCATGCACCTGCTGCGACGGCCGCGCGGTTTTTCGCTACATGTGAATCGGCAAATCATGCGCTACCTGGGACGGGCCGACATGACGTGGAGGAAATATCTCTTCTACGAATCTGATAATGGGGTGAGTGACAGTTGAACGCTCCCGGTTCACGGTTGCCGTCAATAGATCGCCCATCAATAGAAAGAGGAAGTTATGAACGAGATCGTATTGTTAATTGGAGGTCTGGGAACACCCGAACTTCTGGTAATCGCAGTTGTTATTTTCCTGCTGTTTGGAGCCACCCGGCTGCCGCAACTGGCGAAGTCATTGGGACAAAGCAAGCGTGCCTTCAAAGAGGGCCTGGCTGAATCGGAGGAAGAAGAAAGAAAGGAACGGGAAGCTAAAGAAAAGCAGGTGTAGCCCCCCGCTCTTAAGAAGCGCATTAGAGCGCCTCACTGGCTCAGCGCCTTCTTGCCCATCACCAGCGTCGCTTTAACAGTCAGCCCAAACTCTAACCCTTGGTTTTCTTCGTTGATGAGACGGCCGATCTCCTTTGTGACTTGTTCGCGAGAATCCGGCGAAAGAGTTTCCAGCCAGATCGGCATCAGGAAATCTGCTACTAGCGGCGAGCCAAGAAAATTTTCCATCGACTCGTATTTAAACTCTTCAGGTTTAGTCACACTGCTTATCTCGTCAAGTCCCGCTTGTTGGGCGAGCTGCTCCATTGCGGTTGCAGTGGGCAACACGGTGATTAGATTTTCGAGGTCGCCTTCGTGATTAAGCAGGTCCAGGTTGTGAAGCGCCTCCCAGTAAATTGAAAAGAACTCGCCAAAGCTGGAGAAGGTAGGCAGAACGAGAACAACGGTGGCGCGTGGTGCGGCAACTCGAACCATTTCTTCAAACATGTTGGGAATGCGCTCGCTATTAACCAGCGAGCCGTCGCCAATCACGAGATCGAATTCATCATCGTTGAGTGGTAGTCGATCAATTCGCGCCGCCTGAAATTCGGTGGCTTCCTTCACAGCAGCTTTGGCCTTCACTCGAGCCAACTCGAGGATTGCTTCGTTCTCATCTATACCAACAAACTGCAAACCTTCGCCGGCACGTTCACGGAGTGCAATGACGTGACTGCCCGCTCCCGATGCTACGTAGAGAGCCTTGCCTTTCTTCGGCAACTCAAGGTTTTCGTCGATCAACTCAGCGAATCGCTCGCCCCAGTCTGTAGCAACAAATAGTTCGTGAAAAAACGCCAGCTCTTTGGTAGTTTTCGCACCCGCGTTGTACGACCCGCTCTCTTGCTGGTCTGCGTTGTTCTCTGAAAGTTCAGTCATATCTGCCTCCCGCCTTGATTAACCGGAAACTCGCCCGGAGATCTTATTCCTCTTCCGCAAAATAATTTCGGCCCCGCAAAGATTCTGGTAAACACTCCATCTCATCCTTTGCGTCCGGATCACTATGAACGTAGCGATAGCCTTCGCCATAACCAACCTTCTTCATCAGCGGCGTCACTGCATTCCGGAGATGTAGGGGCACCGGCTCGCGTGCCGTCTCCGACGCGTCGGCCAGCGCGGCGTGATAGGCCTTCTTAACTGCGTTTGATTTGGGCGCACGCGCCAGATAGATGGTGGCTTGCGAAAGCGGAAACAAACCTTCGGGCAAGCCGATGAGGTTCACAATGTCGGCGGCCGCCGCCGCCTGGACCATCGCCTGCGGATCGGCGAGACCAATATCTTCCGAAGCCAGGATGCAAAGCCGCCGGGCTATGAAGATCGGATCAGCGCCGCCTTCGATCAGCCGCGCGAGCCAGTAGAGCCCGGCGTTGACATCAGAATTCCGCAGCGACTTGATCAGCGCCGAGGCAAGATTGTAATGGTCTTCGCCGCCTTTGTCGTAGGCATATTGCGCGCGGCCCAGCGCCTCGATAATCGTTTCGTTGGAAATTTGCCGGGCGCCGTTTTGATCGGGCGGAGTTGATTCCACTGCGGCGTCCAGTGCAGCGAGTGCGACGCGAGCATCGCCGCCGGAAGAGTTCGCCACCCGGCCAAGCACTTCGTCAGAAATCACCGGCCGCAGTTTTCCGAGTCCTTTTTCATCGTCCGCCAACGCGCGGTCAAGAATTGTTTTCACTTCAGCGGGCGCCAGGGGATTAAGAACTAGCACGCGGCAGCGAGACAGTAATGCACCTGTGACTTCGAACGACGGATTCTCCGTGGTGGCGCCAATCAACGTTACCGTTCCGTTTTCTACTGCCGGCAAGAGTGCGTCCTGCTGACCTTTATTGAAGCGGTGGATCTCATCGATGAATAGGATCGTACGCTTGCCATACTCGCGCTCGTGCCGCGCTTCCGCAATGGCCGCGCGCAAATCTTTGACTCCGGAAAAAACTGCTGAGAGCGCGACAAAACGTGCTTCGGATTTTTCGGCTAACAAACGCGCGAGAGTCGTCTTGCCGGTTCCAGGTGCGCCCCAAAGAATCAGCGACGGCAGATTGGCCGAACCTTCGAGCAAACGGCGCAGGATGCGTCCCTCCCCGACCAGGTGGTCCTGGCCCGCAAACTCGGCGAGGGAACGGGGTCGCATACGTTCAGCGAGCGGCGCCGACGGTTCCGCAATGTCGTCTGCGGGCGATTTGCTAAAAAGATTTCCTGTGGTTGAATACGCCATGTCTGAAACGGGTGAACTAATTATCGCTGAAAGCGTGGCTACGCGCGACTGCCCGTCGTCTTACCAATTAAGTTGCCTTAATTTCGCCTTGGCTAACTGCGAAACTTAGTGGGAACGCGAGCGGAGCCATCTTCGTATATTCAGCCGAACGCAACTAACCCGCGTAAATTGAAAACCCGAGCGGGGGAACTGAGGAATGGAACGATGAAAGAAGCAACTGACATTTTAAGAATAATCGGAATTATCCTGCTGGGAGTTTTTGTGCTGGCTGTGGGCATCCCGCTGGTTTTGGCCGCGGCCGGAATAACCCTCGGCATCCTGAGTATTCTTTTCGGCATCGCCGTGCTTGTCATTAAACTGGCGGTGGTGATCGCGATAGCCTATCTAATTCTCGTCGGCATCCGCGCCGTGCTGCGCTAATCATCGGAAGCTTTCCCGTGATGCCAGAGATTTTGCACTGAGGAGCAAACGCCGAACTCACCCTGCCACTTGACTAGTCTGTTCGTAGTCTCATAAAAGTCAGAACTGAAAAAGAACAGGTTCTCGCGGGAATCTGTTCTCGCACTATAGCCAATCCGATCAGATCGAGGAAGATAGCGCTCATGGAGTTGACTCCGGAAGCAAGACTCGACCGGCTGGAACGAATCGCCAGGCTTTTCGTCAAAGCTGGGTTGCGTCAGCGCCGCGAGTCGCGAGACCAGGCGGGCAAGATAGACCATTTAATCGACCACCAGATAATAAATGAAGAGAGGTTTGCCGATCAGAGTGGCAGGATAGACGATCTTATCGGGCTTCAAGTGCGAAATGAAGAGAGGTTTGCGGATCACAACGGAAGGATTAGCAACCTAATCAAGTTTCAAAAAGATAACGAAGTAAGATTCTCGAAGCTTGCTGAATATCAAACCAACACAGACCGGCGGTTACAGGTTCTGATTGAGATTGTTGAAGAGGTCCGTAAGGGAAAATCCCGGCCAAAGAAATAATGACACCCGAACAGAAATACGATCGGTGGGAACGCGTCGCGCGCTTGTTGTATGAGGATGCAACCCGCAGGAGCGGAGAGTCGCGCAAGCAAACCGCCAAGCTTAAATTCTATCTTGCTGCCGTTCGCAGACATGAATCCGCCAGGAGAGCCCTGGCAGCGGAACGGAATAATTCCGAGAAAATTGCTGCCGCCAACCTGGCAAAGCAAACCTTAGATCAAGCTCGCGAAGACCTTAAACGTTAAAGCGAAAATGAACCACATCGCCTTCCTGCATGATGTAGTCTTTGCCTTCCAGCCTCGCCACACCTTGCTCGCGAGCGGCGACGGTTGAACCTGTACGAATCAGATCTTCATAGCTAACGATTTCGGCGCGAATAAAACCTCGTTCAATGTCAGAATGGATTGTGCCGGCGGCTTGTTGCGCGCGCGTGCCCTGCGGAATCGTCCAGGCGCGCACCTCTTTTTCACCGGCAGTCAGAAACGACATCAAGCCGAGCAAGTGATAGGCGCTCTTAATCAAACGATCGACTCCGCTGCCGGAAACACCCAAACTCTTCAGATACTCCGCGCGCTCCTCGATTGGCAGCGAGACAAGTTCAGCCTCAAGCTGTGCGCATATCACTAAACACTCCGCCGCTTCCGTCGCCGCAATTTTCTGTACTGCCTCGACCTGCGTGTTCGCTTCAGGATTTGCGAGCGTGTTTTCGTCAACATTCGCGGCGTAGATCGTCGGCTTCATCGTCAACAGAAAAAAATCACGAGCGACGGCGCGTTCATCGTCAGTTAGATCAACTGTTCGCGCTGACTTGCCTTGTTCCAGAACCGGCAGCACCTTTTCCAATACCGCCAGTTCCGCTTTTGCGATCTTGTCGCCGCCTTTCAGGTTCTTTTGTGCTTTGTCGCGACGGCGTTCGGCAGTGGCTAAGTCCGCGAGCGCGAGTTCGATTTGGATCGTTTCAATGTCACGCGCGGGATCGACGGAGCCCTCAACGTGAATGACGCTATCGTCTTCGAAGCAGCGCACGACCTGAACGACAGTGTCTGTCTCGCGTATGTTTGCCAGAAACTGATTGCCGAGGCCTTCACCTTTGGACGCGCCACGCACCAGCCCGGCGATGTCAAGAAACTCCACCGTCGCGGCGACAATTACAGTCGTCTTCACAAGCTTCGCGAGTGGCTCGAGTCGTTCGTCAGGCACGGCGACTACGCCCACATTAGGCTCGATGGTGGCGAAGGGATAGTTAGCCGCGAGGGCTGCGGTTTGCGCGGTGAGCGCATTAAAAAGCGTTGACTTGCCAACGTTGGGCAAGCCAACAATTCCAGCTCGTAACATTAGTTAATTTCCTCGGCGTTGAAACTAACCGATAATATTCTGCTGCGCAAACGTCGAGGTCGGCAGCGAACGTTGACGCTCGATCGTGACTAGCGTGGCTGTTTGCGAGTCGAAATTTGCCGCGGATGAACGCGCATCACACTAATCTGCAAAAGAACTTCGTAAGGATTTGTCTCGAGACTTGCAATTTCTTCTGGTTCTGATCAGCGTTCATCCGCGTGAATCCGCGGCTGGAATTCCTTCACGGTGCCGCGCAAACTAACAGGCACGCATCACGTTTTCGCGTATAATCCGCGCCGAGCTAATCAAACTGTTGTCACAAAAACTAGCAAAGGACCAGACGGGTTTTAGTCTCTCGAATTGTAATTATCCGTCACTGACCACGTGATCATTTCGCTTGCGCTCGTGCTGCTCGTTACCGTCAGCGGCACGCTAGCCAGTTATCTCTACGACGAGGACGTGAATTTCGCGGCACGGCTTTGTGCCGGTGGCTGCATTGGAATCGCGGCGCTGGGCCTCGTGGGGTTTGTGTTTGCGTCCATCCTAGGCCTTACGCCGGTCACAATCCTGCTCACGCTCATCGCTATCCTGGCATCGCCGCTGCTGGCGTTGACGAATTCGGAGCGCCGCGCATTTGTTCAGCAGGATCTCAGGCGAACGTCTCAATCAATGCGCCAGGGATTGACGAACCCTTCGGGTCTTCAACTCGCCTACGCCGCTTTTTATCTCGTGGTTGCGGCGATTCTTTGGCGCGCCTTCCAACGCGCGATGATTGAAACTCCGGAAGGAATTTTCACGGGCCTGCTCAACAACTTCGGCGACTTGCCGTTTCACCTGAGCGTTATCACCGGTTTTTCTTTCGGCAATAATTTCCCGCCGCAGGATCCAACTTACGCCGGCGTGCATTTTACCTACCCGTTCTTGACAGACTTCGTTTCCGCGATTTTTGTGCGTTGCGGCGCCGATCTGCGCCAGGCGATGTTCATTGAGAACTTCGTCGTGGCCGTGGGCTTTGTGGGCTTGATGCATCATTGGGCGCTGGAAATGTTGCGCGACAAACTCGCTGCCATCATCACGCCAATGTTGGTACTGCTAAACGGTGGCCTCGGTTGGGTGCTCCTCTGGAACCAGTTGCTGCAAAAGAATAACGATGGACTCGTAGGAATTCTGCGAAGCCTGCCCCCGTCGTTCACGGTGGTTCCGGAAACAACCTGGCGCTGGGGCAACGCGCTCTCGACGTTACTAATTCCACAGCGCGGCTTCCTGCTTGGTTTGCCGCTCGCCGTGATTGTGTTTACGCAGTGGTGGCTGGCGACCGGGGAAACCACCGACGCGGAGACCCAGGGACGCGGAGACGCGGGGAAGGGTGACGAGCCTGAAAAGTCTGCTAAGAAATCAAAGAAGCGAGCGAAGGATCCCCGCGTCTCCGAGTCTCCCCGTCTCCGCGTCTCTTCCGTCCATCGCATGATCGCTGCCGGCGTCATCGCCGGTCTTCTGCCGCTGGTGCACGCACACAGTTTTGTCGTAGTAATGGTCATCGGTGGGTGCATCGCACTGCTGCAAAGACGCTGGCGCGATTGGATCACGTTCGCTTTCGTGGCATCGCTCGTCGCGTTGCCGCAAATGTGGTGGTCAACTCACAACAGCGCGGTGAACTCGGGAAGTTTCTTTGCGTTCGAGTTTGGCTGGGACAGCGCCAAAGAAAGATATTTTGACTGGAGTTTTGCAGGTAGCCAGTTTCTCCAAACGATGCCTCGGCTGCGGACAATGCTCGAACGAACGCCTGACGTCGTCTGGTTTTGGCTTAAGAACTCGGGTCTGTTTATTCCGCTGACGATTGCAGCCTTGCTCTGGCGCGAGGAGGGAAAACGCATCGTTTCCCGGCGCCTGGCTTTGTTTCTCCTGCCGTTCAGCCTCTGCTTTCTGGTGCCTAATGTTTTGAAGATGGCGCCATGGATTTGGGATAACATTAAGGTGTTGTTCTATTGGTGGCTCGCGTCGGCGCCGCTGGTCGCTCTCCTGCTGGCGCGGCTTTGGCGGCAGAGCCTTGGGAAGCGGGTAGTCGCGCTCGTCTTGTTCGCGTGCATAACTCTGGCGGGCGCGCTGGATGTCGCGGCTATCGTGTTCCGCTCGAATCAATATGGAATATTCACTGCGCCGGGAATTCAGTTTGCCGAATTGGTAAAGCGCGAGACCCAGCCGCAGGCAGTCGTGATACATGCTCCGGTTCACAATCATCCGGTGTTTCTAACTGGCAGAAGATCGCTGATGGGTTACCCCGGCCACGTTTGGACGCACGGACTCGAGTTCGCGCCGCGAGAGGCCGAGATTAATAAAGTTTATGCAGGCGCCCCTGATGCGATTTCCATTCTCCGCAAATATGGTGTTGACTATGCGGTGGTTGGGCCACTTGAACGGAATCTTATCAATGTGAACGAAGAATTCTTTTCCAGATTTCAACTGGTGGGAGAAGTTGGTGAGTACCGCCTTTACAAGATCAAATAAGCAGAAAGCCAATAAGACGAAAGCGCCTGCGGCAGAAGCTCAGGTTCCCACCGCGCCGGCGGAAGTCTTAATGTCCGATGGCGCCTGGTTCGTCGCCGTGGTAGCGATTCTTCTCGTTGCCGCCATTCTTCGTCTCTACGATCTTAATCTCGTTCCACTTCACCATGACGAGGGAGTGAATGGGAACTTTTTGGTCCGGCTCGTTCGCGAAGGGTATTACCATTACGATCCCGCCAACTACCATGGGCCGACGCTTTACTACTTCGCCGCCGCCCTTGCCTGGATCCTAAAACCTTTCGTGGGCGCCAACGCGAACCTGACGACATTCGGCATCAGATGTGTCCCGGCGCTCTTTGGGCTGGCCACGATTGGACTCGTTTTCACGCTGCGGCGAAACCTTGGGACTATTGCGACGCTAAGCGCTGCCTTTCTGCTAGCTGTTTCGCCCGGCGCGGTTTATCTTTCTCGCTACTTCATTCATGAAACGCTTTTTGTTTTTTTCACCCTGGGGATCGTAGTTGCCTTACTGAAATACTTCGAGAAACCTCATCCGATTTATCCGATAATGGCAGCGCTTTCCGCGGCGATGCTGTTTGCGACGAAAGAGACGGCGATGATCTCCGTCGCAGTGCTAATGATTGCGCTTGTCGTCACCCTACTCTATCGCTCGCTCTGGCGATCCGTGGGGAATTCGTCAAAGAAAAAAAAGGGTGGTGGTGACTCAGGAAAGGTTCGAGACTATCGCACGTTTGTTGAAGGAGCGGGCGGATCAAGCTCGGTCGTTGTTAAGTTAGTAGTCGCCGTGACTGTTTTCATTGCCGCATACATTCTTTTTTATTCGTCCTTCTTCACGAATTATCCCCAGGGCATTTACGACTCGCTCAAGACATTTAAAATTTGGACCAAGACCGGTCAGGAGGCTCACAAACATCCACTGGCGACTTACATTTGGTGGCTCCTCGAGCAAGAGTCGCCGTTGCTCGTGCTTGGTTCGATTGGCGCGGTACTGGCAGTTTTTAAGCCGGCGAAGTCATTCGCGCTCTTCTCAGCGTTATGGGCCTTCGGATTAATCGCCGCCTATTCAATGATTGCCTACAAGACGCCGTGGCTGGCGCTGAACTTCATCGTGCCGCTCGCGTTGACGAGCGGTGTCGCGCTTGAATGGTGCTACGAGGAACTCGGCAAGTGGGAAATGACGAGGCGCATGCGCTGGTGCACGGTTGCGGGAATTCTATTGCTGGCGATTGGTCCTTTGCCCGGGATGGCCCGCATCTTCGATGAAGTCGCATACGGCGCTACTTCAGATTCGTTCAAGGGTTTCGCGTCAATGGATGTTCACTGGAAGACTTTTGTTCCCGGATTCCAAACATTCGATCTCAATTTCCTCAACTACGACAACGACAATCGCTATTACGTTTATGTTTACGCCCACACGCGACGCGAAACCTTGAAGCTGCTTGACGAAATAAACAAGGTGGCTGAGCGCACGCACCAGGGAAGCGAGACCGGAATCACGATCGTCTCTCCAGACTACTGGCCCATGCCGTGGTATTTGCGCGATTACAAGCGCGTTGGTTACCACGGCCACATGACTCCATCTACCGAACCCATCATCATTGCCAGACAGGATCAGGCGGCGGAGGTGCAGGCGACCTTCGGTGATCGCTACCGCCAAGTTCAATCCGGCTTCAACACGGCTGGCACTTTCCCGTTGAGACCGGGTGTGGATTTGCTTTTGTACACGCGAGCCGAGCTTGTCCCTTAGAACCTGGGCAAAAGAAAGTAGAAAGCTCCGCATATGAAGAACTATCGTCCCTTCCTGATCATTGCCGCAGTACTGGCAGTTGCCGTTGTTGCTTTCGCGGCCCTTTGGCGTGGGGGACGGAACACAGAATCTTCTAACGCGGTCGCGTCCACTCAATCCGCCAACGATCAGAAACGCAGGCCACCCGCAGATGTCGTCGTAACGCTCGAGGAGTTTGGCGATTACCAGTGTCCCCCGTGCGGCGCTCTTCATCCAGCCCTTAAAAAGCTGAAGCAGGAGTTTGGCCCAAATCTCAATTTTGTCTTTCGCAATCTCCCGCTCGCCAGCATTCACAAGAACGCGCTGGCCGCCGCGCAAGCCGCCGAGGCGGCAAGGGTGCAGGACCATTTTTGGGAGATGCATGACCTCTTGTACGAGAATCAAGACCTGTGGAAGGACGACATCAACCCCCGCAGCATATTCGTTAAGTTTGCCGCTGATCTGGGTTTGGATACCGCCCGCTTCACTCGCGATATGGACGATAAGCAGGTGAAACTGAGAATTGAAACCGATGAAGCGGCGGCTGCGGAACTCGGCGTTAACGGCACTCCCACGGTGCTCATCGACGGGCGTCAAATGCGGTCCGAAGTGACAAATGCTGAGGGAATTCGCAAGGGTATTGAGTTTGTGATGGGTCGCAAACCATCTCCCTCACCCTGAAATCCGTCGGCCCAGCGTCGGCCCCGAAGCAGGCGACAAGAATTCCCAAACCGGATCAAAATTAAGGGCAGATGGTTAACTTTGCTGACTGCATCATTAAACTTCCGTAACCTCAAGTTTTAGTTGACATTCTAAGCAAACCCCACTTATATTGGCACGCCCGTGCATCCCCTTTCCGAATTCGGTATTCTGGTTGCGGCTTAGGCAAAAACAGACGATTTTCGCATGTTCAAACTGAAACGCCTCGAGATTACCGGCTTCAAATCCTTCGCGGACTACACCGAAATACTCTTCACTGGTGACGGCATTACTGCCATTGTCGGGCCTAATGGCTGCGGCAAGAGCAATGTCGCCGATGCCATCGCCTGGGTTTTAGGCGAGCAGCGCGTCAAGCACCTGCGCGGTGGCGCGATGCAGGATGTCATCTTTCAGGGCTCACGGAACCGTTCGCCAAGTGGCATGGCAGAAGTGGTCATGCACATGGTGCGCGACGAGGTCATTGAGCACGAGCCCGATATTGAAGACATCGATTCAACGCTCGAATCCCTCGACGACCAGGTCATAGACATTGATGCAGTGCTTCCGGTCGAGTCGGCGGACTCGTCCAATGCCACGCCCGAACCACTTGTCGCCGAATCAGCGACTGAGTTGGCTGAGGAGAATGCGGCTGAAGAGGGAGCGGCAGAGACGGCCATCGTTGCTGCGCCAAAGGCGCAACACAAGCGACATTGGCGTCGTCGCAACCTGGCGCTTGAGTTTGCGCCCGGCGAAGCAGTATCCGTTACTCGTCGCCTTTATCGTTCGGGCGAGAGCGAATACCTTTTGAACGACCGCCCTTGCCGCCTGCGCGACATTCAGGATCTCTTCTCCGGAACCGGGTTGGCTGGTGGACACTACGCCATCATCGAGCAGGGTCGCATTGGCCAAATCCTATCTGCGAAGCCGATGGATCGCCGCACGATAATTGAAGAAGCCGCAGGTATCACTAAGTTTCGTGTGCGCCAACGTGCCGCTGAAGGAAGACTGGAATCGGCTCGCGGCAATCTTTCCCGCATCTCCGACATCATTTCCGAAATCGATCGCCAGGTAAACAGTTTGCGACGACAAGCTGCGAAGGCGCGCCGGTATGGTGTGATTCGCGAAGAGTTGCGCGAACTGCTGCGCCATGTCTTCGTGGCGGAAGATCGCAAGCTCACCAACCTGCTCGACGAAACTCAAGCGAAGTTGCTGGAAGCCAGCGCTACAGAGCGGAGTGTTGCCGACGAGTTGGAGAAGCAGGAAGAGGCGGCTCGCGGTGCAACTCAAGAAGCACGCAAGACGGAAGACGGTCTAGCCGCCGCGCGCGCCGCCGCCGCCGAGGCTGTGCTTCGTCGCGATCGCCAGACAAGAGAACGCGCCTATCAGGAAGAGCAGCTAGTTTCCTTTGAGAAACGAAAGCAGGAAGTGAGCGCCGAGATCGATGCGCTCTCCGCGCGTCTGGTTCTGGTGGAGGCTGAATGCAAACGACTTCAGGACGATGATGCCCGACTCCGGATCGAAGCCGATCAAAGTGCGGCTTCGTTAAGAACCGCGGAAGAGTCGTATGCCGAAAAGCTTGCCACCGCCTCGCAGGCTGAAGCTGAGATCGAAAGCGCACGCGCAGATTTGTTGAAGCATACCGCAGTCGCCGAGCGGCTGCGCGAAATTGCTCGCCAGCTCGAGGGCACGCTGGAGCGCCTCGGTGTTCAGGCGGAGGGCTTGGCGCGCGAGGGCGAACGCGCTGCGGCGCAGTATGCCGAACACACAGCCAAAGCCGATGCGTTTGCGGCTGAAGTCGATGTCGCTCGCGAACACATTGCGACGCTGCACGCCGAACGGGAACGAGCCGTTGACGCTGTAGTCCAGGGTCACGAAGCTGTCAGTGATACTGAGGCAGAGCTGACCAGGGTCCGCGACGACTATTCGAGAACGCGGCATCGTCTTGAGAGTTTGAAGGAGCTTGATGAGCGCCGCGCCTACTATTCTTCGGCGGTGCAGATGATGTTTTCCGAAGACGCTGCGCCCCGCGACTTCCATTTTATCGGTACGCTTGCCGATGCGTTCAATGTCGACGCCAAATGGGAGCGGGCGGTCGAGGGCGTTTTTGGGTCTTCATTACAGTCGATCGTTGTGCCTACACCCGACGATGCGGCGCGCGCTGCGCAGTGGTTGCGGGAAAACAACGGCGGCCGCGCCAGCTTCCTCGTAGCCGGACTCCATGGCGGCAGTGATGAGTTGAGCGCCCAAATCAATGCGCTGGCCTGTGAAATTGAGGAGCGGCCCGCCCTCTCCATTTCGTTTGCAACCGAAGCCATCGCCGAGGATCTGAAAATTGCCGATCTGCTGGGAGCGCCACGGGAACTCTTGTCTGTTCTCAATCGCACTCTTCCGGAGAAGATGAACGCGCGTCTGGCTGCCAACCTTGACGACGCGATGACGAAGTCGCTTGCGACCGGGGAAGTTTTTGTAACTCTTAACGGCGATTGGGTAGCGAGCGGACAATTTGTGAGCGCGGGCGATGCACGAGCGCTTGAAGAGGGTGCCGGGTTACTAACCTTCAAACGGGAATTACGCGAACTCGAAGCGCGCGCGGAAGTGTTGAGTGCGGAGACAACTTCAGCGGAAGCGTTAGCCGCAAGCGCGCGCACCAGCCTCGTTGGCCTCGAAGACGCCGTCTTGATTTTGAACGAAGCAATCGGCCGGGAGGAGCGCGAGGCCATGGCCCGCGAAGTGACGGCGACCGGTTTGGCCCACGAGATCGAGCGCGCCGAACGTCACCTGCGCGTCGTCGCCGATGAAGTCGGGCGAGTCGAACACGAACGGCTTGAGATCGAAGGACGTCGCAGCAGCGCGATCGTTGATGCCGAGCAATCGGAGGGAGCGCGTTTGGCTGCAACTGAGACCGTAGTGGCAGCCACCGCTCTGCTAGCTGAAGCGCGTCGAGCGGCAGAAACCGAGAGCGAAGGCTTGGGTGGACAACGCGCCGCTGCGGCCGCAGCCACTGAGCGCAGACGCAGTACGGCCGCTGAACTCCGTCGCATGGAAGCCGAATTCGCAGACTTGGCTAGTCGGATCGAACGACACCGTTTGGAGTTGGTGGAAACAGCGGAGCGCCTCGCAGCGCTGCGGGCGTCAATCGCGGACCTCGAATATCAGGCGAGCACGGTCGCCGCGGAAAAAGAGAGGGAAGAACAGGAGATCGCGGCAATCACCAATCAGCTCGAAGAGGCACGACAGCGAGCCGACCTGATGGCTTCACACCTTTCGGAACTGAATCGTCATGCGGCGGAAGTACGCGATGCGCGGGCAGGGATCGAAGTGCAGCGCGCCGAAGCGCAGGCCCGGCTGACGTTTGTTCGCGAAAACTGCATGGCCGAGTTGAATCAGTCGCTTGAAGACTTAGCGCGAGAGCAGCCGGTTGATGATGCGTTTGATCTGGAGACCGCCCAAGCTCGCGTGGAAGAGTTGCGCGCGCGAATTGAAAGCTTTGGCGGCGTCAACATGATGGCGCTTGAAGAGTTGTCGGAAAACGAAGCGCGGCTCTTGTTCCTGACGACGCAACGTCAGGACATCGTCGACAGCATTGCTTCAACTGAAGAAGCCCTGCGTGAAATCAAGCGACGCTCGCGCGAACGCTTCCGTCATGCGTTTGAGCAGATCAACAAGAACTTTAGTGAACTTTTCCAGGAGCTCTTCGGCGGCGGCAAAGGCGAGATGAGTTTGATTGAAGGCGACGATGTGCTCGAAGCGGGCATCGACGTGATCGCTCAGCCTCCCGGCAAGCGACTGCAAAACGTGCTGCTGCTTTCAGGCGGCGAGAAAGCGATGGCGGCGCTTGCGTTGGTGCTGGGAATTTTCCATTACCGGCCGTCGCCCTTCTGTTTGCTCGACGAAGTGGATGCGCCGCTTGACGAAGCAAACGTCGGACGATTCACAGACAAGGTCGCGCAAATGTCGGCCAACACGCAGTTCATTGTTATCACTCATAACAAGCGAACGATGGAGATGGCGCGTGCGCTGTATGGCGTGACCATGCAGGAAGTGGGCGTTTCGAAGCTGGTTTCTGTTCGGTTTGAGTAACCCGCAAGAGCGCTGCGCACCCGCTACACCTTCCCTCAATTTGGCACAAACAAGTCAAGCTCTTCGCTGGGACCGCGGGAGTCCCGCCCGCTCACCTAACGAAAGGGCAGCATCGTGACGTCATTCTCGCTAAGCTCGTAGCGGGCGGGACGCCCGCAGTCCCAGTAAAGAGCGTTGCGGTTTCTCTCCAACACAACCTTGGCTTAGAATGTCCGCTACGCGAAAGTTAATGGCCAAACAGATTTTCAGGAAGCAGTCTCTCTCCGCCGCGTTCATTCTATTGGGCGCGGTGTTTCTCGTTGCCGTACCCCGCTTGGCCGCGCAGACCAAGATGAACGAGAGACAACAGGAATCTGCACCGGCCGTGCCCGCGGCATCGCCCGCCGTACAGAGACGCGAAGACAACAAGAAGCCACCTGACACCACTCGTTACTCCTACGAATTTACGCAACCCGACTTCTACGTGCGCCACATACTCGTCGAGCATGACGCCATCGGTCGCGGCAAGATTACGTTTGAGCGGAAGGGCGAAGAGACTTCAATCGAGGAGCCCATCAATCTCTCCATGAGCGCGCTCCGGCGTGTGGTGGGCGCCTGGACTGAACTCCACTTCCTGGAGTCAACCGAGATTTACCAGTCAGACAAGAAGTTTCCCCACATGGGCACGATGCGCCTGAAGCTGGAACGTGACAAACTCGAGCGCACTGTCGAGTTTAACTGGACCAACAACAAAACCGCGTTTGCATTAGCGAATGAATACCGTCGGATTGCCGATCAAGCCATTTGGGTCTTCGACGTTTCCGTTGCGCGCGA